>NZ_JARVSS010000001.1:0-297380 GCF_030209095.1 Pseudomonas sp. lyk4-R2A-8
TGATCGTCCCCACGCTCTGCGTGGGAATGCCGCCTGGGACGCTCCGCGTCCCGCCAAGCGCCGCAGGTTTTGGCCACTGTGCACGGGCGACGCGGAGCGTCACGGCTGCATTCCCACGCGGGAGTGTGGGAACGATCTTGATGCCTGGTTGAATGGCGCGCGCTGATCGTTCCCACGCTCTGCGTGGGAATGCCACCTGGGACGCTCCGCGTCCCGCCAGGCGCCGCAGGTTTTGGCCACTGTGCACAGGTGACGCGGAGCGTCGCGGGCTGCATTCCCACGCGGGAGCGTGGGAACGATGCCCCCGGTTTGTACCGGGGCTTGCCCCCTCCCCAGGGTACTGCGTCGTGATTCAGATCAGTGGCCGCCGAGGTAGGCGTTGCGCACTTCCTCATTGACCAGCAGTTCCTTGCCGGTGCCCGTCAGGCGAATCTCACCGTTGACCATCACATACGCGCGGTCCGACAAACGCAGTGCGTGGTTGGCGTTCTGTTCCACCAGAAAAATCGTCATCCCGGTAGCCGCCAACTCGCGCAGGGTGGAAAAGATCTGCTTCACCACAATCGGCGCCAGGCCCAGGCTCGGCTCATCCAACAGCAACAGCTTGGGCCGGCTCATCAGTGCGCGGGCGATGGCGAGCATTTGCTGTTCGCCGCCGGACATGGTCATGGCGCGCTGGTTACGCCGCTCCTTAAGGCGCGGGAACAGCTCGAACATGCGCTGCATATCTTCACCGGCGAACTTGTCACCGATCGGAATGGTGCCCATCAGCAGGTTTTCCTCGACGGTCATATCGGGGAATACCCGCCGCCCTTCCGGCGACTGCGCGATGCCGTTGGAGGCAATGTAGTGGGACGACTTGTGGGTAATGTCGACGCCGTTGTAGAGAATCTGCCCCGACTCGGCCCGTGGCTGGCCGAAGATCGACATCAGCAATGTGGACTTACCCGCACCGTTGGAGCCGATCAGGCTGACGGTTTCGCCTTCGTTAATGTGCAGCGAGACTTTTTTCAGGGCCTGGATCGGGCCGTAGAACACGTCCAATTCCTTCATTTCGAGGATAGGTGCACTCATACCAGTTCCTCTTCGTCGGCGCCCAGGTAGGCGGCGATCACTTTGGGGTCGTTGCGGATCGCGTCCGGCCCGCCCTCGGCGATCACGTTGCCGTGGTCCAGCACCACGATATGATCGGAAATACTCATCACCATGCCCATGTCATGTTCAATCAACACCACCGTAAGGTCGTGTTCGTCGCGCAACAGGCGAATCATCGCGCTGAGGGCTTCGGTTTCCTGGGGGTTGAGGCCCGCCGCCGGCTCGTCCAGGCAGATGATCTGCGGCCGGGTGCACATGGCGCGGGCAATTTCCAGGCGCCGCTGCTGGCCGTAGGAAAGCTCACCGGCCAGCCGGTTGGCGCAGTCCACCAGGTCCACCACTTCCAGCCAGTAGAACGCATGGTCAAGGGCGTCACTCTCGGCCTTGCGGTAACCCTTGGTGTTGAGGATGCCCGCCAGCATGTTGCGGTTGACCCACATGTGCTGCGCCACCAGCAGGTTTTCCACCACGGACATTTCCTTGAACAGGCGGATATTCTGGAACGTACGCGCCAGCCCCGCGCGGTTCACCAAGTGGGTGCCGCCGAACATTTTGTAGTACACGCGGCTGAGGAAGCTTTTCGGCGACACGAAATCGGTGGCCTGGAAGCGCTCGCCCAGCAGCTGGATCACGTTGGTCTGCTTGCCACGCACATTGAGCTGGATCTTGCCGCCACTGGCTTTGTAGAAACCGGTAAGGCAGTTGAACACCGTGGTCTTGCCGGCGCCGTTGGGGCCGATCAGGGCGAAGATAGAGTTGCGTTCGACCTTGAGGCTCACATCGCTCAGGGCCTTGATGCCACCGAAGTGCATCATCAGGTGTTCCACGGAAAGCACGACTTCCTTATTCATGGCGCCACTCCCTTGCGCGGTGTCACACCGGTGCGGCTGATGCGGATCAAACCGCGCGGTCGCCAGATCATCATCACCACCATCAACACCCCGAACAGCAGCACGCGGTATTCCGAGAAGCTGCGCAGCAGTTCCGGTGCGACGGTCAATACGAACGCGGCAATCACCACGCCCACCGTCGAGCCCATGCCGCCCAACACCACGATGGCCAGGATCAACGCCGATTCGAAGAAGGTGAACGACGACGGGTTGACGAAACCTTGGTAACTGGCGAAGAACACACCGGCCAGGCCGGCCGTGGAAGCGCCGATGGTGAACGCCGAGAGCTTGACCAGTACATGGTTCAGGCCCATGGAGCGGCAGGCGATCTCATCCTCGCGCAGGGCTTCCCAGGCACGACCGACCGGCATGCGCGTGAGGCGATGCTTGATGTACAGCACGGCCAGCACCACCAGGAACAGCACGATGTAGATGAACATGAACTTGATATTGGCGTTGTACTCGATGCCGAAGAACTCGTGGAACGGAATCCCACCCTCCTTGGCTTTGCGCCCGAACTCAAGGCCCAGGAAGGTCGGCGAAGGCACCGGCATACCGTTCGGGCCGCCGGTGAACGACAACCAGTTGTTGAGGACCAGGCGAATGATTTCACCAAAGCCCAGGGTCACGATGGCCAGGTAGTCACCGTGCATTCGCAGCACCGGGAAGCCGAGTATGCAGCCCGCCAGCGCCGCTGCGATGGCTGCCAGTGGCAGCACGCTCCAGAAGCCCAGGCCCAGGTACTGATAACCCAGCGCCAGGCCGTAGGCACCGATGGCGTAGAACGCCACGTAACCCAGGTCGAGCAGCCCGGCCAGGCCGACCACGATGTTCAGGCCCAGGCCCAGCAACACATAGATCAGGCCGAGGATCACCACGGTCAGCAGGTATTTGTTGGCGAAGATGGGGAACACGATGGCGATCACAATCAGCGCCGGGATGATCCAGCGCAGCCGCGACTTGTAGTCAGGCGCCAGCACATGCACACCCGAGCCGCTGCTTTCAAAACCCTGCAGGATCTTCACGCCCTTGGGGGTTTGCAGGAACAGGCTCATGGCGAAGCGGCCGACCATCACGATGGCGACCAACAGGCCCACACGCGCCGGTTCCAGGTTGAAGCTATAGCCGTCGAGGACCACGCCGACGATCGGGCCGAACACGATCAGCGAAATCAGCCCGGCAAGGACCGTATCGACGACACTTTTCTTGATATCGATGGGTTTGGCAGCAGACATGTTTTACACCTTAGCCACGAGCGGACGACCCAGCAGGCCCTGAGGACGGAAAATCAGGATCACCACCAGCAGGGAGAAACTGAATACGTCTTTGTAGTCAGAGTTGATCAACCCCGAGAACAGCGATTCGGAAATCCCGAGGATGATCCCGCCGAGCATCGCCCCAGGCAGGGAACCGATGCCGCCGAGAACCGCGGCGGTGAAGGCCTTGATGCCAATGATGAAACCGGCATAGAAATCGAACGTGCCGTAGTTGAGGGTGATCAATACGCCGGCCAGCGCGGCCATGGCGGCACCGATCACAAACACGTAGGAAATCACGCGGTCGGTGTTGATCCCCAGGATCGAGGCCATCTTGCGGTCTTGCTGGGTAGCGCGGCACATGCGGCCGAGCTTGGTGTACTTGATGATGTAGGTGAGCAACGCCATGCCGGCAAACGCCGCCACGAGGATGAAGACCTTGGTGTACGTCAGTTGGACGAACCCGCTGCCGATGTCGACGCGCCAGGCGCCGGCCAGCAGGGTGGGGATGCCTTGTTGTTTCGCGCCCTGGGCGATCTGCGCGTAGTTCTGCAGGATCAGGGAGATGCCGATGGCGCTGATCAGCGGGGCCAATCGGGTGGAGTTGCGCAGCGGTTTGTAGGCGACACGCTCGATGACCCAGCCGTACACGCCGGTGACGACTACGGTGAAGATCAAAGTGCCGAGAATGAGCAGCGGGAAGGATTCGATGCCGAAGTAAGCCAGCAGTGCCAGACTGATCGCCGCGAGGTAAGCGGAAATCATATAAACCTCGCCGTGGGCGAAGTTGATCATGCCAATGATGCCGTAGACCATTGTGTAGCCGATGGCGATCAGGCCATAGACCGACCCGAGGGTCAGCCCATTGACCAGTTGCTGCAGGAAAATACCATCCATAACGCAATCTCACGCGGTGAGCACCTGCACACCCTGAGGTGCGCGGCGCTTCTGGAGGAAAAGTCAGATCTCAAACACAACACTGTCCCACTGTGGGAGGGGCTTGCCCCCTCCCACATGGATTACTTCTGCTTTTCCAGCTGGTGGTATTTGCCGTCTTTATCCCACTGGTAAACCACGTAGTCGGAGATTTTCAGGTCGCCCTTGGCGTCCCAGGTCTTCTCGCCCATCACGGTCTTGACCGGATTGGCTTTGAGCCATTTGGCGGCGTCTTCGCCTTTGTTGGATTTGGCGCCATTGAAGCCGGCGGCCAGGGCCTGGATCGAGGCATAGGCGTACAAGGTGTAGCCTTCGGGCTCGGTGCCGTTTTTGCGGAACTCTTCCACGACGGTCTTGCTGTCCGGCAGCAGGCGCGGGTCGGCGCCGAAGGTCATGTAGACGCCATCCACATACTGCGCACCACCGGCGGTAGCCACCAATTCGTCAGTCACGATGCCGTCATCGGACATGAACTTGACGTCCTTGAGGCCCGCTTCACGAATCTGGCGAACCAGGGGACCGGCTTCCGGGTGCAGGCCACCGAAGTACACAACGTCGGCGCCCAGGGAGCGGATCTTGGTGACCAGGGCGCTGAAGTCTTTCTCGCCACGGGTCAGGCCTTCTTCCAGCACCGGCTTGACGCCACGCTTGGTCAACTGCGCAGCGGTGGCGTCGGCCAGGCCCTTGCCGTAGGTGTCCTTGTCGTTGATCACCGCGATTTTCTTGCCCTTGAGCACATCGACGATGTAGTCGCCGGCGACGATGCCCTGCTGGTCGTCACGCCCGCACATGCGGAACATGGCGCCCAGGCCGCGCTCGGTGACCTGCGGGTTGGTAGAGCCTGGGGTGATCGCGATGATGCCCGCTTCGTCATACACCTCGGACGCCGGGATGGTGTTCGACGAGCAGAAGTGCCCGACCACGCCGATGACTTTGTCCTGGTCCGCCAGGCGGTTGGCGACGGCCACGGCCTGCTTGGGTTCGCAGGCGTCGTCACCGGCCACCAGCTTGATCTGTTCGCCGTTGATGCCGCCAGCCTTGTTGATCACATCGGCTGCCGCCTGGGCACCCTTCATGTATTGCTCACCGAAAGCGGCGTTGGCGCCGGTCATCGGCCCCGCTACGCCAATCTTCACATCAGCTTGAACAAACGCAGAAACACCCAGCGCCGCTGCCACGGCGAGAGCAAGAAAGCCTTTCTTGTAAAACGTCTGGGACATGAGTGGTGCTCCGATATTTTTGATTTTAGGCACGACAACTTGCATTCAAACTTTTCACCGAAAGCTCAGAGCAAGCCGCGTGCCATTACGTTTTTATTCTTCAAAAAGACACGGTGTCATTGTTATTGCAGGCGTTTCGTCTCCGCATGCCAGCACGTGCAACCCTCTGGCACGCCCAGGTGCAACCTAAAGCTGTAAAAGGTACAACCATTACCGGTCGCACCTGCAACCAGAGCGATAAACACCACTTCCTACAGCGGTAACCGTAGGCGTAACGGAACTGCACATTTACAGTGCGCGTTTGCTACGACTTGCACCAATACAGATGAGTAGCCTGCTAAGAAAATGCGCGGCTTTGGGGGGTATTTCGCTGATCAGATAACGATCCTCAGGCATTGCCCCGCGTGATACAGCGAGAACCCGGCTTCATACAGGCAGCTGCGCAGGCCCACCGCCGCCAGTGGTTGCATCGGCGCAAACGGGATCGGCAGCGCCTGGGGATTCTGGTGACATAGATACTCGGCAAACGCCTTACCCACCACACTGCCGGTGGTCACGCCCCGCCCGTTGTAGCCGGTAACCGCCACCAACCCCGGGGCCGGCTCGAACAAGCGCATCAAGTGGTCGGGAGTAAAGGCGATGCAGCCGGTCCAGGTATATTCCCACTGCACCGATTTGAGGTACGGAAAGTAGTGCTGTTGCACCCGGTCGGCCCACGCCTTGAGGAACCACGTCGGTTTCTGGTTGCCATTGCCCAGGCTGCCGAGCAGCAGCCGGCCATCGGCATCGCGGCGGATGCTGCTCAAGACTTGGCGGGTGTCCCAGGAGCCCTGTCCACCGGGCAGGATTTGCTCGGCGGCGGCGTCTGCCAACGGGGCCGACGCGACTTGGTAGTAATAACCGGGGAAGAAGTTTCGTCGCAGCGCGGTCCATTCGCCTTCGGTGTAGGCGTTGGAGGCGATGACCACTTGGGCGGCACGCACCGCACCGTCGGCGGTCTGGACCGACCAGTCCGAGCCTTGGCGCTCCAGCCGCGTCACGGGGGAATGATCGAACAGTTGCCCACCCAGCCCTGCCGCCGCATTTGCCAGGCCGGTGGTGTAGGCCATGGGGTTGAGCGTGCCCGCGCGCCGGTCCAGCAAGGCGGCAGCGATCTTTTTGGTTCCGGTGGCGTGCTCGCAGGCTTGGCCGGTGAGTAATTCGACAGGCGCGCCACGGCGCTTCCATTGTTCCTCACGGCTGCGCAAGTCCGCCTCGCCACGGGCGTTGTGCGCCATGTGCAACGTGCCTTCGCGACGCAATTGGCAATCGATGGCGTATTTGTCGATCAGGCTGAACACCAGCGCCGGCGCCGCGCCGAGCATGCGGTTGAGCTGGCTGCCCACCGCTTCGCCGAAACCGGCTTCAATCTCGTCCGGCGGGATCCACAAGCCGGCATTCACCAACCCGACATTGCGCCCGGAACCGCCATGCCCGCTGCGATGGGCTTCGAGCACGGCGACGCTTTTACCCTGTTCCAGCAAATGGATCGCCGCCGATAGGCCGGTGATCCCGGCGCCGATCACGCACACATCCACCTTGACCTCGCCGTTGAGCGCGGCACGATCCGGCCGGCTGGGGGTAAGGTGTTCCCACAAACATGCTTCGCGTAGTGCCATTGCCAGACTCCGGGATGAACTCACAACCGATCGTTCCCACGCGGAGCGTGGGAATGTAGCCCAGGACGCTCCGCGTCCGCTTTCAGGTCGTGACGCGGAGCGTCACAGGATGCATTCCCACGCGGAGCGTGGGAACGATCATCAGTCGAAGGTGATGCCTTGCGCTAATGGCAACTCCAGCGAGTAGTTCACGGTGTTGGTCTGGCGGCGCATGTACCCGCGCCACGCATCGGAACCGGATTCACGCCCGCCGCCGGTCTCTTTCTCGCCACCGAACGCGCCGCCGATTTCCGCGCCGCTCGGGCCGATGTTGACGTTGGCGATGCCACAGTCGCTGCCCACCGCCGACATGAATTGCTCAGCCTCGCGCACATCGGTGGTGAAGATGCACGAGGACAGGCCTTGGGGCACGGCGTTGTTCAGGCGCAGGGCTTCGGCGAAGTCGGTGTAGCCGACCACATACAGGATCGGCGCGAAGGTTTCGGTGCACACCACGTCGCTCTGCTCGGGCATTTCCACGATGGCCGGCGATACGTAGTAGGCGTCGGGGAAGGTGTCTTCCAGCTGGCGCTTGCCGCCGAACACCTTGCCGCCTTCGCTCAAGGCTTGCTCTAGGGCGTCCTGCATGTTGTCGAAGCCGTGCTTGTCGATCAACGGGCCGACCAGGTTGCCTTCCAGCGGGTGGCCGATGCGTACTTTCGAATACGCGGCCTTGAGACGGGTGACGATTTCGTCCTTGACCGACTCGTGGGCGATCAGCCGACGCAGGGTGGTGCATCGCTGACCAGCGGTGCCGACCGCGCTGAACAAGATGGCGCGCACGGCCATGTCCAGGTCGGCGCTCGGGCCGAGGATCATGGCGTTGTTGCCGCCCAATTCGAGGATGCTGCGGGCGAAACGCGCGGCGACTTTGGGCGCCACTTCGCGGCCCATGCGGGTGCTGCCGGTGGCGCTGATCAGAGCCACGCGCGGATCGTCCACCAACGCGGCGCCGGCATCGCGACCGCCGATGATCACCTGGCTCAGGTACTCGGGGGCATCGCTGAAGGTTTTCGCGACGCGCTCGAACAGCGCCTGGCAGGCCAACGCGGTGAGCGGGGTCTTTTCCGACGGTTTCCAGATCACGGCATTGCCGCATACCAGCGCCAGGGCGGTGTTCCAGGCCCACACTGCGACCGGAAAGTTGAACGCGCTGATCACGCCGACCACGCCCAGCGGGTGCCAGGTTTCACGCATATGGTGGCCAGGGCGCTCAGAGGCGATGGTCAAGCCGTACAGCTGACGGGACAGGCCGACGGCGAAGTCGCAGATGTCGATCATTTCCTGCACTTCACCCAAGCCCTCCTGGGTGATCTTGCCGGCTTCCCAGGACACCAGCTCGCCCAGGTCGGCCTTGTACTGGCGCAGGACATCGCCGAACTGGCGCACCAACTCACCGCGACGCGGCGCCGGCACCTTGCGCCAGGCCTCGAATGCATGCTCGGCGCGACTGACCTGTTGCTCCACCTCGGCGGCGCCTTCCCAGTGCACGCTGCCGATACGGCTGCCATCGATCGGCGAGTGCACGGGGTGTTTACCCGACTGGTACAACGCCGGGTTCACCCCGAGACGATCAAGCAATGCGGCAACCATGGGTCACTCCTTCAATCTGTGTAGAAAAAAAAGCGCCGCGGCCCGCACGACGATCCAAGGCTTATTTGTAGCTGGCCCAAGACTTGCCAACAAACGACGATTAGGCGAGATATCATTCCGTTTATTCATGCCAGGAATAAAAAGAGGCACGCCGTGCTGAATAAAAGACATTTGCCCTCGATCACCGCCCTGCAGTGTTTCGAAGCGGCCACCCGTCACCTGAGTTTTACCCGCGCCGCGGAGGAGCTGAACCTCACCCAGAGCGCGGTGAGCAAGCAGGTGGCGCAATTGGAAGAGTTGCTGCAGCACCTGCTGTTCCGCCGCGTGCGGCGCCGCCTGCAGATGACGCCGGCGGGCGATTTGTACCTGGTGGAGGTGCGCAAGATCCTTACGCAGGTAGAGATGTCCACCCACTACCTGCGCTCCTACGGCGGTGAGACCGAAGTACTGCGCGTGTCTACGCCCTACACCTTCGGCGCGCGCTGGTTGGTGCCGCGCCTGAAGGGCTGGCGCCTGCGTCACCCGCAGATCCATCTGGACCTGTGCAACGAGCAGGAGCCGGACGAGCTGCTGCAAGGCAAGGCCGACATGGCGTTCTACTTCGGCCAGGGTGCGCGGCCGGGCACCGAGAGCCTGAAACTGTTCAGCGAAGAGCTGGTGCCGGTGTGCGCCCCGGAGAGCCTGCCGGCGCAGCCCTTCACCGATCCCACGCAGTTGAGCAACCTGGTGCTGCTGCAAAATGCTTCGCGCCCCCAGGGCTGGCACGACTGGTTTGCCGACCAGGGTTATCACACCGAGCACAGCTACCACGGCCCGCGTTTCGACACTTTCTATATGTGCATCCGCGCGGCGCAGGTGGGGTGCGGCGTGGCGTTATTGCCACGCTTTCTGGTGGAAGAAGAATTGGCCGACGGCAAGCTCGTGATCCCCTGGCAGCATGCGATGCCCAGCCAGGACGCGTATTACCTGGCCTACCCGGAGCACGCAGCCGAAGTGCCCAAGGTGCGCGAATTTGTGAAGTGGATGATGGAGCAGGTGATCTAGTGCCTGGAGTGGAATGCATTTCAAATGTGGGAGGGGGCTTGCCCCCGATGAGGCCAGTGGCCTCCCCGAAAAAATGTCTGGCAAAACCCCTCAGGTCTATGCGCCACTAGCCCCCTTTTAAATTCGTGAGTAAAGGTCGGCCCCCGCGCCGATCCATCTGGAGATTCCCGTTATGAGCGAGAGCGTGTTTGCCGATCGCATCGTGCAGAACCTGCTCGACACCGACTTCTACAAACTGACCATGATGCAGGCGGTGCTGCACAACTACCCCAACGTGGAAGTTGAATGGGAATTCCGTTGCCGTAACAGCGAAGACCTGCGGCCCTACCTGGCGGAGATCCGCTACCAGATCGAGCGCCTCGCCGAGCTGAGCCTGAGCCCGGACCAACTGGGGTTCCTGGAACGCATCAGCTTTATGAAGCCGGACTTTTTGCGCTTCCTCGGGCTGTTTCGCTTCAACCTGCGCTATGTGCAGACCGGTATCGAAAACGGCGAGCTGTTCATCCGCCTGCGCGGGCCCTGGTTGCATGTGATCCTGTTCGAAGTGCCGTTGCTGGCCATTGTCAGCGAAGTGCGCAACCGCTACCGCTACCAGACCGTAATCCTCGAACAGGCCCGCGAGCAGTTGTACCGCAAGTTCGATTGGCTGACGGCCAACGCCGGCAGCGATGAGCTGTCGGAGCTGCAAGTGGCCGACTTCGGCACGCGTCGGCGCTTCTCGTACCGGGTGCAGGAAGAAGTGGTCAGTGTGCTCAAGCATGACTTCCCCGGGCGGTTCGTCGGCACCAGCAACGTGCACCTGGCCCGCGAGTTCAACATGAAGCCCCTGGGCACCATGGCCCATGAATGGATCATGGCTCATCAGCAACTCGGCCCGCGCCTGATCGACAGCCAGATCGCCGCGCTCGATTGCTGGGTGCGCGAATACCGTGGCCTGTTGGGCATCGCCCTGACCGATTGCATCACCACCGATGCGTTCCTCGGCGACTTCGACCTGTACTTCGCCAAGCTCTTCGACGGCCTGCGCCACGACTCCGGCGACCCGGTGCAATGGGCGGAAAAAGCCATCGCGCATTATCACAAGCTGGGCATCGAGCCGATGAGCAAGACGCTGGTGTTCTCCGACAGCCTGTCGCTGCCCAAGGCCCTGGAGATCTTCCGCGCGCTGCGAGGCCGCATTAACGTGAGCTTCGGCATCGGCACCAACCTGACCTGTGACATTCCAGGGGTGGAGCCGATGAGCATTGTGCTTAAAATGACCGCCTGCAATGGCCAGCCCGTGGCGAAGATCTCCGATGAACCGGGCAAGACCCAATGCACCGACCCGAATTTTGTCGCCTATCTGCGTCACGTTTTCAAAGTACCTGCCCTATCCAACAAGGAGTGAAGCATGCAAGCCGTACAGCGTGAGATCGCGCAGCAGCTCAAGGTCCAAGCGCCATTCAACGACCAGGCCGCGCTTGAGGCCGAAGTAGCGCGGCGCGTGGCGTTTATTCAGGACTGCCTGCGCAATTCCGGGCTCAAGGCCCTGGTGTTGGGCATCAGCGGCGGCGTCGACTCCCTGACCGCTGGCCTGCTGGCCCAACGGGCGATGCAGGAGCTGCGCGCCAGCACCGGTGACCAGGCGTATCGCTTCATCGCCGTGCGCCTGCCTTACGAAACCCAGTTCGATGAAATCGATGCCCAGGCGTCGGTAGACTTTATCGAGCCGGACGAGCGTCACACCGTCAACATTGGCCCGGCGGTCAAAGCCCTGGCCAGTGAAGTGGCGGCGTTTGAAGGCAAGGCGGCGGTGTCCCGTGATTTCGTGCTGGGCAACACCAAGGCGCGCATGCGCATGGTGGCGCAATACACCATCGCCGGCGCGGCCGGCGGCCTGGTGATCGGTACCGACCATGCGGCGGAAGCGGTGATGGGCTTTTTTACCAAATTCGGGGATGGGGCGTGCGACCTGGCGCCGTTGAGCGGGTTGGTGAAAAACCAGGTGCGTGCGATTGCGCGGCATTTTGGCGCGCCGGAATCACTGGTTGAGAAGGTGCCGACCGCCGACCTGGAAGACTTGTCGCCGGGCAAGCCGGATGAGGCGTCACATGGTGTGACTTACGCTGAGATCGATGCATTCCTGCACGGCGAGCCGGTGCGGGAAGAGGCGTTCAGGATTATCTGCGAGACGTATCGCAAGACCGAGCACAAGCGGGTCATGCCGTTTGCGCCGTGAGGTGAACCAGGCAGAAAGTCATCGGGGGCAAGCCCCCTCCCACAGTTGACTGTATTCACAATCCAAGGTGGGAGGGGGCTTGCCCCCGATGAACGGTTACGCGCCTTACTTGACGACCACAGTGCCTTTCATCATCGAGATGTGGCCTGGGAACGAGCAGAAGAACGCGTAATCGGTACCCGCAGCCAGTTTCGACACGTCGAAGGTCACGGAATCTTTCTCGCCGGCACCGATGATCTTGGTGTGGGCGATGATGCGGCTGTCGCCTTCTTTCAGGTAGTTCTTGTCGATACCGGCGGCCATCCCATCGGTAGCCACCGGCTGCATGTCAGCGGCGCTGGTGAGCACCCAGTTATGACCCATGACGTTCTTCGGCAGGCTGCCGGAATGAGTCAGCTCGACGGTGAATGTCTTGCAGCTCTTGTCGATCGTGATTTCCTTGGTGTTGAAGGACATCTGGTCAGTCGAGTCGACGGTGACCTTGCACTCTGCAGCCAGCAACTGGCCGCTGGCCAATGTCAGCAGGGAAACAGCAACGATTTTGGCAAACATGTGAATCTCCAAGGCAGGGTTAAAAACGCATGATGCGGCAAGGGTGCCTGAGACAGGCACGATTTCCTATGATCTGAATCAACAGATTGTATACAACTTTAGGCTATCAGACCTATCGACACAATCAACCGGCCAAAGTGCCGCAGGCTGCCTATGATCGGCTCCATCACCTATCTGGAGCCCGCGCCATGTACCTCAACCAATTGTTCAACGGCCTGCTGGCCGCTTACGCCTGCGGTAAGTGAAGGCCAAGCGCGCTGCTAAGCTGCTACCATGGCGACCCGAGGCAGCCGCGCGCCGCCCACCCTCACCTTCGACCCTAGAGGATTGCCCATGGCCAAACCTAATTACTCCTTCGCCAAACGTCAGAGAGACTTGGCCAAGGAACAGAAGAAAGAGGAAAAGCTGCAACGCAAGAAAGCCGCTGCCGATGAAGAGGCCGGCGCCCTCAACCCGGAAGTTGACGGTGAAGTAACGAGCGACGAAACCGAAACACCAAAAGATCCTGCCGAATAATTCCTTTGTGGTGAACAGGCCCGCCCCGTTCACCACAATCCACCATTACTCCAGCGGCATTACCGTCACCCGCACTTCCGGGTCATGGCTGCCTCCCCCCAGAATCACCCCACGCAACGGCGACACATCGGAAAAATCCCGGCCCCAGGCCAGGGTGATGTGCTCCAGTGCCGGCTGCACATTATTCGTCGGATCGAAATCCACCCAGCCTGACACCGGGCAATACACCGAGACCCACGCATGGGACGCATCGGCGCCGATCAGCCGTGCCTGGCCGGGTGGCGGCTGCGTGAGCAGATAACCGCTGATGTAACGCGCCGCCAGACCGCGCGAGCGCAGACACGCAAGCATCAAGTGGGCGAAGTCCTGGCATACGCCGCGACGGCGTTCCAGCACCTCCACCAGCGGTGTAGCGACCTGGGTGGCTTCGGCATCGAAGGTGAATTCGCTGAAGATCTTCTGCATCAACGCCTGCACGCCCAGCAGCAATGGCCGCCCCGGCGCGAAACAGCTTTGCGAGAAGTCGACGAAGGTTTGCTTCAAATGCACATAGGGCGACTCGAAGCGATAGCGGCAGGCTTCGATCGCCTCGGGCGACATCGGCCGGCTGCTGTAGGTCAGGCTGTCGCGGGTCTGGTCCCACGCCGGCGACCGAGCGAAATCCGGCGCCGGCCGCGCCAGCACTTCCACGGTCAGCCCGGCATTGACCAGCAGTTCATCGTGGGGCCGCTCGAAGGCCAGGCGGGTGATGGGGTTGCCGAACACATCCAGCTCGTCGCGGCGTGAGGACGGCTGCGGGCTGATATCCAATTGTTGCGCGCTGCAGCGCTGCCACTCACACGCACGCGGCCACAGATGCGCCAACTGCTGGGCCAGGGACACCGGGCTGTCGTAGTGGTAATGGGTATCGTGGAAAATCTGGTAGCGCGCACTCATCACAGCGACACCGTTTGCTGGCTTACATCATCCACATGAGCGAAGTGGCGCAGCGCCAGGCGATCCGACACTTGCCCACTCTCCTCGGCCACCGCTTGCAGCAGGTCGGCCAGGCCATCCAACGCGGCGCGTACGCCGGACTCGCCGAACAGCGGGTTCTCCAGGCAACTCAGGTCGAAGCGCGTGAGACGCTCCACCAACGGTCCCAGACCGGTTTCCCGCGGCACGCCAAAGTCGTCGTTGAGCCGTCGCAACGTGCGACTCACCAGTTTGAGCTGGAACAACACCGCATGAGGGTTCTGCTCGTCCAGCAACAACAGGTCGAGCACCGGGATCAGTTGCGGCACCGCCAGGTAGCGCGAGCGGTAGGTGATGCTGCTGTTGCCCAATTCCAGCAACCATTCCAGCCCCGCTTGATCGAACACCGCCACGCCGCGCAGGAACGCCGCAAGGCTGCTGCTGAGAAACTGCAGACGCTCGATGCGCCGCCCCATCATCAAGAAGCGCCAGCCCTCATCGCGGGTCATGTCGTCCAGGGCGAACCCGGACAGCGCCGCGAGGGACATCACCAGGCGGTTGAGAAAGTCCAGCAGCTCGCCGAAGTCCGCCGTCTCGCGCGCAAGCTCCAAGGCTTCGCGTTGCAGCTCCACCAGGGCCTGCCAGTTTTCCCGGGACAACTTGCCCCGCACCTGAGACGCCGCCCACTGCAAGCGTTGCAGGTTAGCGCGCAGGCTCGACGGCCAATCGTCACCGAGCAACGCGGCCAGCAGGCGCTCGGGCAGCTCGCCCTCCTCCGGCAACAAGCGCAGGTTCTCGCCCAGCGCCACCGCCGCCTGCAACGCTAGCGGGTCGTCGCCGTCGACGTAGCGCGCCAACACGATCCGCAGCCAGCGCGCGCTGTCATCGCAGCGTTCGCAATAACGGCCAAACCAGAACAGGTTTTCCACTACCCGCGAGGGCAGATAGGGGTCGCGGCGCACCAGGTCATGGGCGCCGATGGGGCGTTGCGCGCGCCACTGTTCGCCGCCAGGTGTGCGCTCACCGAGGACCCAGGTGTCTTTGCTCGCGCCGCCGCGTTGCATCGACACCACCTCGGCATCGGCTTCGGCGGCCACACGCGTCAGCCCGCCGGGCAACACACGATAGCCGTCGTCGCTGGCCACGGCGTACACGCGCATGCCGATGGCACGGTGTTGCAGGTGATCCTCTTCGGTGTGCCACACCGGCGCCTGGGACAATTGCGCCAGCTCCTGGGCCACGTACGCGTAAGGGCGCGCGCGCATGCGTTGGGTCAGGGCCTGGCGCTGCGCATCGTCCAGATCGCGGCCAAACACGGGGGTAAAACTCTGCGACGCAAATGCCGGTTTGATCAGCAGTTCCGGCAGTTTGTGCAAGGCTTCGGCAAGCACCGGCGCCTCGCCGCACCACCAGGTGGCGATGGACGGCAGGATCAGTTCTTCGCCAAACAGAAACTGGTTGATCTTCGGCAGAAAGCCCAGCAAACCCGGAGACTCCAGCACGCCGCTGCCCAGGGCATTGGCCACCAGCACATGGCCCTGGCGCACCGCGTCGAGCAGGCCCGGCACGCCCAGGGCCGAGTCGGTGCGCAGCTCCAACGGGTCGCAGAAGTCGTCGTCGAGGCGGCGCATGATCGCGTGCACCCGGCGCAGGCCGCTGAGGGTCTTGAGAAACACACGGCTGTCGCGCACGGTGAGATCGCCGCCTTCCACCAGCGGGTAACCGAGCTGGCGCGCGAGGTAGAGATGTTCGAAATAGCTCTCGTTGAAACGCCCAGGGGTAAGCAGCACAATCAGCGGTGTCTGATCATCGCCGGGGGCCTGACGCGCCAGGGTTTCCTGCAATGTGCGGAAGAAACCGGTGAGATGCTGCACCTGCAGATCGCGATACAAGTCCGGGAAGGCGCGAGACACGATGGTGCGGTTTTCCAGGGCGTAGCCTGCACCGGAGGGCGCCTGGGTACGGTCGGCGGTGACCCACCAGCGGCCATCCGGGGTGCGCGCCAGGTCTACCGCATACAGGTGCAAAAACGCGCCGTCGGGCGGCTGGATGCCCTGGCACGGCCATAGGAAGTTGTTATGCCCGAATACCAGTTCCGCCGGCAGCAGGCCTTCCTTGATCAAGCGCTGCGGGCCATACAGATCGGCCAGCACCGCGTTGAGCAAGCGCGCGCGCTGCGCGATACCGGCCGCCAGGTGCTGCCACTCGTCAAAGGCCAGCACATGGGGCAGCAGGTCCAATTCCCATGGGCGGTCGGCGCCTTTAGGGTCGGCGTAGACGTTGTAGGTCACGCCGTTTTCCTGGATCTGCCGGGTCAACAGCGCCTGACGCTGGGCCAACTGCGCGGGGGTGCTGCGTTGCAGGTGATCGAGCAGGCGTCGCCAATGGGCACGCACTGCGCCGCTGTCGTCCAGCAATTCGTGATAAGTGCCCGCGGTCAGCGGGTAACGGTCGAGCAAGTCGGACATGGAACGCTCGGCAGAGGCAAAGGGGCTCAGATTAACTCAGATTCATTGCAATCAACGGTGGGCGGGAGCTGGCCCTCCCACCTTTCAATCGCAGTCAGTCATTCTTATTGGCAAAGCGTCGTAGATCCAGGGTCATCGGTAATTCATCGTTGATCACGATGGTCGGTACGGGGAGCTTTCCGGGTGTATGGCCGAGCCGGAAAAACCGCGCCATGCGCCGGCTCTCCGCCTCGTTGGCATTCACCGGCAAGCTGTCGTAATTGCGCCCGCCCGGATGCGCAACATGGTACTGGCAGCCGCCCAGCGAGCGCTGCATCCAGGTGTCGAGCAGGTCGAACACCAGCGGCGCATGCACCGGGATGGTCGGTTGCAGGCAGTTGGCCGGTTGCCAGGCGCGATAACGCACACCCGCGACGAACTCACCGACACGACCAGTGGGTCGCAGCGGCACCGGGATGCCGTTGCAGGTCAGCAGATAACGTTGTGGCGGCAGACCGGTGAGCTTCACCTGCAGGCGCTCCAGGGACGAATCCACATACCGCACCGTGCCGCCCGCCGCGCCCTCTTCGCCCAGTACATGCCAGGGTTCCAGGGCCTGACGCAATTCCAACTCGATACCGCTGACGGCATAGTCGCCGACCTTGGGAAAACGAAACTCCAGGTGCGCGGCGAACCATTCGGCGCGCAACGGATACCCGGCGGCGTTGAGTTCGACGATCACGTCGGCAAAATCCTGCTCGATAAAGTGCGGCAACAGGAAGCGGTCATGCAGCTCGGTGCCCCAGCGCGCCAGTTTGGCCGGTGCGTAGGGTTCGCGCCAGAACCGCGCGACCAAGGCGCGCAACAGCAGTTGTTGGGTCAGACTCATGCGCGCGTGGGGCGGCATTTCAAAGGCACGCAGCTCCAACAGCCCCAGGCGGCCGGTGGCGCCATCGGGGGAATAGAGTTTGTCGATGCAGAATTCGGCGCGGTGGGTATTGCCCGTCACATCGATCAGCAGATTGCGCAGCAGGCGGTCGACCCGCCACGGCGGGCATTCCTCACCGGGTTCCGGCATTTGCGCAAAGGCGATTTCCAACTCATACAGCGCATCGTTGCGCGCTTCATCCACACGGGGCGCCTGGGACGTGGGGCCGATAAACAGCCCGGAAAACAGGTAGGACAGCGACGGGTGGTTATGCCAGTAACTGATCAGGCTGCGCAGCAGGTCCGGGCGGCGCAGAAACGGCGAATCCTTGGGCGTGGCGCCGCCAAGCACGAAGTGGTTACCGCCGCCGGTGCCGGTGTGGCGCCCGTCGATCATGAATTTCTCCGTGGTCAGTCGGGTTTGCCGTGCCTCTTCGTAGAGAAACTCGGTGCGTTCCACCAATTCGTCCCAGGTGGCGGACGGTTGCACGTTGACCTCGATCACGCCCGGGTCCGGCGTGACCCGCAAGTTGCTCAGCCGCGTATCGGCCGGTGGCTCATAGCCTTCCAGCAGCAGCGGGCAATGCAGCTCTTGCGCGGTTGCTTCAATGGCGGCGACCAGTTCCAGATAGTCTTCCACGCGCTCCAGCGGCGGCATGAATACGTACAGCCGCCCTTCGCGAGCCTCGGCGCACAGCGCGGTGCGGGTCAGCCAGTCGGCGGACTCGTCCACCTGCGGCACACGTTCGTCGCTGAGGGCCGGCTCGGCATGGTTGTGCAACTGCGCATTGCCCGGCAGCTGCGGCAGGTCCTGGTTCGGGTCGGTGGGGTGCACAAACGGATACTCCGCCGCCGTCACCCAGGGCTGCGACGCCAATGGCAGGCGGTAGCCCAGCGGTGAGTCCCCCGGCACCAGCCGGCAATGGGTGTCGCGCAGGTACCAGCGCCCGCTCTGCCAGCGGTCGTTGGCCGCCGTGCGCGCCAGAGGCAGCACATGGCCGATGACTTTATCCAGGCCCTGGCTGAACACTTTGCGCAGGCGCTCGCGTTCAAGTTCGTCGCTGAGTCGCGGGTCTTTGGCCGTGACGTTCTGCGGCAACGCACCTTCGCGCCACAGGTAATAAAAATGATCCTCGAAGGCCGGGAACACGAAACGCGCCGGCAACTTGAGGCGCTCAGCGACGCTGGCCAGGAAGCGCCCAGCCAACTCGTCATTGGCGCCGTAGTCCTGCTGCTCGTCGGCGATCAGCGCGCGGTTGTGCCAGATCGGCACACCGTCGCGACGCCAGTAGCAATTGAGCGACCAACGCGGCAGTTGTTCGCCGGGGTACCACTTGCCCTGGCCGAAATGCACCAGGCCCTGAGGCGCGTAGTGCTGGCGCAGGCGCTGGAACAGTTCGGCGGACAGGCGCCGCTTGTCCGGCCCCAGCGCGGCCGTATTCCACTCAGCGCCGTCGGGATCGTCGATGGACACGAAGGTCGGCTCGCCGCCCATGGTCAGGCGCACGTCGTGCTTGAGCAGGTCGCCGTCGATCTGCCGACCCAGGGCCTGGATCGCACGCCACTGCTCGTCGGTGTAAGGCTTGGTAACGCGCGGCGCCTCCCAAATCCGCTCCACCGACATTTCATGAGTGAATTCGCACGCGCAGGGCTCCACCAGCCCACTGATCGGTGCGGCAGAGGATGGATCGGGACTGCAGGCCAATGGGATATGCCCTTCACCGGCGAACAGACCGGAGGTGGCATCCAGGCCGATCCAGCCGGCACCGGGCAGGTACACCTCACACCAGGCGTGCAGGTCGGTGAAGTCCACATCGGTGCCGGACGGGCCATCCAGGGCCTTGACGTCGGCGGTGAGCTGGATCAGGTAACCGGACACAAACCGCGCCGCCAGCCCCAGGTTGCGCAGTAATTGCACCAGCAGCCAGGCCGAATCGCGGCACGAGCCCGAGGCGTTTTCCAGGGTGAATTCCGGCGTCTGCACACCGGGTTCCATGCGGATCAGGTAACCGATGTCCGCCGCCAGGCGCTGATTGAGGCCCACCAGAAAGTCCACCGCCGGCAGTGGCGTGCGGTCGATCCCGGCCAGGTAGGCGGCGAACCTGGGCGTCAGCGGCAGCGTCTCCAGGTACGGCGCCAGCTCACGCTGCTCGTCGGCGGCGTAGGCAAAGGGGATGTGTTCAGCGTAGGGCTCGAGGAAAAAGTCGAACGGGTTGAACACCGCCATCTCGGCTACCAGGTCAACTTCAATGCGCAGTTCAGCGGTTTTTTCCGGAAACACCAGCCGCGCCAGGTAATTGCCTTGGGGATCTTGTTGCCAATTGATGAAGTGTTGCTCGGGCAGCACTTTCAGCGCGTAGGACAAAATCCGCGTACGGCTGTGGGCCGCCGGACGCAAACGCACGATCTGCGGGCCGAGTTCGACAGCACGGTCGTAGCGGTAATGCGTAACGTGGTGCAACGCGACATGAATCGACACGGCGGCCTCCTGCGAGCCAGGGCATGGGCACAACGCGCGCAAGACTTATGCCAGGGCGGCGGTCATTGCGCTTTATCGTACGGCCCGGTGCAGTACAGCACCAAAACGGCGCCATCGTAGGGGGCAATGGTGCAAGCGTTGCACCTATTTGTGACGCGAGTACGCGAATGAAGGGCAAATCCAGCCAATCAACGGGCTTTTCGCTGCGCAACGACGGCTTGGCGCAGACGACGTATTTCGAGGAGTCTGTGGCGCATTTCGCGGTGGCGCTTGCTGTTGAGCAGTAGCAACCCCAGCAACGGAAACAGCACTGCCGAGCCGTATACCAGCAAGTGAAGGTCGTATTGAATCATCGGCACGACGAATAACAGGCAGCACACCAGGTAGCCTGCCACCAGCCTGGTCGCCCAGGGATAGCCTCGAGCGATCATCACGTTGCCAAACACCAGCACCGCCACCAATACCAGGATCGCAGCCCCTGAATAGCTGGACTTGAGCGCGGGATCAACTCCGCGCAGGTACGTCACGCCCGCCATGGACACTGCGGCCGAGCCGGAAAAGATCGCCATGAACACGGTGCCGATGAATACGGGAAAATAACGCGCCAGGAAGCTGCCCATGTCGGGAAAGCCCTTCATTCCGTCAGATCCTCGTACAGGCCGATCGCAATGGTTTCGGCCGAGCCCACATGGCCGGTTCGATAGCTGCCCCAGATCCCCAACAGCCCACCCAAGGCATCCTTGATCTGAGTCAGGGTGGCATGGCGGATTTCCGTGGAGCTGTAACTTTTGGTCAGCTTGCCGGCACGCTGCTGCAATTTGATCAACTTGGGTGTCAGGCTCGGGTCTCTCAGGCTGAGCAACTCCTTGGTCAATTTCTTACGCTCCTGGCGCGTCAGGCCTTTGAGCAACTCGTACCAGCTCTTGCCCAGTGCGGCGGCTTTCTTGGCCTTGAGCAGCCTGAACGTAGTCAGGGCGCCGGTGCCGATGCCCACCAGCGAGGCGGCATCGAGGACCGGGGAAACGGCGCCATACCATTCGGCATCGTCCATACGGTCGTTGGCGTCAGGATCAAGCACTTCGTTGTACGTGCGCGCCACGCCAAACCCACACTGAGCACTACTGGCCAATGCCGCCGTGACGCCGATGCCCACCACAAACGCGCTGGCACCGGCGGTGAACGGTACAGCGACGCTGCCGCTGAACACCACAATCCAGCCAATCACCGCCGCGCCACAGGAAAGCCCCATATCGAACGCTTCCTTCTGGAGGCGACCTTCACGGGGGTCGGTCTTCACCTGCTCCACAAACTGGGCAGGTGAAATGTACTTCTGCGCCTCGCGCAAGATGATGCGCTTGGGCTTGATGCTGCAGATCGGCTTGAACTCGCGCAGGGTGACGACATTCAAGTCGGCGTCGATGTACACAACGCCAGCGCCGACGATGCCGGGGTCGGCATCAATGGCCGCGAACAGGCGTGGCAGGTTGATCTGGCTTTCGATGCGCTGGCGGGCCATGAACTGGGAGCGGTTGGAGTCCATGCCGATGCCGGCCAGGGGGTTGCCCATGAGGTGTTCTTCCTTGAAAGGTGGAGACTGGACTGACGCTATCGGGGGCAAGCCCCCTCCCACAATTGGAGCGTGAACGCGATCAAGTGTGGGAGGGGCTTGCCCCCGATAGCGATTTAATGAGCGCCACCTTACCAAACAGCCTCACCCCCGACCAGAAAGCAAAACGCCAGCACAAGGCTGGCGTTTTGCATTTTCAAACGACGATCAACGCGGCACCACCGGCTTGCGGGCTGGCTTGCCGCCCTTGCCCTTGGCCGCATCGCTACGTTCCTTAGCCGCCTGCTTGTTACGTGCCTGCGCCGCCGCCTTGGCTTGTTCGCGCTTGTCCCACGGGTTGCTGCCGTCGCTGCCACGGGGTGGCAGGCCGGTGTGCTGGGTGAGGATTTTGGTGGTGGTTTCCTTGGCGACCTTATGACTGCCGGCCGGCGTCGAGTTTTTGCGACGGGCACTCTGGTAGCTGTCGGTGCTCGGCTGGTGCAGCGGGATCAACTGGTCCTTGCCCGGCCCGATCAAGTCGGCGCGGCCCATGCGGGTCAGCGCTTCGCGCAGCATCGGCCAGCCTTTCGGGTCGTGGTAGCGCAGGAACGCCTTGTGCAGACGGCGCTGCTCCTCGCTCTTGACGATGGTCACCGCGTCGCTCTTGTAGGTGACCTTGCGCAGCGGGTTCTTGCCCGAGTGGTACATCGCGGTGGCAGTCGCCATCGGCGACGGGTAGAACGCCTGCACCTGGTCGGCACGGAAGCCATTACCCTTGAGCCACAGGGCCAGGTTCATCATGTCTTCATCGGTAGTGCCAGGGTGGGCGGCGATGAAGTACGGGATCAGGTACTGCTCCTTGCCCGCTTCCTTGGTGTACTTCTCGAACATGCGCTTGAACTTGTCATAGCTGCCGATGCCCGGTTTCATCATCTGGTTGAGCGGACCTTCCTCGGTGTGTTCCGGGGCGATCTTGAGGTAGCCACCGACGTGGTGGGTGACCAGCTCTTTCACGTATTCCGGCGATTCCACGGCGAGGTCGTAGCGCAGGCCGGACGCGATCAGGATCTTCTTCACACCCGGCAACGCACGGGCACTGCGATACAGTTGGATCAACGACGAGTGGTCGGTGTTCAGGTTCGGGCAGATGCCGGGGAACACGCACGATGGCTTGCGGCAGGCGGATTCGATTTCCGGGCTCTTGCAGGCGATGCGGTACATGTTCGCGGTCGGGCCGCCGAGGTCGGAGATCACCCCGGTGAAGCCTGGGACTTTGTCGCGGATTTCTTCGATTTCGCGAATGATCGACTCTTCGGAACGGTTCTGGATGATGCGACCTTCGTGCTCGGTGATCGAGCAGAAGGTGCAGCCACCGAAGCAGCCACGCATGATGTTCACCGAGAAGCGGATCATGTCGTAGGCCGGGATCTTCTCCTTGCCGTACGCAGGGTGCGGGACGCGTGCGTAAGGCATGCCGAACACGTAGTCCATTTCTTCGGTGGTCATCGGGATGGGCGGTGGGTTGAACCACACGTCCACTTCGCCATGCTTCTGCACCAGGGCGCGGGCGTTGCCTGGGTTGGTTTCCAGGTGCAGCACGCGGTTGGCGTGGGCGTAGAGCACCGCGTCGTTGCGCACTTTTTCCACCGACGGCAGGCGGATCACGGTCTTGTCGCGGGTCATCTTCGGGCTGGCCAGGATCTGCACGACCTTGGCTTCGCTCGGGTCTTCGACCGGGCCTTTTTCCTGCTCGATGGCGCAGGCCTGGGTGTCCTGGGTGTTCACGTACGGGTTGATGATCTTGTCGATCTTGCCCGGACGGTCGATGCGGGTGGAGTCCACTTCGTACCAGCCCACCGGCGTGTCGCGGCGGATGAACGCGGTGCCGCGCACATCGGTGATGTCTTCGATCTTGTGGCCCCACGACAGGCGCTGGGCGACTTCGACGATGGCCCGCTCGGCGTTGCCGTACAACAGGATATCGGCGGTGGCGTCGATCAGGATCGAGTTGCGCACGCGATCCTGCCAGTAATCGTAATGGGCGATGCGGCGCAGGGAGGCTTCGATGCCGCCGAGTACGATCGGCACGTTCTTGTAGGCTTCCTTGCAGCGCTGGCTGTACACCAGGCTGGCGCGGTCCGGGCGTTTGCCGGCCATGCCGCCGGGCGTATAGGCGTCGTCGGAACGGATTTTCTTGTCGGCGGTGTAGCGGTTGATCATCGAGTCCATGTTGCCGGCCGCGACACCGAAAAACAGGTTCGGCTCGCCGAGCTTCATGAAGTCGTCTTTGGACTGCCAGTTCGGCTGCGCAATGATCCCGACGCGAAAGCCCTGGGACTCCAGCAGCCGGCCGATGATCGCCATGCCGAACGACGGATGGTCAACGTAGGCATCACCGGTGACGATGATGATGTCGCACGAATCCCAGCCAAGCTGATCCATCTCCTCCCTGCTCATGGGCAGGAATGGCGCAGGACCGAAACATTCGGCCCAGTACTTGGGATAGTCAAATAACGGCTTGGCTGTTTGCATGACGGTGACCGGTGTTGAGATGAAAAATCGCGGGCGCGGAATATAGCACAAAATTTGACCAATTCCGACGACAGTGGTCGGCTTTTAAGTCCGGCCGTTTAGGATTCATTTTTGTCCCGGCGACGGGGGCTATTCCACTGACGACGATTCGAAAAGTTAATGGGTAGCCTGAGGCAGATCAACCACTGCCCTCCAGGATCGGATCTATGCACACCCTCTCGCCTCACCATGAATTCATCACATCTGAACTGCCCGCCTGGCTTCATCAGGCGCCGCCCGAAGTGCGCGCCGATTTTCGCGACAGCCTGCTCGGCAGCAACCAGGCCCGACATGACCTGCAGGCGCTTTTCAATACGCTGCAAAGCCCGGCGGCATTTGCCGCCCCCCTGCTGCGTGAAGCGCTGAAGACATGGTTCTTCGGCATGCTGAAGGACGAAAACGCGCTGTTGGTGCGGGAATGGAAGCATCACCACCTGTTAGGCCTGATCAGAAACCACGAGAAAACCACCCGCCAAACACTGCTGGAAGCGGCCCTGCAAAACTTCGAAGCCGAGGAAGCCGCAGAGGACGGCATGGAAAAAGGCACCGGGCTTTACAACATCAACGATAAAGTCGAAACGCTTTCGCCTGCATCTCCCGCCACATTCGCCACTATGTGCCGCAGCCTCGACCTTGGGGCGCACTATCTCAAGCACATCAAAGATGTACTTGAGCCAACGGCCAACACCACGCGCACCGCCGCCCAAGTCCTCGCACTGTTCGATGCCTGTGAACGGCACGCCTTCGGCGTCGCCTTGCACATCGCCTACATGCAGCGGCAATTCACTCCCCGACAATATCTGCAACTGCACAGCCTCCAGCGCACGGGCAATCACATGGACATTACGTGTGGCCACCTGACCCTCAATGGTGTTGTATTGCCCAATGTGCTGATCATTGAGGCATCGGCGATCTGTCTTCCGTTTATCCTCTACACTCCCCATGACCCCCTGGCGATCTTTCGCCAACATGCCACCCAGGAAGACCTGCAGCACAGTCTCGCCGAGCGCCTGGAAGACAATACTTATCGGGTTTTCTTCAACCGCCTCGTGCCCTTGCAACACCAGCAAACCCTGCTCGGCGTAACCCCTGCTTCGGTCACGGCCGGCAGGCAGCAGCGTGCCAGCCTGCAACAGCGGGTCAGCCTGACACCGATCCGCACACGCCTGTTCCTGTGCATGGCCAAGCGACGCATCGCGCAAATCAAGGGTGACGCCCGCATCCTGGCGGTCCCCACGGCCGACGCCGACCTGATGAGCCGGCAGAAACGCCTGCAGGGCTATATAGACTTGGGCAAATCACTGCTGTTCTTTGCCGCGTCGTTCATTCCGATTGTGGGTGAGGTGATGTTGGTGGTGGCGGCCGGTGAACTGATTCATACCGTCTATAACGGGTTCGCCGCCTGGAGCCGGGGTGACAGCGACGAAGCCTTGAACGACTTTCTCGATGTAGCCGACAACATCGCCCTGGCGGCAGCCACCGCCGGTGCGATCAAAACCGCCGGCGTTGCCACCCGCCTGGTGAAAGTGCAAGTGCGCAACCAGGGCTGGCGGCTGTGGCACAGCGACATTGCCCCCTACCGTCACACAACGGCGCTGCCGGACAGCCTGGTGCCGGATCCCCAAGGTATGTACCAGCACGAGCAGCAACACTTTGTGAAGCTGGATGACCAGGCGTATGCCGTGGAACGCACCCCTGACGCCAAGCACTGGCAATTGTCGCACCCCAACGACCCTCAAGCGTATTCACCGCCCTTGTTGAGTAATGGTGTGGGCAACTGGCGCACCGCGCATGAATCACCGCACGACTGGAACGATCTCAAACTGATCAAGCGTATGGGCCCCGATGCCGCCAACCTCACACAGCCGGTCGTGGAACCTATTTTGCTGCTCAGCGGTGCCGATACCGGCGCACTGCGCCAGAGCCATCTGGACAACGTACGGCCGCCGCCCTTGCTGCGTGACACCGTCAAGCACTTCAATCTGGAACAAGAAATCAACGACTTCGACATTGACCGTGCAGAAGGCAAAAGCGTCACGCCGTACTCGCCCTTCATACAGTTTCATCTGGCGTGCGGACTGCCGGAGTGGCCCTCCAACTATGCGCTGAAGGTCGTTGACGAACAGCAGAGCGTTTTACTCAGTCACGGCACAGGCCCCAACGAAATCAAGGTACCCGCCTCGCGCTTCAGAAAGGGAGAGCTGTTGCATGTGCTGGAACAGCAAATGCCGCAGACACACTTCAATAAACTCATACCGAAGCTCTATATCGACTACCTCAGCAAAACAGAAAACCTGGCCATGCATCTTCAGGAGCAGGTGCCGCAGCAAAAGCAGCGGCTATTTTCCCTACTCATCCAATCGGGTGAAAAACCACTCACTCCGGTTGAGGAGGACATACACGCAGTCATGCCTGAGCTGACGAAAAGCCATCGCGAAGAGATCGGGGCTACGCTCAATCATGACGAGCAGCAAAGCCTGCGCCAGAACCAGCGCCTGCCGCCGGAACAACAGTGGGAGGCCGAGCAATACCTCAAGTCGATACGCACAGCCAATGTGCAAAAAGGCATTTACCTCGACTCGATGCAAACCCCTGAAAGCGTACCGCTGATCCTCCATGCCCTTGAGCAGACGCCGGGTTGGCCGGGATCGCGAAAAATAGAGGTATACGATGCCAGTAACAGCGGGCCGTTGCTGGGCAGCATCGGCAGTGGCGAGGGCAGCGCACGACACATCCTGATCCGCCAGGGCGAACAGTACGCGGTTCAAAACAGCCAGGGCACGCAACTGCAACCACCTGACACTCTGTTCAGCGCCTTGGAACACACGCTGTCCAAGGCTGAACTTGAAACGCTTCTGAGCCAGTCCGGGGCCGGTAGCCTGAAGCAGGCGATCCGCAAAAACAGCCTGACGTTGACGGCCAGGCAAACGTCTCACTACGCCAGGCTTTCAAGCCAGGCGATGGCCGACGCCCCAAGACGACCACTGAACCCGCAGTTCGCCGAAACGGCTCCGCCGGCGGGCATGACCGTGCGTACCGACGGTATCTACCAAACGCCTGCCCGTGCGGACGGCAGCCATGACCATTACATCCTGGAGAGCGAAAAATACTACCGCGTCAAACCCGGTGGCGACGGCTGGCAGCTGGTCGATGCCCGCAGCCCATTCAGAGGCTACAAACCCTATGTACACAGAACCCCTGACGGCACTTGGGCGATCAATCCAGCCAAGGGCGGACTGCCGGGTGGCATGCAAAACTCGCAGGTCCCTTTGCTTATCAAAATGGAATCCAGTGACGGGTTTGAGTCGGCACACTCATCCAGCGACTACGAGTCGGCCGAGGAAGGCACAGTGACGACGCGCTTCACACAACAGGAACTGCGGCAGATGCGTTCCGATGGCAGCTATCAACACAGTCAGAATTATCGACGCATTTACGATCGGGCGAACAATGGCAGGTACCCGCTGCGTAACCTCCTCGGCCAGCCGATGCGCATCCGAAGCCTGCAAACCCGCAGCAAGTCGCTCACGTCAAATGCAACATTTTCGAGCGACCTGATAAAGCCCTATATTCGATGGGAAGGCTACGAACAGGTAGCACGGCTTTATGAAGATAAACTTGAAGTAACGCCCTTTACTGCCGCACATCAGAAGGCCCCTGAGGAGTCGGTGATGATCGGCGAATCCACCGTGATCACCAGGAAGCCCATCAAAAAAGGCGAGACGCTCGGCGTCTATGGCGGGGAGCAAGTACCTGACGTTGTAGCGGGTTATCGAAGGGATCCATATTTGTTGGATATCCGGGCGCCCACCTCGCCCCCAACCGCCGACGTGCCGAACCTGTCGGGGGATAACGTGCTTTCGAGGATCAACACGATTTTCGAGTACGAGGCGGGTCAACCGATCAGACAAGCTGCGACGGGATACAACGTTGAAGTTGCACGGTTTACCGTAGAGACCCAAGTCGGCGACGAGCCGCGGCAGGAGTTCGCATTGTCGGCATTTTTTGCCAGCGAGGATATTCCAGCCACCGCTGAGTTGCGCTGGAACTACCAATACAACGAAGCCACGATCAACGCACTGTTCGGCCCGCTGGCCTGAGATTACTCGTCGTCGTCGAAGTTATAGCTACCCGGCGCGAGGTTCTCGAAGCGCGTGTACTTGCCGATGAACGCCAAGCGGATAAAGCCGATCGGGCCGTTACGCTGCTTGCCGATGATGATCTCGGCAATGCCTTTGTGTTCCGTTTCGGGGTGATACACCTCGTCGCGGTACACGAACATGATCACGTCGGCGTCCTGCTCGATCGCTCCGGATTCCCGCAAGTCGGAGTTCACCGGACGTTTGTTGGGGCGTTGTTCAAGGGAGCGGTTGAGCTGGGACAGCGCCACCACCGGGCAGTTGAATTCCTTGGCCAGGGCTTTCAAGGAACGGGAGATCTCGGAAATTTCGTTGGTGCGGTTATCGCCGCTGGACCCTGGAATCTGCATCAACTGCAGGTAGTCGATCATGATCAGCGCGATATCGCCATGCTCGCGGACCAAGCGTCGGGTACGCGCCCGCATCTCGGAAGGGCTGATGCCCGCCGTGTCATCGATAAACAGCTTGCGGTCGTTGAGCAGGTTGACCGCCGAGGTCAGGCGCGGCCAGTCGTCGTCTTCCAATTGGCCGGAACGTACCTTGGTCTGGTCGATGCGGCCCAGGGACGAGAGCATACGCATGATCAGCGATTCGCCTGGCATCTCAAGGGAGTACACCAGCACCGTTTTATCGCTGCGCAACACGGCGTTTTCCACCAGGTTCATCGCAAAGGTGGTCTTACCCATCGAAGGACGGCCGGCCACGATGATCAAGTCGGCCGGTTGCAGGCCGCTGGTTTTCTCGTCAAGGTCGGTGTAGCCGGTGGAAATACCGGTGATGGCCGCATCGGTGTTGAACAAGGTGTCGATCCGGTCGATGGCCTTGGTCAACAGCTCGTTGACGCCTACCGGGCCGCCGGTTTTCGGCCGGGCTTCGGCGATCTGGAAGATCTGGCGCTCGGCCTCATCGAGAATTTCTTCGGCGGTGCGGCCTTCGGGGTTGAAGGCGCTGTCGGCAATTTCGGTGCTGATGCCGATCAACTGACGCAGCGTGGCGCGCTGGCGAACGATCTGCGCATAGGCCTTGATGTTGGCGACCGACGGCGTGTTCTTGGCCAACTCGCCCAGGTAACCGAGGCCGCCGACCTGGGAGGTCTGGCCTTCCTTGTCCAATTGCTCGGCCAGGGTCACCACGTCGATCGGTGAGTTCTGGTCGGCCAGCTTGGCGATGGCGCGGAAGATCAGGCGGTGGTCATGACGATAGAAATCACCGTCCGAGACTTGATCCAGCACGCGTTCCCAGGCGTTGTTATCCAGCATCAAGCCACCGAGCACGGCCTGTTCGGCCTCGATGGAATGCGGCGGCACCTTCAGGGCAGCGGTTTGCAGATCGTATTGCTCAGGAGCGGAAATATCGTTCATGGCCACTTGGAATTCGGGGTGTGTAGAAAAACAAAAGGCACGACCTGTAAACAGGATCGTGCCCGATGTTAACCGCCTGGCACGCGAGGTGCCAGCCGATTAGGTGCTGCTTAAGCTGCTACCACGACAACGCGTACGGTGGCTTCAACTTCGGCGTGCAGGTGCACGGCTACGTCGAATTCGCCTACGTTGCGGATGGTGCCGTTCGGCAGACGAACTTCGCTCTTCTGCACTTCAACGCCGGAGGCGGTCAGTGCATCAGCGATGTCGTGGGTGCCGATCGAACCGAACAGCTTGCCTTCGTCACCGGCGGTGGCAGTGATGGTCACTTCCAGCTCAGCCAGTTGGGCAGCGCGAGTTTCGGCCGAAGCTTTTTTGTCTGCTGCGGCTTTTTCCAGCTCAGCGCGACGTTCTTCAAACGCAGCCAGGTTGGCAGCGGTTGCAGCGGTGGCTTTGCCGTATGGCAGCAGGTAGTTACGACCGTAGCCGGCCTTAACGTTCACTTTGTCGCCCAGGTTGCCCAGGTTGGCGACTTTTTCCAGAAGGATCAGTTGCATGTGAAAATCCTCTAACTTTTAACCTTCACCGTTCGCGTTATCGGCGTCTTTCGGCGCCAGACGACCGCGAAAATCAATCAGGCCGTCGACAATGGCCAGGACCACGAGTAACGGATAAATCAGCTGCATGAACAGCAACAGCGTGACGTACAACCCCACCAGCCAAAACTTGGCCAGGCGCTTCTGCGCGGCGAGCCCATGAATCAGGGCCAGCCCGGCAAACACCAGCGGTACACTGCAAATCGGCGCCAGCAGGGCCATCTGTGGACCGAAGTTCGGTCCGACAACCATGCACGCCAGCAGCAACATCGCCGGCCCCGCGGGGATTCTGATACTGCGAAACTCGCGACCAAAACCACCCGGGTTGTACAACAACGCCTGCCAATAACGCCCAAGAATCAGGCTCAGCACGCTGACGACCTGCAACAGTGCCGCAATCAGGCCGGTCAGGACCGGGGCAATCAGTGACGCGAACCGCGCTCGCTCTTCTACCGACAATTGCTGGTAGAGATCCCCGAGGGCCAGCGGCAGGATCTTGACGATCTCCTGCGCCAGCGCCTCGATTTGCGGGCGGAAAGCCGCGCCAAGCATCACTGAGTACACCAACCCCACTGCCACGCTGACCAGCAGCGTACGGACCCAGGACTCACTTGCGCGCAAAACCAACGCAAGGCTCGATGACCCCAGCAGTACCAGAAGTACTCGTGGATCACCCATTTGCAGCCACCAGATCAAGGCCGGCAACAAACCCAGGGCAAGAACGCCGAGGGCGTCCTTCAAACCGCGCCGCAGGAGCACAAGGCAACCCGCGGCAGCACCCAACCAATAAAGCAACGGCAATGCCGCACAGCCAGCCACTACCAGAGTGGCCTGCATACGACCGCGCATGATGAACTCAGCTAAGGCGCGCATGCATTCAATCCCTTACTACTTGTCGACTGCCCGGTCTCAGCGGCCGTGGCTGTCGGTGTAGGCCAGCAGGGCCAGGAAGCGGGCGCGCTTGATAGCGGTGGCCAGCTGACGCTGATAACGTGCTTTGGTACCGGTGATACGGCTTGGAACGATTTTGCCGGTCTCGGATACGTAGGCTTTCAGAGTGTTGAGATCTTTGTAATCGATCTCTTTCACGTCTTCAGCGGTGAAGCGGCAGAATTTACGACGACGGAAGAAACGTGCCATTTGATAGGCTCCTTAAAAGGTCCGTGGATTACTCGTCAGCGTTATCGCTGTTGTCGCTGTCATCACTGTCAGCGCTATCAGCGCCTTCGTGCTCAGGACGGTCGCGACGCTCACGGCGCTCACTGCGGTTTTCTTCAGCCTTGAGCATCTCGGATTGGCCGGTGACGGCTTCTTCGCGACGGATGACCAGGTTACGGATCACTGCATCGTTGTAGCGGAAGTTGTCTTCCAGCTCGGCCAGGGCCTTGCCAGTGCACTCAACGTTCAGCATCACGTAGTGAGCCTTGTGAACATTGTTGATTGCGTAGGCCAGTTGACGACGGCCCCAATCTTCCAGACGGTGGATTTTGCCGCCGTCTTCTTCGATCAGCTTGGTGTAACGCTCAACCATGCCGCCGACTTGCTCGCTTTGATCCGGGTGGACCAAAAAGATGATTTCGTAATGACGCATGAATGCTCCTTACGGGTTGTAGCCTGCCGCTCAAAAACGGTCAGACAAGGAGTGAATGACACTTATGGATCTTGCCGCAGAGAGGCACATCGGTGCCTGCCAGGAAGGCAAGGGGCGCAATAGTAGAGGAGCAGGGGGGAAGCTGCAAGCTACAAGCTACAAGTGGTCAACCACCGTGCTGTTAACTTGCAGCTTGAAGCTTACGACTTGCGCGAAGCGACTGCCTTTTTGGCCCCACGCTGACGCTGGGCTTCGAACAAGCACACGCCGGTCGCGACCGATACGTTGAGGCTGCTGACGCTGCCGGCCATCGGCAGATGCACCAGGTAATCGCAATGCTCACGGGTCAGGCGGCGCATGCCTTTGCCTTCGGCGCCCATGATCAGGATGGTCGGGCCGGTGAGGTCCTGGTCATAAATGCTGACTTCGGCCTCCCCTGCCGTACCCACGACCCAAAGGCCGCGCTGCTGGAGTTTCTCCAGGGTGCGCGCCAGGTTGGTCACGGCCACCAGTGGAATCACTTCCGCCGCGCCGCAGGCCACTTTACGCACCACCGGCGTCAGGGTTGCCGACTTGTCCTTAGGCACAATCACCGCCAACGCGCCGGCGGCGTCCGCCGAACGCAGGCAGGCGCCGAGGTTGTGCGGGTCGGTCACGCCGTCCAGCACCAGAAGCAGCGGTGCACCTTCGGTACGATCGAGCAACTCGTCAAGCATTGCCTCGCCCCAAACCTGGCTTGGGCTGACATCCGCAACTACACCCTGATGAACACCTTCGACCCACGCATCCATCTCGCGGCGTTCGGCCTGGCCGATAGCGACGCGGTTTTCATTGGCCAACTCGACCAGTGCCTGTACGCGCGGTTCGCTGCGACCTTCCGCCAGCCATACCTGTTTGACGCGCTTTGGATGGTGCCGCAGCAGTGCTTCTACGGCGTGTACGCCGTAGATTTTTTCCAGACTCATGACTTGGCCTTAGGTTTGCGCGACCCGCCGCTTTTCGCGGGGGCCGAACCCGCCTTGGGCGGGCCTTTACGGTGTTTACTCGGCTTGCTCGACGGCTTTTCGGCCCCTTGGGACTTTCCCCCAGACGCCGCTTTACCACCGCTTTTGGCTTCGTTAAGCAACTGCTGCTTCAACTCACGGCTCTTGCGCAGCTCGGCGTTTTTCGCTGCTGCATCGCTTGGGCGGTAGGCTTCGGGCGCTTTGTCCTTGGTGGAGGAGCGACGACCAGCCTTGGCTGGCGCAGGCTCGGTGGCCACGGCTTTCGCTGGCGCCCCTTTGCCTTTGGAAGCAGGTGCAGCGGTTTCAATGCCACGCTTTTTGCGACCCGCCGGTTCGGCCGGTTTGTCAGGCATGCCGAAGTCGATCTTGCGCTCATCGAGATCGACGCGCATGACCTGCACTTCCACGGTGTCGCCCAGGCGGAAACTGCGACCGCTGCGCTCGCCCGCCAGGCGGTGATGCACAGGATCGAAGTGGTAATAATCGCCCGGCAAGGCGGTGACGTGCACCAGGCCCTCGACATAGATGTCCGTCAGCTCGACGAACAGACCAAAACCGGTCACGGCGGTGATCACGCCCGGGAACGATTCGCCCACGCGGTCTTTCATGAACTCGCACTTGAGCCAGTTCACCACGTCGCGCGTGGCTTCGTCGGCGCGGCGCTCACTCATGGAACACTGCTCGCCCAGCTGTTCCAGGGTCGCTTCGTCGTACGGATAGATCCGTGCCTTTGGAATGCTCATGGCACCGGCGCGCTTGACGTGCGGGGTGTTCATCTTCGAATGGATCACGCTGCGGATAGCGCGGTGCGTGAGCAGATCCGGGTAACGACGGATCGGCGAAGTGAAGTGGGTGTACGCCTCGTAATTCAGGCCGAAGTGGCCCTGGTTGTCGGCGCTGTATACCGCCTGGCTCAGGGAGCGCAGCATCACGGTCTGGATCACATGGTAATCCGGACGGTCCTTGATGCTGGCCAGCAAGGCCTGGTAGTCCTTCGGCGTCGGCCCCTCCTTGCCTTTGTGCAAGGACAGGCCGAGCTCGCCGAGGAACGCGCGCAGTTTTTCCAGGCGCTCCGGCGGCGGGCCATCGTGCACACGGTACAGCGCAGGAATCTCGTGCTTTTTCAGGAACTCAGCGGTGGCCACGTTAGCGGCCAGCATGCATTCTTCAATCAGCTTGTGTGCGTCATTACGGGTCGTCGGTGTGATCGCCGCAATCTTGCGCTCGGAACCGAAGATGATCCGGGTTTCCTGGGTTTCAAAGTCGATCGCGCCACGCACATGACGTGCGCCCAAGAGCACCTTGTACAGCGCATACAGCTGCTTGAGGTGCGGGACCACGCCGGCGTACTCGGTACGCAGGGCTTTGGCTTCGCTGGTCTTCGGCGTCTCCAGGATGGTGCTGACCTTGTTATAGGTCAGTCGGGCCTGGGAATGGATGACCGCCTCGTAGAACTGGTAGTCGGTCATTTCGCCGGTTTTCGAGATAGTCATCTCGCACACCATGGCCAAACGATCGACTTTCGGGTTCAGCGAACACAGGCCGTTGGACAATTCCTCCGGCAGCATCGGGATCACGCGCTCAGGGAAGTACACCGAGTTGCCGCGCACCTGGGCTTCGTTGTCCAGGGCCGAGCCGATCTTCACGTAGCTGGAAACGTCGGCGATCGCCACGTACAGCTTCCAGCCACCGGAGAACAAACGCAGCTTGCCGGGCTTGGCTTCGCAGTAGACCGCATCGTCGAAGTCGCGGGCATCTTCACCATCGATGGTGACGAACGGCAGATGGCGCAGGTCGATGCGCTTCTCTTTGTCCTTCTCTTCCACTTCCGGCTTGAGCTTGCGTGCTTCCTTCACCACGGCCTCAGGCCAGACGTGAGGAATGTCGTAGGTCCGCAGCGCGACGTCGATTTCCATGCCGGGCGCCATGTAGTTGCCGACCACTTCGATGACATCACCCTGAGGCTGGAAGCGCGGGGTTGGCCAGTGGGTGATTTTCACCTCGACGAACTGACCGACCTTGGCGTTGGCATTACGGCCAGGGGTGATCAGCACTTCCTGCTGCACCTTGGGGTTGTCCGGCACAACAAAGCCGATGCCGCCTTCTTCGAAGTAACGCCCAACGATGGTCTCGTGACCACGGGACACCACTTCGACAATCACGCCTTCACGGCGACCGCGACGGTCAAGGCCGGAGACGCGCGCCAGGGCACGGTCGCCATCGAACACCAGGCGCATTTGCGCCGGGCTCATGAACAGGTCGTCACTGCCGTCGTCGGGGATCAGGAAGCCGAAACCGTCACGGTGGCCGGCAATGCGGCCGAGGATGAGGTCGAGCTTGTCCACCGGCGCATAAGTGCCGCGGCGGGTGTAGATCAGTTGAGCGTCGCGCTCCATGGCGCGCAGGCGGCGGCGCAGGGCTTCGAGCTGGTCTTCGGTGGTCAGACCGAACTCTTCAACCAACTGCTCGCGGCTAGCAGGCGAACCTCGATCGGCGAGATGCGCCAGGATCAGTTCGCGGCTAGGAATAGGGTTTTCATATTTTTCCGCTTCACGAGCGGCCTCGGGATCGAGGGACTGCCAATCGGCCATTAGAGAGTTTTCACCTTGTCTATATGCGGGTTAGTTTGGCATACGCGTATTGAAACGGGAAATTTCAGGCGTCAACAAGCGTTTAAAAGCCTTTTAAAGCCGCCGACGAGCACCTTGCACGACCACTGGCGAAATTTTCCAGGCTTTTTTCATGGCGGGGGTTTACAGCTCAAAATCCGCTCCGTATAGTGCGCGCCATCGACGACGGCAACGTTGAAGATACTGCCCAGATGGTGAAATTGGTAGACACGCCAGCTTCAGGTGCTGGTGGCCGCAAGGCCGTGGAAGTTCGAGTCTTCTTCTGGGCACCAATTCAAAACTTGAGGTTTACCTTGAGTTTATCCAGAAACCCGCGAAAGCGGGTTTTTGCGTTATAGGCCTTTGTTTTTCAAAGGAAAACTTGATTTATATTTTTGAATCAGGGGTTTACAGATCAAAAAGCGCTCCGTATAGTTCGCTCCATCAACAGCGGCAACGCTGCTTGAGATTGCCCAGGTGGTGAAATTGGTAGACACGCCAGCTTCAGGTGCTGGTGACCTTACGGTCGTGGAAGTTCGAGTCTTCTCCTGGGCACCACATTCAGATCAAACCCGCGAAAGCGGGTTTTTTCGTTTCTGCGGTTTGAAAACTTCATCTGCGTTCATCCTCTCACCCGCACTTGAGAAGTTTTATCGTTTATCCTTGCAATGATTTGTTGCACTCAAGTGAGGAAAACCCCGGATGATGATCCGCGATACCCGTCCCAAGACATCCCTTCTGCGTGGCCTGACCATCACTCTGCTCGGCCTGACCCTGCTCTCCCCCACCGCCTTCGCCGCCGACAAGGTTTCCCTGACCCTGTACAACGGCCAACACAAAGAAGTCGGCGACGAACTCGCCAAGGCCTTCGAAGCCAAGACCGGCATCCACGTCAATGTCCGCAAAGGCAGCAGCAACCAACTGGCCAGCCAGGTGGTTGAGGAAGGCGAGCGTTCGCCGGCCGACGTGATCTACACCGAAGAATCGCCCCCTCTGAATAAACTGGGCGAACAAGGCCTGCTGGCCAAGATTGACGCCAGCACGCTGGATGTATTGCCCAAGGATTACGTGGGCGGCAACGGCGACTGGATGGGCGTGACAGCACGCACTCGCGTCGTGGCCTTCAACCCCAAGCTGATCGCCGAGAAAGACCTGCCCAAGTCAGTGCTGGATTTCGCCGGCCCAGAATGGCAAGGCAAAGTCGGCTTCGTCCCCACCAGCGGTGCGTTCCAGGAACAAGCCGTGGCAATCATCAAGCTGCACGGTCGCGAGGCTGCCGAAGAATGGCTCACCGGCCTGCGCGCGTTCGGCAAGGTGTACAGCAACAACATGGTGGCACTGAAGGCTGTAGAGAATGGCGAAGTGGCCACCGTGCTGGTGAACAACTATTACTGGTTCGCCTTGAAGAAGGAAAAAACTCACCTCGACTCCCAGCTGCACTATTTCACTGATGGCGACGCTGGCGGCTTGATCACCGTGTCCTCCGCAGCGGCGTTGAAGTCGAGCAAACACCCCAAAGAAGCCCAGCAATTGCTGGCTTTCATGGCCAGCGAAGAAGGCCAGCGCGTGATCACCAACACGTCCGCTGAATACCCACTGCGCAAAGGCATGCAGTCCAACCGTGGACTCAAACCGTTCAGCGAACTGCAACCGCCGAAAGTCACGCCTGCCGACCTGGGCAATGCTGAAGAGGCCCTGGACCTGGAACGTGAAGTTGGCTTGAACTGATGAACCCTTCGCTCCCCGCCGCGCGCGGGTTTTTGCGCCCTCGGCGCAAGCGCCCTTCGATCTGGTTGCTGCTGCCCGTGCTGCTACTGGTCGGCCTGAGCCTGCTGCCACTGGCGTATGTCGGACTGAAGGCCTGGCAAGCAGGCTGGGCGCAAGCGGTGCATCTGCTGTGGCGGCCCTACGTGTTCGGGCTGCTGCGCAATACCCTGGCACTGATGGTCGGGGTGACCGTCGCCTGCGGCCTGATCGGCCTGTCGCTGGCCTGGCTGCTGGAGCGCAGCAACCTGCCCGGACGACGCCTCTGGGGCGTGATCCTGTGCCTGCCGTTTGCTGTCCCGGCGTTCGTCAGCAGCTTCACGTGGGTGTCGTTGAGCGCCGACTTCGAAGGCCTGGGCGGGGCGATCCTGGTGATGAGCCTGTCCAAATATCCGCTGGTGTTCCTGCCGGTGGCGGCGACCCTGCGCAACCTTGACCCGTCGCTGGAAGAATCGGCGCGCACCCTGGGAATGAATCGCTGGGGCGTGTTCGTGCGCGTCACACTGCCGTTGTTATGGCCTTCGCTGCTGGCCGGGGCGCTGCTGATCGCACTGCATATGCTGGTAGAGTTCGGTGCCTTGTCGATCATCGGCCTGCAGACATTTACCACCGCGATCTATCAGCAATTCGAACTGGAATTCAGCAATGCCAACGCCGCGATGCTCTCGGCGGTGCTGCTGGTGATGTGCCTGACCCTGCTGTGGCTGGAGCTGCGCGTGCGCGGCAAAGGCCGACATGTGCGCATCGGTCAAGGCGCGGCGCGCCACGCCGAACCGGTCAAACTGGGCAAGTGGGCGCCGCTGGGCCAGGTGTATTGCCTGGCGCTGGCGATCATTGGCAGCGGCATTCCGTTGGGGATGCTCGGCTATTGGCTGGCCGTGGGCTCGTCGGCGGCATTTCCGGTGGCCGAAATCAGCGAAGCGCTGCTGTCCTCCCTGGCGCTGTCGCTGGGCGGTGCGGCGCTGTGCCTGGTGCTCGCGGTGCCGGTCGGACTGCTGGTGGTGCGCTATAAAGGCCAACTGGCGATCTGGGCGGAACGCTTGCCCTACCTTCTGCACGCCCTACCTGGGCTGGTGATTGCGCTGACGCTGGTGTACTTCGCTCTGCACTATGTACCAGTGCTGTACCAGACCTCGGCGTTGTTGCTGATCGCGTATGCGCTGCTGTTCCTGCCGCTGGCCCAGGCGCCGATCCGCACCGCGCTGAACAAGGCGGCACCGCAACTGGAAGAGGCCGCTCGCACGCTGGGGGCATCATCATTCGGCGCATTTTGCCGGGTGACCCTGCCGATCATCTTCCCGGCATTGGGCGCAGCGTTCGCACTGGTATTTCTCGACGCCATGAAAGAACTGACCGCGACGCTGCTGCTCAGCCCAACCGGGTTGAACACATTGGCGACAGCCGTATGGGCGCATACCTCGAATGTGGAATTCGCGGCGGCGGCGCCTTATGCAGCGCTATTGATCGTGGTGTCGGGACTGCCGGTCTATTTGCTCACGACGCGGATGTATTTGAGTCGCTGAAAGCGTTATCGGGGGGCAAGCCCCCCTCCCACAGGTTGTATTGCAGGCAACGCTAAGCCCGAAACTGCCCCAGACTCGCCTTCAACTGCGCCGCCAACCCATCCAGCACCTTGCCGCTGGCAGTGGTTTCCACCACCGCCTGGGCGGCACGCTCGGCCTGGGCATGAATCACCTCGACCCGCCCGCGGACCGCATGGGCGCCCTGGGCCTGATGCTCGGCGGCCCGGGTGGCCAGCCCGATTGCCGCGTGCACCTGTTCCACCGAAGCCTGCACCGTTTGCTGCAGACGCATGCTGTCGCGCAGCACCAGCAAGCCTTCGTTGGCTTGACGGCCGGCCTTGCCGATCGTTTCCACCGCCTCGCGGGCACCCTGCTGCAGCGCCACGATATGGGCCTGAATATCACCGGTCGAGCTTTGGGTTTTGCTGGCCAGGGCACGCACCTCGTCCGCCACTACCGCAAACCCGCGCCCGGTCTCGCCGGCACGCGCCGCCTCGATGGCCGCATTAAGCGCCAGCAGGTTGGTCTGCTCGGCAATGCCATGAATCACCGTCAACACCACCTCGATCTGCTCGCTCTGCTGCGCCAGGCGCTCGATCACGTGCGAACCGGCCTCGACCTGACCTGCCAACGCCTCAATCAAACCGCCGACCTCGGCAGAGGTGCGCGAGTTCTGCTCGGTGGCCTGGCGAATGTCCACCACCTGTTGCAGCGCAGCCTGCATCGCGTGGCTTTCCGCCTGGGCTTCGTCAGCCATCTGCGACAGTGCGCGCAGACTCTCGGCCACTTCGTCACGCTGCAAGCCCGCCGCCGCATCGGCACCGGCATTGCGCAAGCTCATGGCGCCGATTTCCACGCCGGTACGTTGAGCCACATCACCCGCCTCGCGCACGATCGGCTGTAACTTATCCACAAAGCGATTGACCGCCGAAGCCATGGCGCCGATTTCGTCCTTGCTGTTGATCTGCACTCGCTTGGTCAGATCACCCTCGCCTGCGGCCAGATCGTCCATGGCGGCGATCAACAGCTTGAGGCGATTGACCACGCGTCGCCCGAGCACCACGGCAATCAGCAACAGAACCGCAAGCCCTACCAGCGCCAGGCCCATACCGATGCGCCAACGCAACGTCCCGGCCGCTTCCTGCACGACACTGGAGGTATTGGCCGTCATCTGGGTGGCGGTAGCCTGCGCCGATTGCAGCCTGGCGCCCATCGCGGCCGCACTGTCAGCCGCGGCGCCCTTGAGACTGTCACCCACCAACTGGTCACCGCTGGCGATCAGGGCGGCAAAACGCTTATCCAGCGCCTGCAGGTCGGCTTCCACCGAAGCGGTGGACACCCCCATGAGCACCTTGCCGATTTCTACACCATTAGGGCTGATGGACGCCTCGACGTAGTACACCGACGGATCATTCCTGGCGGCGTTGAGGACCTTGTCCAAGGCGCGATCGCCCTGGCCTTTTTCCAGCAACGCCTTGTTGATCGGATTTTCGCGATTCAGGTACCGCGTCAAATGCTCGCCGGCCGCGTCGTCATAGACCACGAACAGTACATTGGGATTGCGCTGGGCCCGACGGGCAAACTCGGACAGCGTAGGCACATCGCTGTCCCACATGGCGCGTGGGGCGACCGATGCCAGCAACTGCGCCATATCATTGGCGGAATCCTGCAGGTCTTTTTCCAGGGTCGCACGCAGTTGCTTCTGTTCTGCCTGCAAGCGCGAAGACAAACCGCTGGTAAGGCGCTGGCGCGTACTGGACGACAGACTGTCGAGACTGGAGGTGACTTCCTTGCCGGCCTGCGCCAGCTCGTTCGACAATTTTTGACTGTCGATCCCCAGGCGACTGCCTAGATCGGCCTCCAACGCTGTGACGGTGCTCCGCGTCAGCGCGACGGCCACCAACACTTGCACCAAAAGAGCGATACCTAGGGTAACGAACACCGGCCGCAACAAACGGCTTTGTAACAATGAAAGAACGGCAGACATCGGAAAATCCCTCCACCACGGGTGCCATTAAATTGATAGCACCGCGAAAGAAGGAAATACAGCAAGGGTCATGCCGTTTGGCCGATAGAAACGACAAAGGGCTCCCGAAGAAGCCCTTTGTTTTTCAGATCAACAGCTTATCAAGCGAACGGATGACGCAGGACGATGGTTTCGTTGCGGTCGGGGCCCGTCGAAATAATGTCAATCGGTGCGCCGATCAGCTCTTCGACGCGTTTGATGTAGGCCCGGGCGTTGGCCGGCAATTCTTCCAGGGACTTGGCGCCCACGGTCGACTCGGTCCAACCTGGCACTTCTTCGTACACCGGCTGCAGGCCTACGTAGCTGTCAGCGTCGGTCGGTGCAACATCGTTACCGTTTGCATCTTTATAGCCGGTGCAAATGTTGATGGTTTCCAGACCGTCGAGTACGTCCAGCTTGGTCAGGCATATGCCCGAGATGCTGTTCACATCGATAGCGCGGCGCAGGATAACGGCATCGAACCAGCCGCAACGGCGCGCACGGCCGGTGGTGGCGCCGAATTCGTGACCTTGCTTGGCCAGGTGGGCGCCCACTGCGTCGAACAGCTCAGTCGGGAATGGCCCCGAACCGACGCGCGTGGTGTAGGCCTTGGTGATGCCCAGGATGTAGTCCAGGAACATCGGGCCAACGCCCGAACCGGTAGCGACGCCACCTGCGGTGGTGTTGGAGCTGGTCACGTACGGGTAGGTGCCGTGGTCGATGTCCAGCAGCGAACCCTGGGCGCCTTCGAACATGATGTCCTTGCCGGCGCGACGCAGGTCGTGCAGCTCAGCGGTCACATCCAGCATCAGCGGCTTGAGCAGCTCAGCGTATTCCTTGCACTCGGCCAGGGTCTTGTCGAATTCGATGGCCGGCTCTTTGTAGTAACCGACCAACATGAAGTTGTGGTAATCCACCAGTTCACGCAGCTTGTCTTCGAAGCGCGGCATGTTGAGCAGGTCGCCCACACGCAGGCCACGACGTGCAACCTTGTCTTCGTAGGCCGGGCCGATGCCGCGACCGGTGGTGCCGATCTTCAGCTCGCCACGGGCCTTTTCACGGGCCTGGTCCAGCGCGACGTGGAAGGACAGGATCAGCGGGCAGGACGGGCTGATACGCAGGCGCTCGCGCACCGGTACGCCTTTCTCTTCCAGCTTGGTGATTTCCCGCAGCAGGGCGTCCGGTGCAACCACCACGCCGTTACCGATCAGACACTGCACGCCTTCGCGCAGTACGCCCGACGGGATCAGGTGCAAAACGGTTTTTTCGCCATCGATGACCAGGGTGTGGCCAGCGTTGTGACCCCCTTGGTAGCGCACTACGGCGGCAGCATGTTCGGTCAGCAGATCAACGATCTTGCCTTTGCCCTCATCACCCCATTGGGTGCCCAGGACTACGACATTCTTACCCATAACACTTGTCCTCATTCGCGCAAACTTGGTGCCGGCGATGGCCGGCAGGAAAACTCAAGAAGCCAGTGGCGATACTTGCCAAAGCCCGTTCTGCAGAATCAATTGCCGGTCGCAGTCCGCTTCACGGGCGGCGGCCAATGGCTGCCCAGGCAACGCCTGGACGACACGCTGACCCTCACTGCGCAACTGGCAGACCTGCTGCCAGAGTGCCGCGTCCGTACTGTCGGGCATCCAGATGCCACCAGACGGCAGCTCGACCTCAGCACGCCCCAGGGTCACCAGGGTTTTCAAATCGGTGGAAAAACCAGTGGCCGGACGCGCACGACCGAAGTCGGCGCCGATATCGTCGTAACGACCGCCTTGGGCGATGGCCTGGCCAACACCCGGAACAAACACCGCGAACACTACGCCAGTATGGTAGTGATAACCGCGCAGCTCGCCCAAATCGAAGTACAGCGGCAACTGCGGGAAACGTGCCGACAACTGCTCGGCAATCGCCAGCACGTCATCCAATGCCGCCAGGACCGCCGCCGGCGCGCTCGCCAGTTGCTCACGGGCGGCGGCGAGCACTTCGCGGCCGCCGCACAAGTTCACCAGCGCACGCAGCATGCGGGCCAGGTCGGCCGGCACACCTTCGGTCAGTGCGATCACTTCATCGATGGCCTTGCGCTGCAACGCATCGAACAATTGTTGCTCCACTTCACCGGACAAACCGGCCGCACGGGCCAGACCGCGGTAGATACCGACGTGGCCCAGGTCCATGTGTACATCCGGCACGTCGGCCAGTTGCAGCATGGCCAGCATCAAGCTGATGACTTCCACATCGCTGCTCGGGCTGGCGTCGCCGTACAGCTCAGCGCCAAGCTGGATCGGGCTGCGAGAGGAAGACAACGCACGTGGCTGCGCATGCAGCACGCTGCCGGCGTAGCACAGACGGTTCGGACCTTCGCGACGCAGGGTGTGCGCATCGATACGCGCCACTTGTGGCGTGATGTCGGCTCGAAAACCCATCTGCCGGCCGGACTGCGGATCGATAACCTTGAAGGTGCGCAGATCCAGGTCCTGGCCCGCGCCGGTCAGCAGGGATTCGAGGTACTCGATATGAGGGGTCACGACAAAGTCATAACCCCAGCTCTGGAACAGATCCAACACCTGGCGACGCGCTACTTCAATGCGCGCAGCTTCTGGTGGCAGTACTTCTTCGATGCCATCTGGCAGCAGCCAGCGGTCTACCGTTGCCATTACGCCATTCCCCTTTGATCCGGGCGGCCAGCCCTCGGCCGAGCCTTGAGTGAAGCAGAAAGTGCCCGCCGCCTGCATAAACCACGCGCAAGAGCGACGTGACGAACGGCCTGCCAGCGGCCTCGTCGGGCACTTTCCTCGAAAAACCTGTCACGCCTGCCGAATCAAACATGCAGACGCAAAAAAGCCGGGAATTTCCCGGCTGCCGCATCATACACCCGTTTTCTGAAAGGATCACCCCGCCAGGCGTTTTACCCGCCCGACGGAGTGCGTCCTACTTAGTCACAGGCGCTTACTTGGCTTTTTCCAGGTAGCGAAAGAAATCGCTGCTTGGGTCCAGCACCATGACATCGGTTTTATTGGCGAAGCTTTCACGGTAGGCGCGCAGGCTACGGTAGAACGCGTAGAACTCCTGGTCCTGTCCGTAGGCCTTGGCGTAGATCGCCGCGGCTTGAGCGTCGCCATCACCACGGGCCTCTTCAGACTCGCGATAGGCTTCGGCCAGCAGTACACGACGCTGACGATCGGCATCCGCACGGATACCCTCAGCCAACTCGTTACCCTTGGCGCGATGCTCACGGGCTTCACGCTCACGCTCGGTGCTCATACGTTCGAACACGCTGCGGTTCACTTCCTTGGGCAGGTCGATGGCCTTGACCCGAACATCGATCACCTCGATACCCAGCTCCTTTTCCGCCATCTTGTTCAGCGAGGCCGTGATATCCGCCATCAAGGCATCACGCTCACCGGACACCACCTCGTGCAGGGTGCGCTTACCAAACTGGTCACGCAGGCCCGATTCCAGACGACGCGACAAACGTTCGTCGGCAATCTGCTTGAGGCCGGAGGTTGCGGTGTAGAAGCGCTCGGCATCCTTGACGCGCCACTTGGCGTAGGCGTCAACCATCACGGCTTTCTTTTCCAGGGTCAGGAAGCGCTGCGTCGGTGCATCCAGGGTCATGAGGCGTGCGTCGAACTTGCGCACCTGATTGACGTAGGGGACTTTCACATGCAGGCCCGGCTGGACATCCGCCTGGACCACGCGACCGAATTGCAGCAGCACCGCACGCTCGGTCTGAGCCACGATGTAGAAGCAGTTCCAGGCAGCGATGACCACGACGACGCCCACAATCAGGGCGGTCAGCGATTTATTGCTCATCAACGACTCTCCCTGGTACGTGTTTGCTGTTGCAGCAAGTCAGCGGCCGCACGGGCGCTCGCTTCGTTGGCAGCGGCAGTGGAGCCGGTGGACGGCGCGCTGGTGTTGCTACGACCACCCTCGATCATCTTGTCCAGCGGCAGGTACAGCAGGTTGTTCTGCCCACCCTTGCTGCCGGTCACGAGAACCTTGCTGGTGTTGCTGAAGACTTCCTGCATGGTGTCCAGGTACAGACGCTCGCGGGTCACTTCAGGCGCCTTGCGATACTCGGCCACCAGCTTGGTGAAGCGGTCAGCCTCACCCTTGGCGCGGGACACCACTTCGTCGCGATACCCGTTGGCGTCTTCGATGATGCGCTGGGCCTGACCACGGGCTTCCGGCACGACACCGTTGGCGTAGGTTTCAGCCTGGTTGCGCGAACGCTGCTCGTCTTCACGGGCACGGATCACGTCGTCGAAGGCTTCCTGCACTTCACGCGGTGCCGCCGCGCTCTGTACGTTCACCTGGGTGACGGTGATACCGGTGCGATAGGTATCGAGGAACCGCTGCAGGCGCTCCTTGATTTCGCTGGCCATCAATTCACGGCCTTCGGTCAACACCTGGTCCATCGCGGTGGAACCCACCACATGGCGCAGGGCGCTTTCGGTCGCGTGCTGCAGACTGATTTCCGGCTGATCAACGTTCAGCACGAAGTCCTGAAGGTTGCTGATCTTGTACTGCACGGTCAGCGGCACTTCGACGATATTCTCGTCTTCGGTCAGCATCTGCCCCTGCTTGGTATAGGCACGCTCACGCGTGACGTTTTCCATGTACTTCTTGTCGATAGGCGGGAAATAGATATTCAGGCCCGGGCCGACGGTCTCGTAGTACTTGCCGAAGCGCAGCACCACGGCCTGCTCCTGCTCGTCCACGACATAGACCGCGCTGTACAGCCAGACAGCCGCCAGCACCACAAGGCCCAGGCCCAGCAGGCCATAGCCACCGCCCTTGCTCGTGCGACCGCCGTCGTCACCACCACGTTTTTTTCCACCACCGAACAACCCATTCAGGCTTTCCTGCAGCTTTCGGAAGGCCTCGTCGAGATCCGGTGGCCCCTTGCGGTCGCCATTATTGCGGCGCTTACCACCCCAAGGATCCTGATTATTCGAGTTGCCACCCGGCTCATTCCAAGCCATAGCGCTCTCCATCTGATAAAGCAAAGACGCACCCACGGCGCGCCGACCAATGCTACAGAATGCCTGCTACTGCGGCACAACCGCTTTCGGAGGCTTTTATTGCAAAGTGTGTTGTTCGATGAACTCTGTCGGTACGACACCTTCACGGCTGACCAGCCGATTCAGCTCCGAGCGCGGCAATCGAACGGCCAGCAAGCTGACACCTTCTTCGTCGTGTTCTTCTTTCTGTACCGCGCCCAGCTCGAAAAACTGTGCACGCAATCGAGCAAAACGCTGGGGCAAGCGCAAGGTGCCGACAAACAAATCACTGCCGAGCAACTCGGCAATCGCCTGTTCAAGCAGCTCCAGGCCACTGCCATCGCGCGCCGACAGCCAGACCCGCTGGGGCCTGCCGTTCTCATCGCGCTGAATCTGCGGCTCTACACCTTCAAGCAAATCGAGTTTGTTATAGACCTCGAGGATCGGCAAGTCCTGGGCACCAATCTCGCCCAGCACCAGCATCACCTGCTCGATCTGCAGCATGCGATCCGGTTCGGCTGCATCGATCACATGCAACAGCAAGTCGGAATTGCTCGACTCTTCGAGCGTAGACCGAAATGCTTCGACCAGCTTGTGCGGCAAGTGACGAATGAAACCCACGGTATCGGCCAGCACGATCGGCCCCAGGTCGGCCAGATCCAACCGACGCAAAGTGGGATCGAGCGTCGCAAACAATTGGTCGGCCGCATACACATCGGACTTCGTCACGTTGTTGAACAGCGTGGACTTGCCGGCGTTGGTATAGCCCACCAGGGACACCGTAGGAATGTCCGCGCGTGAACGGCCACGGCGCGACTGCTCGCGCTGGCTGCGGACTTTCTCGAGCCGGCCCTTGATCTGACGCAGGCGAACCCGCAGCAGACGGCGGTCGGTTTCCAGTTGGGTTTCACCCGGGCCGCGCATGCCGATACCACCACCCTGGCGCTCAAGGTGAGTCCAGCCACGCACCAGGCGCGTGCTCATGTGATCAAGCTGGGCCAGTTCGACCTGGAGCTTGCCTTCATGGGTACGGGCGCGTTGGGCGAAGATATCGAGAATCAGGCCGGTGCGGTCGATCACGCGACACTCGAAAACACGTTCGAGGTTACGTTCCTGACTGGGCGTGAGGGTGTGATTGAAGATCACCAGATCGGCTTCTTCGGCGTGGACCAGGTCGCGTAGTTCCTCGACCTTGCCGCTGCCGATCAGGTATTTGGCGGTTGGCCGATGACGCGGCACGTTAAAAAACGCAACGGTCTCGGCGCCGGCCGAATTTGCCAACTCCTGAAACTCCTGCGGATCTTCGCGCGCCTCAGGGTCCTGTCCATCCAAGTGAACGAGGATCACTCGCTCACCACCACCGTGGCGCTCAAAGAACAAAGGAGACTCCTATCAGGCGTTACCTGGCTCAGCGTCGCCTTGTTCGTCGCCGGCTGCGCTAGGCAGGCGGATCGGGCGAACGGGAACGACTGTCGAGATAGCGTGTTTGTAAACCATCTGGCTGACGGTGTTTTTCAGCAGGATCACGAACTGGTCGAACGACTCGATCGTACCTTGCAACTTGATACCGTTGACCAGATAAATGGAAACCCCCACTTTCTCTTTACGTAAGGTATTCAAGTAAGGGTCTTGTAGCGAATGCCCTTTTGACATGTGCCGCACTCCTTTAAGGATCAATAATAAAAATCGGAAAAAATAGCTTAAGACCGTCACACCCCCAAGGATAGACGGCAATTGCAAGGACTCAGCTCAATATGGAGACCGTTCCCAAGTATTTCAAGGCGCGTGACAGATTGTCGCTGTCCAGGCTGTCCAGCCAGTGCAAATCGCTCCAACTGCGCAACCAGGTGAACTGGCGCTTTGCCAATTGGCGCGTGGCGATGATGCCGCGCTCCTGCATTTCGGCTGACGTCAGCTTGCCATCCAGATGATCCCAGACTTGGCGATAGCCTACAGCACGTATCGAAGGCAACCCTGGATGCAGGTCACCTCTGGAACGCAGTGCTACGACCTCCTCTACAAACCCCTGTTCCAACATAATTGTGAATCTTTGTGCAATTCGTTCATGCAGCACCTGGCGATTTGCAGGAGCGATGGCCAGATTGGCCACAGTATAGGGCAATTGTGACTGTCCAGAAGCGCCTGCATCAGCACTTTGCGCAGATTGACGCTGCCGGTGCTCGGTCATGGTCGACCCGCTGACGCGCCAGACTTCCAGGGCCCGCGTGAGGCGCTGAGGGTCGTTGGGATGAATACGCGCCGCAGACACCGGATCTATCGTCGCCAATTGATCATGCAGGGCTTGCCAGCCAAGGCGCGCAGCCTCGTCTTCAAGCTCGGCGCGCACCTGGGCGTCGGCCGGCGGCATATCCGCCAGACCTTCCTGTAAAGCCTTGTAGTAGAGCATCGTGCCGCCCACGAGCAGGGGAATATTGCCCCGTGCGGTGATCTCGGCCATGGCGGCCAGGGCGTCGGTACGGAAATCCGCCGCCGAGTAGCTTTGCGCGGGGTCAATGATGTCGATCAGCCGATGCGGATAGTCCGCGAGTAACGCCTTGGATGGCTTGGCCGTGCCGATATCCATGTCCCGGTAAACCAGGGCAGAGTCGACACTGATCAGCTCGCATGGCAGCACTTTGCTCAGCTCAATGGCCAGGTCGGTCTTGCCGGCGGCCGTGGGGCCCATCAGGAAGATTGCGGGGGGCAAGGCACTCATCAACGACCGCGCAGGAACAGTTTGTCCAGATCGTCCAGGCCCATCTGGGTCCAGGTCGGTCGGCCGTGGTTGCACTGCCCGCTGCGCTCGGTGTTTTCCATGTCGCGCAGCAGCCCGTTCATTTCCGGCAACGCCAGCCGACGGTTGGCGCGGATGGCGCCGTGGCAGGCCATGGTGCCGAGCAGTTCGTTGATATGCGCCTGGATGCGGTCGCTGGTGCCGTATTCCATCAGGTCCGCCAGCACATCGGCTACGAGTCGATTGGCTTCCGCCTGCTTAAGCAGCGCCGGGATCTGACGGATCGCCAGGGTTTCCGGCCCCAGGCGCTGCAGCTCAAAGCCCAGTTTTTGAAAAACCCCGTGGTGTTCTTCGGCGCAATCGGCCTCGCGCTGGCTGACCGCCAGCGATTCCGGCACGAGCAACGGCTGGCCGCTGAGACCTTCGCTGGCCATGGCGATCTTCAACCGCTCGTACATGATTCGCTCGTGGGCGGCATGCATGTCGACCAGCACGAGGCCATGGGCGTTTTCCGCCAGGATGTAAATGCCCTTGAGCTGAGCCAACGCATAACCCAAAGGCGGGATATCACCGCCACCTTCGGGCAGAGCCACTGCGCTCGGCTCAGCACCCGGCAGCGGCGCGTAGAATTCGCGATAGGCTGCCTGAGCCTCGGCCACCGGCACCGTCGATTGTGGACGTGGCGTGTACTGGTACTGATAACCCGCCCCCGCGCCGCCGCCCGGTGCCGTGTAGGCTGGCTGCGGCTGTGGCGATTGCAGCAGGTTGCCCGCCAGGCTCATCTCACCCTGGGGACCGAACTCACCGGCCTCGGGGCCGCTTGAGCGCACCACTGCCGTCACGATCGGCGCCGCCAGTTGGTCGTCCGGGCGCACGTCGCCCAGCGCGCGGTGCAGGGTGCCATAAAGGAAGTCGTGCACCATACGCCCATCACGGAAGCGCACCTCGTGCTTGGTCGGGTGGACGTTAACGTCCACCACCGCCGGGTCGACCTCGAAAAACAGCACAAAGGTCGGATGCCGTCCATTGAACAGCACATCGCGATAGGCCTGGCGCACCGCGTGGGCAACGAGTTTGTCGCGCACTGCGCGGCCATTCACAAAGAAGTACTGCAAGTCCGCCTGGCTGCGAGAGAAGGTCGGCAAACCTACCCAGCCCCACAGGCGCAGGCCGTTGCGCTCGATTTCAATCGGCAGTGCCTGCTCCAGGAACCCCGCACCGCACACCGCCGCCACCCGACGGGCGCGCGCGGCGTCGTCATTGGCTTCGTGCAGGCTGAGGATGGTCTTGCCGTTGTGGCGCAAGTGAAACGCCACGTCGAAACGCGCCAGGGCGAGGCGTTTGATGACTTCCTGCAGGTGGTCGAACTCGGTTTTCTCGGCTTTGAGGAACTTACGCCGCGCCGGCGTATTGAAGAACAGGTCGCGCACCTCAACCGAGGTGCCCACCGGATGCGCGGCCGGCTGGACCCGAGGCGCCATGTCGCGCCCCTCGGTTTCCACTTGCCAGGCCTGGTCGGCGCCGCGGGTGCGCGAGGTCAGGGTCAGGCGGGCCACGGAACTGATGGAGGCCAGGGCCTCGCCGCGAAAACCCAGGCTCATCACGCGCTCAAGGTCTTCCAGGTCGCGAATCTTACTGGTGGCGTGACGGGCCAGCGCCAACGGCAGGTCGTCGGAGGAGATGCCGCTGCCGTCGTCGCGCACCCGCAAGAGCTTCACCCCCCCCTGCTCCACGTCGACATCAATACGTTTGGCGCCGGAGTCGATGCTGTTTTCCAGCAATTCCTTGATCACCGACGCAGGCCGCTCCACCACCTCGCCCGCAGCGATCTGGTTGGCCAGGCGCGGGCTGAGCAATTCAATGCGCGAGCCGCTGCCGAGAACTGTTTCGCTCATTACTGTGCCGCCAATTCTGTGCCGGGGATGGTCAATACCTGGCCGACCTTCAATTCATCGGTTTTCAGGTTGTTCGCAGTGCGCAAGGTCGCGGGCGATACCTGGAAGCGCACCGCCAGCATGGCCAGGGTGTCACCGGGTTGTACGCGATGGTCACGCGTGCCTTGGGCGATTTTCCCGGAGTCGCGCAACCAGGCGATGTACGTGCCGGGAGGCGGATTCTGCTGGAAGAACTGACGCACGCCGGCACTGATGGACCGCGCCAATGCCTGTTGGTGGCTGGCGCTGGCCAATTTGGACGCCTCGTTGGCGTTGGAGATAAAGCCGGTTTCCACCAGGATCGATGGGATATCCGGCGACTTCAACACCATGAACCCGGCCTGCTCAACGCGCTGTTTGTGCAACGACGTGACGCGGCCGATATTGCTCAACACTTTCTGACCGACGTTCAGGCTGGAAGTCAGCGAGGCGGTCATCGACAGGTCCAGCAGTACGCCGGCGAGCATCTTGTCCTTGTCATCCAGGGAAACGTTGCCGGCCCCGCCGATCAGATCGGAGCGGTTTTCGCTGTCGGCCAGCCAGCGCGCGGTTTCGGACGTGGCGCCTCGATCCGAGAGGGCAAATACCGATGCTCCGAAGGCCGCAGACGACGGCGCGGCGTCGGCGTGGATCGACACAAACAGGTCGGCCCCCTTCTTACGCGCGATTTCGGTACGGCCGCGCAACGGAATGAAATAGTCGCCGGTGCGGGTCAGCTCGGCACGGTAGCCTTTCATGCCATTGACCTGGCGCTGCAGCTCGCGAGCGATGGCCAGCACCACGTCTTTTTCATGCTGGCCGCGTGAACCGGAGGCGCCCGGGTCTTCACCGCCGTGACCGGCATCAATGACCACGATAATGTCACGCTTGCCGGCCGGTGCCGGCGGCGGCGGTGGCAGCTTGACCTGAGGCTGCGACGGGGTTACCGGCACCGCCGGTACGGTCGCCACGCTCGGCGTCGGCGCGGGCGGCGGAGCGGCATCCGCGGCGTTGTCGAACAGGTCGACCACCAGGCGGTTACCGTACTGGGCATTCGGCGCCAGCGAGAAGCTCTTGGGCGTCACGGCTTTTTTCAGGTCAATGACCACGCGCAGGTCGGTCGGCGTACGCTGCGCCGAGCGCATGGCGGTGATCGGCGTGTTGGCGGTAGAAACTTTAAGTGGCGCGGCCAGGGTCGCGCCGTTGATATCGATCACCAGGCGATCGGGCGCCGCCAGGGTAAAGACACTGTGCTGGACCGGCCCGGACAGGTCGAACACCAGTCGCGTGTTATCCGGCGCTCGCCACAGGCGCACACTCTTTACCTGTGAAGCAGCCAGAGCATTGACAGTCATTGCCGCAAGCAACACCCCTACGACAGCAACCAACGCGCGAAAGCGCATACCTAACCCCACCAATTATTTGAATTCCAAAGCCAGAGCGGCACACCACGACTCGGCGCGCGTGCTCTGGGGCAACAACTTCAGCTGACGTCCATGCTCATGCGGCGTAATGGTAATGGTCAGGTCAGGCTTTGGCAAAAAGCCTGTACCTTTATCTGGCCATTCGATCAGGCACAGCGCCTCTGCATCGAAGTAATCACGGATGCCCATAAACTCCAATTCCTCGGGGTCCACCAGGCGGTAGAGATCGAAGTGAAAGGCGCGCATCGTGCCGATCTCGTAAGGCTCGACCAACGTGAACGTCGGGCTTTTTACCGCGCCCTCATGACCGAGCCCGCGAATAATCCCACGGGACAGCGTGGTCTTACCTGCTCCCAGGTCGCCTTCCAGGAAAATCAGACCGTTACCGGCCGTCAGTTGCGCCAGGCGATGGCCCAACGCAACCATGGCGTCTTCATCGGCCAGGAAGAGAATTACTTCAGGCATGGCGACTGCTCCTCCAGCAATTGACGAATGGCGGGGATCAGGTCACTGGCGGCAAGCCCGCGCCCCAAGGTGCCCTGTCGATCCCCAGCCGTGGCGTGCAGCCAAACGGCCAGGCAACTGGCCTCGTACGCAGGCATTCCCTGGGCCAGCAACGCGCCGACCAGACCGGCCAATACATCGCCCAGCCCTGCGGTAGCCATCGCCGGATGGCCTTGATCGCAGCGGGAAACCCGTCCATCCGGGCTGGCAATCAAACTACCCGCGCCTTTGAGAATGGCGACGGCGTTGAATGTCCGGCTCAACGCGCGCGCCACCTTAAGACGGTCCGCCTGAACCTCGGCTGTCGACAAGCCCAACAGACGCGCCGCTTCGCCCGGGTGCGGGGTGATCACGCAGTTGGCTGGCAGGCTCACACCGCCAGCAGCCAGTTGGTTCAACGCGTCGGCGTCCCACACTTGCGGCTGACGGGCATTGGCCGCGACCGATAACAAGCTTTTGCCCCAGGCGGCAGCGCCCAGGCCGGGGCCGATAACGATCACCGAGATTTTTTCCAGCAAGCCCATCAACTGGTTGGCAGAACTCACGCCCACGCTCATGACTTCCGGCAGACGGGCCAATGCAGCCGGCACATGCTCAAGGCGCGTCGCCAGGGACACCATGCCCGCACCACTGCGCAAGGCACTTTCGGCACTCAACAGCGCAGCGCCGCCGAAGCCCAGGTCACCGCCGATGACCAGCAGGTGGCCGAACTGGCCTTTATGGGCATCCGCAGAGCGCGCAGCCAGGTGCGGCAATTGGCCGGGTAATAGTGGCTGAACGTCGGTTATTTCGTGTTTTGTCTGAGGCATGCGTCTTCAAGCTCCGATGTCTGGCAGAATTATACGCATCTAACCTGTGGTTTCCCGTGTCTCATGCCCGCTATTACCTCCGATCTGCCCGCCCTCGCCCAATCGATCAAAGACTGGGGCCGCGAGCTGGGCTTTCAGCAAGTCGGCATCAGTGGCCTGGACCTGGCCGAGCATGAGCAGCACCTGCAACGCTGGCTCGACGCCGGCTACCACGGCGAGATGGATTACATGGGCGCCCACGGCAGCAAACGCTCCCACCCCGAAGAACTGGTACCCGGCACCCTGCGCGTGGTGTCGCTGCGCATGGATTACCTGCCCGGCGACACCCATATGGCGCACATGCTGGCCCAGCCGGAAAAAGCCTACATCTCCCGCTACGCCCTCGGCCGCGACTACCACAAGCTGATCCGCAAACGCGTGCAGCAACTGGCCGACCGTATCCAGGCCCAGATCGGCCCTTTTGGCTTTCGGGCCTTTGTCGACAGCGCGCCAGTGCTCGAAAAGGCCATCGCCGAGCAAGCCGGCCTGGGCTGGATCGGCAAGAACACCCTGGTACTCAATCGCAAGGCCGGCAGTTATTTTTTCCTCAGTGAGCTGTTCGTCGACCTGCCCTTACCGGTCGACCCGCCCCATAGCACCGAGCACTGCGGACGCTGCACCGCTTGCCTGGATATCTGCCCCACCAACGCCTTCGTCGGCCCCTATGTGCTGGACGCCCGGCGCTGTATCTCGTACCTGACCATTGAGCTCAAAAGCGCGATTCCGGAGGACCTGCGCCCACTGATCGGCAATCGCGTATTCGGCTGCGATGACTGTCAGATCGTTTGTCCGTGGAATCGTTTCGCTCGTGCCACTGGCGAAGGCGATTTCCAGCCACGGCATAACCTGGATAACGCAGAACTGGCCGAACTGTTTATGTGGGACGAGGATAAATTCCTCAGCAGCACCGAAGGCTCGCCCCTGCGCCGCGCCGGCTATGAGCGCTGGTTGCGTAACCTGGCAGTAGGCTTGGGCAATGCGCCATCAAGCATTCCGGTGCTGGAAGCCTTGAAGGCGCGCCGTGAGCACCCCTCGGCGCTGGTGCGTGAGCATGTGGAATGGGCACTCAAGCAGCACGCGCAACGCTAGTGCACATCGTCGTTGTAGACGAACTTGGGCATTTCCCAGTGAAAGCGGATCGCCAGCAGGCGCAATAGAAAGCCACTGAACAGCGTCAGCAGGATGGCTTGCTCGCCGGGCAGTTCCAGGTGCAGACACAGCAGGTAGAACCAGGCGGCGAGGAACGACACGCTGGCATACAACTCGCGGCGGAAGATCAGCGGGATATCGTTGCAGAAGATATCCCGCAGAATGCCGCCGAACACCCCGGTGATCACACCACTGACCGACGCCACCAGCATGCCGTGGCCCATTTCCAGGGCAGTCATGCAGCCGATCAAAGTGAATGCCACCAGGCCCACTGCGTCCAACGCCAGGAAGACCGAGCGCAGACGTCGCATCAGCGGCGCGATAAAGATCGTCACCAGCGCAGCCACGGAGGTCAGCACCAGGTACTCCGGGTGCTTGACCCACGTCAGCGGGTAATGCCCCAGCAATACATCACGCACCGAACCGCCCCCCAGCGCCGTCACGCAGGCGATCAGCACCACGCCGAACCAGTCCATGCCGCGCCGACCGGCGGACAGGGCGCCGGTCATGGCTTCGGCGGTGATGGCGATGAGGTAAAGCATCAGCAGCATGATGGCGATCCTTGCAAAGAGGCCGGCAGTCTAATCATTTGCTGATGGCACCAAAAGGGGGCGCTGGGCGATAAAACGAGTGGCCTGCATCGGGGGCAAGCCCCCTCCCACACTTGGACTTGGGAATACATTCAAGTGTGGGAGCTGGCTTGCCTGCAAGGGCGCTGTTCGGCCGCCCTAGCTTCAAGCCTTGATGAAATGCTTGCGGTAATGCTGCAGCTCGGCAATCGACTCGCGAATGTCATCCAGCGCCAGGTGAGTGCTGCCTTTGTGGAAACTGTCTTTGACTTCCGGCGCCCAGCGCGCGGCCAGTTCCTTGAGCGTGGACACGTCCAGGTTGCGGTAATGGAAATAGCTTTCCAGGGCCTTCATGTGGGTATAAAGGAAGCGACGATCCTGGCAGATGCTGTTGCCACAGATCGGCGATTTGCCTTTGGGCACCCACTGTTCCAGGAAGGCGATGGTCTGGGCCTCGGCCTCGGCCATGCTGATACGGCTGTCGCGCACACGCTGGGTCAGGCCGGAGTTGCCGTGGGTGCGGGTATTCCACTCATCCATAGTGGCGAGCACCGCGTCGCTGTGATGGATGGCGATCACCGGACCTTCGGCCAAGGTGTTGAGGTTGCTGTCGGTGACAATCGTCGCCATCTCGATGATGACGTCGGTGTCAGGGTTCAGACCGGTCATTTCCAGATCGATCCAAATCAGGTTCTGTGGGTTTTGCATGGCTCGTTTCTCTTGGCACCTTGGCGTAGCTGCGCAGTTTAGCAGGCGGGGCCGTGCTAGACTCGCGACCGTTTTACCCAACCTTTGCATTATCGACACGGAACACCAATGGCCAAACGCCAGCTCAACCGTCGCCAGAACTGGCGCATCGAAAAGATTCAAGGTGAACGCGCCGCCCGCGCCGCCAAACGTGAATCCTCCGCCGTGGAAGCGCTCGAGGGCGGCGACCTGGGCCCCGAACAAACGGGCCTGGTGATCGCGCACTTTGGCGTGCAGGTCGAAGTCGAGGCGCTGGAAGGCGAACTCGCCGGCCAGGTGTTCCGTTGTCACTTGCGCGCCAACCTGCCGGCGCTGGTGACCGGCGACCGTGTGGTATGGCGGGCCGGCAACCAGGGGATCGGCGTGATCGTCGCCCAGTTGCCACGCAGCACCGAATTGCGCCGCCCCGACAGTCGCGGCCAGCTCAAGCCGGTGGCGGCCAACGTCGACATGATCGTGATTGTCTTCGCTCCGTTGCCCGAGCCCCATGCCAACCTGATCGACCGCTACCTGGTGGCGGCCGAGCACGCCGGCATTCGCCCACTGCTGCTGTTGAACAAATTCGATTTGATCGACGAGCAGAACGCCCCGGCGCTCAATGCGTTGCTGGCGGTCTACCGCACCCTGGGCTACCCGGTGCTGGAAGTCTCGGCCCATCACGGCAATGGCATGGAACAACTGCAACAACAGTTGGACGGGCGCATCAGCGTGTTCGTAGGCCAGTCCGGCGTCGGCAAGTCGTCGCTGGTCAACAGCCTGCTGCCGGAAGTGGACACCCGCGTGGGGCCACTGTCGGAGCTGTCCGGCCAGGGCACCCACACCACCACCACCGCGCGACTGTTCCACTTCCCCGGCGGTGGCGAGCTGATCGACTCTCCGGGTATCCGCGAATTCGGCCTCGGCCACGTCAGCCGCAGCGATGTGGAAGCCGGCTTCATCGAATTCAACGACCTGATCGGCACCTGCCGCTTCCGCGACTGCAAGCACGACCGCGAACCGGGCTGCGCCTTGCTCAAGGCCCTGGAAGATGGCCGTGTGCAACAGCAGCGGATGAATAGCTATCGGTCGATCATTGCAAGCTTGCCTGAAAGCAGTTACTGACCGACGCCCTGCCCGCCGAGGCAGATGTGAAAAGGCCGCGATGATCGCGGCCTTTTCATATGCAGGTTAAGAGCCCGTTCTGGGCACCGTCGGGTCTTTCACACCGCCATCGTCAAACAGATTCAACCTCTGCCGCAGTTCATGGGCCGGCAATGGCTCCTTTCCTGGCGGGATCGCGTTCGGGTCGGTCGGCACTTCCCCTGGCGCCCCGGCGCCCGGCGTGGGTGCCGGAGGGGGTTGATCGCCCTCGATCGCGCGCTGGGCCTTTTTAGTCAGCACGACGATGTCGATGCGCCGATTGATCGGGTTGAACGGGTCCTTCCCATCAAACAGCTGCGAGGAGGCAAAACCCACCACCCGCGCCACTTGCGAATCCGGGTAGCTGCCGGCCACCAGGGCACGACGGGCCGCGTTGGCGCGGTTGGCCGAAAGCTCCCAGTTGCCGAAGTCGCCTTGGCCCGCATAGGGCTTGGCGTCCGTATGGCCACTGATGCTGATTTTGTTCGGCACCGCTTTGATGGTGTCGGCCATGGCCAGCAGGATGTCTTCGAAGTACGGCTTCAACCGCGCACTGCCGGAATCGAACATCGGCCGGTTGGCGGCGTCGGTGATCTGGATGCGCAGACCGTCCGGCGTGATCTCGAAGGAAATCTGATCCTTGAACTTCAGCAACTGCGGGTTTTCCTCAACCTTGTTTTGCAGTTCCTGCAGCAACAGCTCAAGACGCTCCTGCTCGACCTGCTCGGCCATGGCCTCGACCGTGTCGCGCTCCACCGGGATTTTCTCCTGGGGTGCCTCGGTCTTCACTTCCGGGTTGATCGTGCGCTCAGGCGCCAGCTGCGGCGAACCGCCCAGGTCGATCACGAAGGGCGTGCCGCTTTCCGAGAAACCGATAGGGTCTTTGAAGTAGCCGGCGATGGCGATCTTCTGCTCCGGCGTGGCGGTAGACATCAGCCACAGCACCAGAAAGAACGCCATCATCGCCGTCGCAAAGTCGGCGAAGGCGATTTTCCAGGCGCCACCATGGTGCCCCGCAGCGAAGCGCTTGACGCGCTTGATGATTATCGGCTGGTTGTTTTCCATGGCTTAGCGACCGCGAACCGCTTGTTCCAGCTCGGCGAAGCTTGGGCGATGCTTGGGGTACAACACCTTGCGACCGAACTCCACCGCCAGCGAAGGCGGCATGCCGGAGGCGGACGCCACCAGGCTGGCCTTGATCGATTCGTACAGGTTGATTTCTTCCTTGGCGTCATGGGCCAGGGAGGTCGCCAGCGGGCCGAAGAAACCGTAGGCCGCGAGAATACCGAAGAACGTACCCACCAATGCCGCACCTACGTGCATGCCGATGGCCGCCTGGTCACCTTCGCCCAGCGAGGCCATGGTCACCACAATACCGAGTACCGCCGCCACGATACCGAAACCGGGCATGCCGTCGGCGACGCCAGTCACCGCGTGCGATGGGTGCTCCAACTCTTCTTTAAGGCTGAACAATTCCATGTCGAACAGGCCTTCCAGCTCATGGGGCGCCATGTTGCCGGAAGACATGATGCGCAGGTAATCGCAGATATAGGCGGTCATGCGCTCGTCTTTGAGCACGGCCGGGTACTTGGCGAAAATCGGGCTGGCTGCGGCGTCTTCGATATCGGCCTCAATGGCCATCATGCCTTCGCGGCGGCTCTTGTTGAGGATCTCGTAGACCAGGCCCAGCACTTCCAGATAGAAAGTATGGGAGAAGCGCGAACCGAACATGCTCAGGGATTTTTTGACCACGTGCATGGTCATGTACCCAGGGTTGGCTTGCAGGAATGCACCAAACGCCGCCCCGCCGATGATCATCACTTCGAAAGGCTGGATCAACGCGGCGATTTTACCGTGGGAAAGGACGTAACCGCCGAGCACGCTCGCGAGGACGACGATGATGCCGATAATTTTAGCCATAGGAGATGAGTACTTGCGCCGTCAGGTTCATGGACATATTTGGGGGAACTGGAAAACTCTTGTTCTACTTATCGGCAAAACTGCGCCAGACTATAGCCCGTTAAGGCGAAAAGCCAGTTCGGCCCGCTCCGGGCGTGTTGACCGCAAGTGATGATCGCGCCCCTACCATGGCTAAACAAAAAACCGACCCAACTGCAAAACCTGCCTCCCTCCCCGACTGGATCAAGCGTCTGGACGAGGTGCACTTGCCTGTTCCACAGGCCAGCCATGACCGCGTATGCAAAGCCATTCGCGACAGCCGCAGTTCGTTGCGAGATATTGCCGAGCTGATGCAAAACAGCCCGGCCCTGGTACTCAGCGTGATGCGCGAGGCCAACAGCCATACCCATGGCAGCCTGGCCGAGCCGGCGGAAAACCTCGAGGTGGCGCTCAACCGCCTGGGCCTCAAGCGCGCCGAGGAATTACTGGCGCGCTTGCCGTCAGTGCCCGCCCAGGACATTCCAGCGGCGCTGCGCCAGCTGTTGCTGGTCAGTCAGCACGCCTCGCAGCAGGCCAATGGCCTGTTCGGCAGCCGCCTGGCGCGGCTGTGGCAAGACATTCACTGGGGCAGCCTGCTGTTTCTATCGCCGCTGTGGCCGATGGCAGTGGCCTATCCCAAGCTGCTGGAAGAATGGGAACTGCGGGTTATCCACAAGGGCGAGTCGGCGCGCGTGGTCGAGCAGCAATTATTCGGCGTGCGCCTGCTGGACCTGTGCATCGGCCTGACCGAAGCCTGGCACTTGCCGATGTGGGTCTCCCAGGGTTACACCCTGCTGCTGAACGAGCAACGCATGCTGGTCAAGTCGCTGCGTGTCGCCCGCGACGAAGACCCTCTGCACCAACAGCAATTGCTCGACGCCGACCCCGGCCTGCGCCGCTGGCTGAACCAGCCGGCCAATACCGTACTGCTGGCCAATGGCTTGGCAATGTCCGCCCAGGAATCCTGGACCTGCCCGCACACGCAGCGCTGGCAATTGCTCACCGCCCTGTACCTGCAACAACCGTTGGGCGAGGTGCAGCAGCAAGTCCACCAACAAGCCGTAACCAGCGCCCGCACCGCGCTGATGCCCGATCTCTGGCATCCGGCGCTGTCGCTGATCTGGCCGTGGCATGTGCAGAAGATCCATCGAGGCTTGCTGCCCGCTCCGCCCCCTACCGCCGAAGCCCTGGCCGTATGGCGCAGCCGCTGCACCGAACTGCTGATGGAACCGAGCCGGTTTGCCAACGCCATGCACCTGACCACCTGCGCCAAAGAGGCGCTGGTCGCCAGCGGTATGCAACGGGTGATGCTGCTGATGACCGACCGCGCCCAAAGCACCTTGCGCGTACACCAGGTCGACGGCTTGCCCAAGGACGCCGCCAACCTGAGCCTGGACGTGGTGCACAGTACGATGCTGCAGCGCCTGCTGGAAAAATCCGCCCAGGTCCGCTTCACGCCGGACAACCACGCCCAGTTCTCCGCGCTGCTGCCGCCAATCCTGAGTCGCCTGTTCAGTGGCGAACACTTGCTGCTGCGTTCCTTGAGCTGCAATGGCAAGGTCGTGATGCTGATGGTGGCCGACCAGGGCGGTGGGCCATTCTCGGAAACCACCGTGCAAGCCTTTGGCAAAACCGCCCAATGCATCGAAAAGGCCCTGCACGGCTTTACCAACCGCGGCGCCTGATGCTTGCGCTACAATCGCCGTCCCTTATCGCCGACCTTTATGCCCAGGAGACCTCACATGCCTGACTTCTCTGGCTTGCCGCTGGTGATCGAATCCGCCGACCTGCACAGTCGCCTGGGTGCCGAACACCTGATTGTGGTGGACCTCACCAGTGCCGCCCGCTACGCCGAAGGGCATATCCCCGGCGCACATTTCGTTGACCCGAAGCGCACTCAACTGGGCCAACCGCCAGCTCCCGGCCTGCTGCCGAACAAGGCGGACTTGGAAAAGCTGTTTGGCGAACTCGGCCACACGCCGGACGCTACCTATGTGGTGTACGACGACGAAGGCGGAGGCTGGGCCGGGCGTTTTATCTGGTTGCTCGACGTGATCGGCCACCAGAAATACCACTATCTCGACGGCGGCCTGCTGGCATGGTTAGCAGACGGCCAGCCCGTGTCCACCGATGCTCCCCCGTCGGCCGGCGGCCCGGTCAGCCTCACACTGCACGATGGCCCTACTGCGACGCGCGAATACCTGCAAAGCCGTCTCGGCGCTGCCGACCTGGGGATCTGGGACGCGCGCGGCCCGCTGGAGTATTCCGGCGAGAAGGTGCTCGCGGCCAAGGGCGGGCACATCCCCGGCGCGGTCAACTTCGAATGGACTGAAGGCATGGATAAGGCGCGCAACCTGCGAATCCGCCGCGATATGCCCCAGATTCTTGAAAACCTGGGCCTGACGCCCGACAAAGAAATCATCACCCATTGCCAGACTCACCACCGCTCTGGCTTCACCTATCTGGTGGCCAAGGCGCTCGGTTATCCGCGAGTCAAAGGTTATGCCGGTTCCTGGGGCGAATGGGGCAATCACCCCGATACGCCCGTTGAAAAGACTTAAGGTTTAAGGACAGTTATGAAAAAGCAGTTGTTTATCCTCAGCCAGTATTTGCTGCCGCACCACTTACTGTCGCGCCTGGCCGGTTGCGTGGCCGAGTGCCGCGTGCGCTGGTTCAAGAATGCGTTCACCACTTGGTTCGCCAAGCGCTATCAAGTGGACATGTCCCAGGCACTGGTCGAGGACGTGACCGCTTACGAGCACTTCAATGCATTCTTCACCCGCGCCTTGAAAGACGGCGCGCGGCCTCTGGACCCGACCCCCGGCGCCGTGCTGAGCCCCGCCGACGGCGCGGTCAGCCAGCTCGGTCCGATCGAACATGGCCGCGTGTTCCAGGCCAAAGGCCACAGCTTCAGCGTGCTGGAACTGCTGGGCGGCGATGCAGCCATGGCCGCGCCGTTCATGGGCGGCGATTTCGCCACTATTTACCTGTCGCCGAAGGACTATCACCGCGTGCACATGCCGCTGGCCGGTACCCTGCGCGAGATGGTCTATGTGCCGGGGCGGATTTTCTCGGTCAACCAGACCACCGCCGAAAACGTGCCGGAGCTGTTCGCGCGCAACGAGCGGGTGGTTTGCCTGTTCGACACCGAACTCGGCCCGATGGCTGTGGTGCTGGTGGGCGCGATGATCGTAGCGTCGATTGAAACCGTATGGGCCGGCCTGGTTACGCCACCCAAGCGCGAGCTGAAAACCTTCCGCTATGACGAAGCCGCCCGCGCGCCGATCCACCTGGAAAAAGGTGCGGAGCTGGGACGCTTCAAGTTGGGCTCCACCGCGATCGTGCTGTTCGGGCCGGATCAGGTGCAGTGGTCAGAAGCGCTGCTGGCCGGTTCGCCGGTGCAGATGGGTCAGGGGATCGGCCTGCCGAAAGCCTGATCCGATATTTGCAGAGATCTAATGTGAGAGGGGGGTTGCCCCCTCCTACATTTCTGACCGCATTGAGTCTCAGAGCTGGCCGTCGCGGTCGCGAAAGCCCAGCAGGTACAGCACACCGTCCAACCCCAAGGTCGAAATTGCCTGCTTGGCTGACTGTTTGACCAGTGGCTTGGCCCGGAACGCCACGCCCAACCCGGCAATCGCCAGCATCGGCAAATCGTTGGCACCGTCGCCGACCGCGATGGTCTGCTCCAGACGCAACCCTTCCTTGTGGGCCAGCTCCTTGAGCAAGTCGGCCTTGCGCTGCGCATCGACAATCGGCTCGACCGCTACGCCAGTCACTTTGCCGTCGACCACTTCAAGCTCGTTGGCAAAGACGTAGTCGATGCCCAGCTTGGCCTGCAACTGCTTGGCGAAATAGGTAAAGCCGCCGGACAGGATCGCAGTCTTGTAGCCCAGGCGCTTGAGTTCGGCGAACAGGGTTTCGGCGCCCTCGGTCAGGCGCAGGGAGGCGCCGATGGAATCCAGCACGCTCACATCCAGGCCTTTGAGCAGTGCCAGACGCTCCTTGAAGCTGGCGCGGAAGTCCAACTCACCGGCCATGGCACGTTCGGTGATGGCACTGACCTGCTCACCCACGCCGGCGGCCTTGGCCAGCTCGTCGATGACTTCGGCCTCGATCAGTGTGGAGTCCATATCGAACACCGCCAGGCGACGGTTGCGTCGGAACAGCGAATCTTCCTGGAAGGCGATATCGACGTTCAGTTCCTGGGCCACACTGAGGAATTCAGCCCGCAGGGCCTGCGGATCGGCCGGTTCGCCGCGCACGGAGAACTCAATGCAGCCCTTGCCCTGGTCGGCTGGCGTGTCCAACGGCATGCGCCCCGACAGACGGTCGATATGGTCGATATTCAACCCATAGTGCGCGGTAATGGAACTGACGCGCTGCAGCTGTTCGGCGGTGACCTTGCGGGTCAACAGCGTGACGATATGGCGCTTCTTGCCTTGGCCGGCCACCCACTGCCGGTAGTCCGCTTCGGAGACCGGCGTGAAACGCACCTGCTGGTCCAGCTTATACGCGGTAAACAGAATGTCCTTGAGCACGGATGATGACTGTTCGTTGCTCGGGATTTCCACCAGGATGCCGAACGACAGGGTGTCGTGGATCACTGCCTGGCCGATGTCGAGAATGTTTACACCACCCTGGGCCAGAACACCGGTAATGGCGGCGGTAAGACCCGGGCGGTCTTCCCCAGTGATGTTAATCAGGACAATTTCGCGCAAGGCGCACCCCCAGGCTGGAAAAAAACCGCATTCTACCCACTTTCAGTGACCATCGGGCACAGCCAACGCTTTGCCGGTCATGGGCCTGTCGCTATACTGCGCGTCAACTTCACGGACCAAGAGCCGAGCTCAAGTGAACCGGCCCACGCCAGTAAAAACCGACAACTTCTTCCTGCTGATCTTCCGGGCACTGCGCCACCGCCGTGTACCGATCGCATTACGCATCGCCAGCCATAACGTGATCCTGGTCGCCCTGGCCCTGGTGATCTACGCCTGCGTGATGGGTTTGCAGTTCAAACAGGCCATGCACGAGCAAGCCGACGCCCTGGGCGAAAGCTTGACCACCCAAACCGCCACCTCGGCGACCGAGCTGCTGGTGTCCAACGACATCCTCAGTCTCAACGTGCTGCTCAATAACCTCACCAAGAATCCGCTGGTGGCTCACGCCGCCATCTACAGCGTCGACAACCGGATCATGGCCGAAGCCGGTCAGCGCCCGAAAAACGGCCTGTTGGGTGAGGCCGAAGGCCTGTACCAGAGCAATATCACCTTTCAGGATGTGAAGGCCGGCCAATTGCGCATCAGCCTGGACATGCAGCAATTCCAGCAGCCGATGACCATCAGCCTGCAAAGCATGGGCATCCTGAGCGCGATTCTGCTGGCATTGGCGCTGGCCTTGAGCCTGCGCCTGGGTCGGCACATCTCCACGCCGCTGATGCAACTGCGCATCTGGCTGCGGGACATCGACGAACACACTCCGGCCACTGACCGCCAGGACGAAATCGGCGACTTGGCGCGCCAGCTCCACGCCAGCTTCGCCCCGGAGCCGGTGGTCCGAGAAATTGAGCCGGAACCCGAGCTCGAAGACACCGATTACGACGACGAACCCGAGTTCGAAGTGCGCGACCTGCGCGACCCCGGCTTCGACGAAAAGCCGCCGGTGGCGGGCCTCAAGCCCGTAACGCGCAAGGCTCTCATCGCCGAAGAGGACGAACTGGACGACGAAGACCCGTTCGCCGACCTGCGCGATACCTCGGCCGGCACCCCGGCCGTCGTGCCGAAGGCAGCGCCGATGAAGAACGCCGAACCGCAGCACAGTGCCGTGCTGGCCGTGCAACTGGGTGCCCAGGACCAACTGCGTCGCCTGCCCCGCGCGCGCCTCACGGAATTGCTGGAACGCTACCGCGACTGCCTCGACCAGGCCGCCTCGCTGTACCAGAGCGAACTGCATACCCTGAACGATGGCAGCACGTTGATGCTGTTCCACAGCGAAGACAGCGGCGAAGACTACCTGACCAACGCCATCTGCTGCGGCGAGCTGCTGCGCGCCTTGGGCCACGCCTTGCAGATCGAGGTGGCCGACAGCGGCATCACCTTGCAACTGCAGTTGGGGCTGACCGTGGGTGACGATCTGTTCGGCATGAGTCAGATCGACCTGCTGCTCACTGAAATCGCCCAGGATGCGCTGGCCTTGTCCCAGCACAGCCGCAACCTGCTGCTGGTGGAGCGCAAGATCAGTGAAGACGCGCTGATTCGCCAGCGCGCCCGCATCCGCCCGATTGCCAGCCCCGAGGGCGCCAGCTGCGTGGAGCGCCTGATGGAACCGTATCCGTCGATGCTGGAACGTCAGTTAGCGCGTATGCACGAGACCCGCGCAAAACCCTGAAGAGCACGGCAAGAATAATGTGGAGGGGCAAGCCCCTCCCACATTGGGACTGCTAAAAACTTCAAGTAAATCGCACACAAACAAAAGGCCCGCTGAATCAGCGGGCCTTTTGTTTGTGTGGCATTCAGATCAAAACCTGAACACTTCCATATCGGTACGAATCGGTGTGGCCATGGGCATCTTGGGCTTTTCCGGAGCAACCGGCTTGGCCTGGGCCGGCGCTTGTTTGCGCGGGGCTTCGGCGGCGATCGGCGGCTGGTTGGCCAACGGCTTGAGTGCCACCGACAATTGCTGGGCCAAGTGCTGCAACAACACGCCCTGGGCCTGGACCTGGGACGCGGTGGTGCCGGTGTGCTGTTCCTGCAAGTGCACGATGCGGTTGTCGCGTACCTGGCCACGACGGTCGATCAGACGCCACTGTGCATCAAGGATGGCCGGCTGCGAGCTGCCCGAGTCCAAACGTGTGATCGTCAGCAATACCTGCACATCCGGGGTGAACCCGGTCGGTGCGGGCGCGAGGACCACCCGCTGGCTGTCCAGTTGACCTGCCACCTGGCGCAGCATCAGTTGGTTGATGTCGGACGATAAACTGCCCGCCCATCGACCATCGGTGGAACCTTGCAGGCTGCCGTCGTTCTGACGTTGCAGCAGGGTTTCACGCTGCAGGTAGTCCGCGACGATTACCGGCCCCAGCAAAACCGCCATGCCGGCGGTTTGAGCTGGTTGAGCCGGACTTCCGCTGTCCAGCTGATACAGCGACACGGGTTGATGTGTGCTGCAACCCGCCAGCCCCAAAAGGCCAGCGAGCATGAAAATAAAAGGAAGGCGTGGAGCAGTCATCATCCCATCCAGGTGGCTGCCACAAGGCGAACCACAATGTAATACTAAAAAATAACCTGTACACGCTCGGCCACGCCGGCGCTGAAGAGGCCATATCATCCGTGAATATGCGCCATGACTCCAGCGCCAAAGCGTCGATCTACGCGTTAAATCGTAGATCGAGGGCTCTAATCCGCCTTAAACGGACGTTTCCACCAACAAAGCATCCACTCGCTGGAAACCACGAGGCAATTTATTGCCGCGTCGACCACGCTCGCCCTTATAGTGCTCCAGGTCATCAGGGCGCAGCGACAGTGTGCGTTTGCCCGCCTGGAGTACCAGCGTAGCGCCTTCCGGGATCACTGCTATGTCAGTTACGTACTCTTCACGACTGGCCACCCGCTCCCCGGGAATGCCAATAATCTTGTTGCCTTTACCTTTGCCCAACTGCGGCAAATCACTGATCTTGAATACCAGCAGGCGCCCTTCGGTGGTCACCGACGCCAGCCAGTTGCTCTCGCGATCCGCCACCGGGCGCGGCAGAATCACCTTGGCGTTGTTCGGCAGGCTCAACAATGCCTTGCCCGCCTTGTTCTTGGCCTGCAGGTCTTCACCCTTGACCACGAAGCCATACCCGGCGTCGGAAGCGATCACATACAGCGCATCATCGTCCGGCAACAGTACACATTCGAAATTCGCCCCAGGCGGCGGTGTCAGGCGCCCGGTAAGTGGTTCGCCCTGCCCCCGTGCCGATGGCAACGTATGGGCCGGCACCGAGTAACTGCGCCCGGTCGAGTCAATAAACACCGCAAACTGATTGGAACGCCCGGCGGCTGCGGTCTTGAACCCATCACCGGCCTTATAGGACAAGCCGGTAGCGTCAATATCATGCCCTTTGGCGGAGCGAACCCAACCCTTTTCCGACAGAACGACGGTAATTTTCTCATTGGGCAGCAGCTCTGTTTCTGTCAGAGCCTTGGCCTCGGCGCGCTGGACAATGGGCGAACGGCGGTCATCGCCGTAGGTCTCGGCGTCTTTGATCAGCTCGCTGCGCACCAGCTTTTTCAGTTTGGCTTCGCTGCCCAGCAGGGCTTGCAGCTTGGCCTGCTCCTTGAGCAATGCATCCTGCTCATCGCGCAACTTCATCTCTTCCAGGCGCGCCAACTGGCGCAGACGGGTGTCGAGAATGTAATCGGCCTGGATCTCGCTCAGCTCGAAACGGGCGATCAGCTCGGCTTTCGGGTGCTCGGCGGTACGGATGATATGAATCACTTCATCCAGGTTGAGGTAGGCAATCAACAAACCGTCCAACAGGTGCAGGCGACGCTCGACCTTATCGAGGCGGAATTGCAGGCGGCGACGAACGGTACGCACGCGGAACTCCAGCCACTCCACCAGCAGGTTGCGCAGGTTCTTCAACTGCGGCTTGCCATCCAGGCCAATAATGTTGACGTTGACCCGGTAGCTGGACTCCAGGTCGGTGCTCGCGAACAAATGCTGCATCAGCACTTCGTGATCGACCCGGCTGTTGCTCGGGATGATCACGATACGGCACGGGTTCTCATGATCGGACTCGTCACGCAGGTCGGCGACCTGGGGCAGTTTCGACGGTTTGGCCTGCATCAATGCGGCGATCTGCTCCAGCACCTTGGCGCCGGACACCTGGTGCGGCAGCGCGGTGACGATAATGTCGCCGTCCTCGATGTGGTACACGGCGCGCATGCGCACCGAGCCTTTGCCGGTTTCGTACATCTTCAGCAAATCGGCGCGCGGCGTGATGATCTCCGCTTCGGTCGGGTAGTCCGGGCCCTGGATATGTTCGCAGAGCTGCTCCACGGTGGCCTTGGGTTCATCCAGCAGGCGCACGCACGCGGTGGCCACTTCGCGCAGGTTGTGCGGCGGCACGTCAGTGGCCATGCCCACCGCAATGCCGGTAGTGCCATTGAGCAGGATATTGGGCAAACGTGCCGGCAGCACCAGGGGTTCGTCGAGGGTGCCGTCGAAGTTCGGCCCCCAGTCCGCCGTGCCCTGCCCCAGCTCGCTGAGCAGCACTTCGGAGTAACGCGACAGGCGCGCTTCGGTGTAACGCATGGCGGCGAAGGACTTGGGATCATCCGGCGCACCCCAGTTACCCTGGCCATCCACCAGTGTGTAGCGATAGCTGAACGGCTGCGCCATCAGCACCATGGCTTCGTAGCAGGCCGAGTCGCCGTGGGGGTGGAACTTACCGAGCACGTCACCGACGGTACGCGCCGACTTCTTGTGCTTGGAATCGGCGTCCAGACCCAACTCACTCATGGCGTAGATAATGCGCCGTTGCACGGGTTTCAGGCCGTCGCCGATATGCGGCAAGGCACGGTCCATGATCACGTACATGGAGTAGTTGAGGTAGGCATTTTCGGTGAAGTCAGCCAGCGAGCGGCGTTCTACGCCGTCTAAGCTGTCTGCGAGGATGTCACTCATGCGGGCCTCATCATGGTCGGGTAAGGCGCAGCGGAACGGCCGCGGCGCTGAATCAATTCAAAAAATGCAGGGTTCACGGCTGGGCGCTCCAGCCACCGGCCGGGGCGGCAAAACGATAGACCACCGGACGCTTCTCACCATCGGCGCGGGGGCCGAAGTTATTGTCCAGCCCGATCCAGGCGCCCTCGGCGTCGATCACCAGCGCCTCGGCCAGCCCATAGGGTTGGTCATACCGGCGTTGCGGCGCCAGCATGCCTTCGGCAAACGACCAGCACCGTTCGACCGCGGCCGTAACGGCATCGCGGCGACAGATCTGGTACTGGCTGCTTTCAAGGGTAAATAACTTGCCGTCGAACAACGCTAGGTCAGAAAAATTCCTCGATACCGCCTTGGCGTTGGGCACCTGGGCCGGCTGCATCTCTGTGCCGGCCTCACTCAGCAGTACGCAGCGACCGTCACAGTCCCACAAGCTCTGCGGGCGCTTGATGGACACCAGCCCGCGCCGCTCACGCTCGGCCGCGAGCCAGAGCTGATTGCCCTGCGGATTCACCGCCAGGCCCTCGAACAGCGCATTGAAGTGCAGCAACATGCCACTGGCGCGGGCTTCGCGCACCATGCCGGGGGCGATCTTCAACCACTGCGGCGCACCGGCCACCGGTACTTGCAGCACCGCCGCATGAGCCTCGCTGACAATGTAGCGGTTACCCATGGCGTCACAGGTGATGCCTTCAAAATCCAGGTCCCCACCGCGAATGAACGACGCCGCCTTGGTGCGCGAACGCAACCCCCAGGGCAGGCCGGACTCGGGTACCGGCGGCACATCGATCTGTACGGTTTCGGCCTGCCAGGTCGGCGCGCTGATATCGAGGCGGTAGATCCGGTCGTCGTCGCGGTCGGACACCGTCCACAATTCATTGGCGCACACCGCAAGGCCCGACAGGTTGCCGCCGCGCATGCCTTCCACCGGGTGCTCGGACAACAGCACCAGCTCAGCCACGGGCGCGGCGGCCACCTGGGCGCTCGCCAACCCGCTCAATATCAGGATCGCCAGGGCGAAACCTGTGCGCATCAGCCCAGTACCTCAGCCAGATTGCCCTTCGTCTCCAGCCAGGACTTGCGGTCGCCGGCACGTTTTTTCGCCAGCAGCATGTCCATCATTTCGCTGGTGGCGGCGAAATCGTCGAGGGTCAACTGCACCAGGCGCCGGGTATTGGGGTCCATGGTGGTTTCACGCAATTGCGGCGGGTTCATTTCGCCCAGGCCCTTGAATCGTGTGACCTGGGGCTTGCCACGTTTCTTCTCGGCCACCAGGCGGTCGAGGATGCCATCACGCTCGGCTTCATCCAGAGCGTAGAAAATCTCTTTGCCCAGGTCGATCCGATACAGCGGCGGCATGGCGACGTAGACGTGGCCGGCATCCACCAGCGGGCGGAAGTGCTGCACAAACAGTGCACACAGCAGCGTAGCGATGTGCAGGCCGTCGGAGTCGGCGTCGGCGAGAATGCAGATCTTGCCGTAACGCAGCTGGCTCATATCGGCCGCGCCGGGATCGACGCCGATGGCCACGGCAATATTGTGCACTTCCTGGCTGGCCAGGACTTCGCTGCCATCGACTTCCCACGTGTTAAGGATCTTGCCGCGCAACGGCAGGATCGCCTGGAATTCTTTGTCCCGCGCCTGCTTGGCGGAGCCGCCGGCGGAATCGCCTTCGACCAGGAACAGTTCCGAGCGCATCGGGTCCTGCCCGGCGCAATCGGCCAGCTTGCCAGGCAGTGCCGGCCCCTGGGTAATGCGCTTGCGCTCGACTTTCTTGCTGGCCTTGAGGCGGCGACCGGCGTTGTTGATCGCCAGCTCGGCCAGGGCCAGGCCCAGTTCCGGGTGCTCGTTGAGCCACAGGCTGAAGGCGTCCTTGACCACACCGGAAACAAACGCCGCCGCTTCACGTGACGACAGGCGCTCCTTGGTCTGGCCGGAGAACTGCGGCTCCTGCATCTTCATCGACAGCACGAACGCAATGCGCTCCCACACGTCTTCCGGGGCCAGTTTGACGCCGCGCGGCAGCAGGCTGCGGTATTCGCAGAATTCGCGCATGGCATCCAGCAAACCCTGGCGCAGGCCATTGACGTGAGTACCGCCCTGGGCGGTGGGGATCAGGTTGACGTAGCTTTCCTGCACGCTGTCGCCGCCCTCGGGCAACCATAGCAGTGCCCAGTCGACGGCTTCCTTGTTGCCGGCCAGGCTGCCGCAGAACGGCTCGTTGGGCAGGCGTTCGAAGTCGCTGACGGAATCTTCCAGGTAGGAACGCAGGCCGTCTTCATAATGCCATTCGACCTTCTCGCCGGTGCCTTTGTCTTCAAAGGTGACCAGCAGGCCCGGACACAACACCGCCTTGGCCTTGAGCACGTGCTTGAGGCGGCTGATGGAGAATTTCGGCGAATCGAAGTATTTCGGGTCCGGCGCAAAGTAAACGCTGGTGCCGGTGTTGCGCTTGCCAACGCTGCCGATCACTTCCAGATCGGTGGCTTTGTAGCCATCGGCGAAGGTCATCTGGTACTCGTTGCCGTCGCGCTTGACCTTGACCCGCACCAGGGTAGACAAGGCGTTGACCACGGAGATACCCACGCCGTGCAAGCCACCGGAGAACTGGTAGTTCTTGTTGGAAAACTTGCCGCCGGCGTGAAGCTTGGTGAGGATCAGCTCGACGCCCGACACGCCTTCTTCGGGGTGGATGTCCACGGGCATGCCGCGACCATCGTCGGACACTTCCAGGGAATGGTCCGCGTGGAGAATGACGTGCACCGACTTGGCATGGCCAGCCAGGGCTTCGTCGACACTGTTGTCGATGACTTCCTGGGCAAGGTGGTTAGGCCGGCTGGTGTCGGTGTACATGCCGGGGCGTTTGCGCACCGGGTCGAGGCCCGAGAGGACTTCGATGGCGTCGGCGTTATAAGAGCTAGCGCTGGGAGTGGCCATGGGGTCTCATCGTGAGTCGTTCGATTAAAAAGTAACCTGCGATTGGCAAGGCGCTTACAGTGCCGAGAAATCGAAGGATTGATACTGATCTGCGCCAATGCCGGCAAAACCGAGCAACGCCGGCAGTTGCCGGGCAAACCCCTGGTAACCATGGTCGCCGCCCGCCTGGATGCGTAGGGCGCAGGCCCGGTAGTACTGCTGGGCTAGACGGTAATCCAGGGTTTCATCGCCGGTCTGCAACCACACCTGGTAACGCGTGGGGTCCTGGGGCGCGGGCACTTCCAGCTCGGACAGCGCCGTTACATGATCGTGGGTCAGCTCCCAGGTTTCATCGGTATAGAGGTTCTTCTGGGTGCCCAGGTAACCGTCGAACATTCGATGCGGGCTGACCGCCGGATTGACCAGCAGCGCCTTGAGGCCATGGCGTTCGGCAAGATGGGTTGCATAGTAGCCGCCGAGCGAGCTGCCGACCAGCAGTGGGCTGCCCAGTTCTGCGATGGCTGCCTCCAATTGAGGAATCGCCTGACGCGGGTGGTGATGCAGCGCCGGGACACGCAACCGGTCGGACAGGCCGAGGTTATCCATCACGGTTATCAACTGGCTGGCCTTGTTGGAGGCCGGCGCGCTGTTGAAACCGTGGATATACAGGATCGAAGCCGACATGCCGGGCTCTCCGTGCTTGCGCTAAAACGCGCAGTTTACAGGGATCGGGGCGGTGTGAGCACCCGATCATCCAACCACCTCCCACAGTTTCTGTTCAGTGTTTGCAGCCGTTAATAGCCGTTGCTGCCGTAATCGACGCTGAAGGCGAATCCCTTGACCCGCTCCACGCCGGTCTCCAACCGTCCGTCGGCATGCAAACGCAACCAGCGATAGCCCGGTGCCTGTTCGCTGACCTTGAAATCCTCGCTATCGGGCGCGAATTGAATACACGTGGAAGGCGACGCCAGCAGGCGCACGCCGTTGCGCTCGCGATCGATTTCCTGATGCACATGACCCCAGAGCAGCGCCTTGACCTGGGGGAAGCGGTCCAGCACGGCGAACAACGCCTCGGGATTGCGCAGGCCGATGGGGTCCATCCATGCACAGCCGATCGACACCGGATGGTGGTGGAAGCACACCAGATGATGACGGTTCGGTGCCTCGCTCAGGGCCTGAGCGAGCAATTGCAGCTGTTGGTCCTGCAGGTAGCCGGGCACGGAACCGGGAACGGCAGAGTCCAGCAGGGTAATGCGCCAGTTGCCAACATCCACCACCGGCTCGAGCAAATCGCTGTGCACGGCAGCCTGAACCATGATCTGCGGCTCGTCGTGGTTGCCGGGAATCCAGCGCGTGGGAGCGCCGATGCTCGCGGTCAGGGCACGAAACTGTTGATACGACTCCAGCGTACCGTCTTGGGACAAATCCCCCGTGGCCAGCACCAGGTCGATAGTCGGCTGCTGCTCGCGCACCAATTCAATCACCCGTTGCAGGCTCTGGCGGGTATTCATACCCAGCAGCGTCGTGTCGCCTTCGGCAAACAGGTGGCTGTCGGACAGTTGTACCAGCAACGCCGAAGCGTCGGGGCTCACGGTGGATACGCTCGGCAAGGCGCTCTCCCAAGGCAATCACAGGAATGGACGGTTGACGCGATTATGCTGGGCAGGCCACAAAGAGGAAACCTGGGGAAGCAGACACAGTTCACATCTATCGCACGACTTCGAACTCGTGCCCCAGGGCCAGGCAATGGCTCAACCACTCACCCAGGAACACATTGAGCTGGGCTTTTTCATCAGGCTGGTGCATGAACACGTTCGGGTAAGGATAGATGCTGCGAAAGCGCCGCGCATGTTCGGCGCTGATGACTTCGGCCATACGCGCGTCGTGGTACACCTGCACTTCCAGTTGCGGCACCGGCAACCACGGCAGGCTGTGCTCCTGGCGTATGCGCAGGGTGGTGGTGTACGGGCAGTTGACGATGACTTCCAGGGCCAGCACACCGAGCATCTGGTCACCATGGGTCACGCCGATGCGCCGCGCCTCGGGGGCGTGGCGCATGTCGGGGAGCAAGCGCATCAGCCGCGCATAATTGGCCTCGCAGGCGGCTTGCAGCCCGATCAGGTCGACGCGATAACGTTCCCGTGCCTTTACTGCCATAACCCCCTCACTTGCGCGCGGTTAAGCGCTAGCCATTGCAGGGCGATAATGCTGGCTGCGTTGGAAATTTTGCCGTCGCGCACCGCTTGCAGGGCGTCTTCGAAGGCCCAGGTGGTGACGCGGATGTCTTCTGCTTCTTCTTCCAGGCCGTGAACGCCGCCTGCGCCCGTGCTGTCGCAACGACCCAGGTACAAGTGTACGAATTCGGTGCTGCCGCCGGGCGACGGGAAATACTTGGTGATCGGCCACAGCGCGGAGAAGGTCAGCCCAGCTTCCTCCTCGGCTTCGCGGTGCGCAACCTCCTCAGGTTGCTCATCCTTGTCGATCAGGCCGGCGACCATTTCGATCAACCAGGGGTTGTCGGTACGGCCCATGGCGCCCACGCGAAACTGCTCGATCAACACCACTTCATCACGCTGCGGGTCGTAGGGCAGCACGCACACGGCGTCGTGACGGACGAAGACTTCGCGGTTGATCACCCGGCTCATGCCGCCGTCGAATTTCTCGTGGCGCAATTGCACGCGATCAAGCTTGTAGAAGCCTTTGTAGGCATTGTCGCGCTGCACGATTTCAATCGCTCTCGGCTTCGATTTTGCTGTGTCCGTCATATCCCTTCCTCGTTATGCCTGGGCAATTCGCGCCATCCTAACGCGCTCAAGCCCGTCGGCGCAGCCCCTTTCCGGTTGCCGGGATAGACGGCGAGCGTCAAACTCACTCTAATGAGCTTAGTGGCGAACTGACTGCCTTGCCGGGAGTCGAAGCTGCACAAATCTGGCTCTTATCGTTAGACGAAGGACATCCATGTCGCTTTTAAAGATTGCTTCCGTGGCCTGCATCGCATTGACCCTCGGTGCCTGCCAAAGCCTGTTTCAACCGAGCTATCGCACCCCGCTGGAAGCCACCCGCGACGCCACCGAGCAGAGCAGGCCGGGCTGCGCCAGCGCCGACTGCCCGCTGGTGAACATCGACACCGTGCACTTTGCCAAGGAGCCCAAGCTGGACGCCTTGATCGAGCAGCGCCTGCTGGAGATGACCCGCACCGCCCCGAACGAGCCGCTGCCCTCGAGCCTGGAAACCTATCGCGAGCAGTTTCTGAAGACCGCCGCGCCACGCAACAGCATGTACTTGCAGGCCAAGGTACGCGAGCAGCATGACGGCTTGGTGATTATCGAGTTGTCCAGCTACCTGGATCAGGGCGCCACCCATGGCGAGCCCGGCCGCGCATTCATCAACTATTCGCGTCAACAGCAAAAGGCCCTGTCGCTGGCCGACATGCTGCTGCCGGGCAAGGAAGACGCCTTCTGGAAAGCCGCCCAGGTCGCCCACAACAGCTGGCTGATCAGCACACGCTTGAGCCTGGAACAGGAGTTCGTGAAAACCTACCCCTTCCAGAAAACCCCGAACGTGGCGCTGACCTACGGCGGCGTGATCCTCAAGTACCCCACCTCTACCATCGCACCGTACGCCCTGGGCCACGTCGAGTTGCAGATCCCCTACTCGCGCCTGGATGGCATCCTCAAGCCTGAGCTGGTGCCTGCGCGCCGCTGAAAACGCGTGCGAAGATAAACTGCAGCACCCCTGCCAGCATCAGCGCCGGCAGGGTCGCGCCGACATCCGGGTAGAGGTTGGCCAGCAGGTGATAGGTGGCGATCCCGCCTACCCAGGCCAACAGCGCCGGCCAGCGCACGTTGCCGGGTACGCCCTGGCCACGACGGCGCAGGATAAAGTGATCCACCAGCACCACGCCGAACAGCGGCGCGAACACCGAACCGATCAACAGCAGGAAGTTCTGGTACTGCGCCAGCGGCGCCAGGCAGGCGATCAGGGTACAGATCACGCCAATAGCCAATGCCAGGTGCTCGACTTTCATGCGCAGCAATATCCCGCTGGACACCGCCGCCGAGTGAATATCGGCGAAGGCGTTCTCCGACTCGTCCAACAGGATCAGCAACAGCGGAATTCCCAAGCCGGCGCCGGCCAACGCCAGCAGCAGTGCATTTACCTCACCGCTCGGTGCAAACGCCAGGGTATAGGCCACGCCCAGGCTCATCAGCCAGAAATTACCGATAAAAAAGCCCAGTGCGGTGCCGCCGAATACGCTTTTGGCGCGTTTGCCGAAGCGCGAGTAGTCGGCGATCAGCGGCAGCCAGGACAACGGCATGGCGATGGCGATATCGAACCCCACCGCAAAGGGCATCGACCCGTCGCCGGCCTGGGCCCAGAGTGCGCCGAGATCGACCTTGGCGAACAGGTTCCAGGTCAGCCACAGGCAGGCCGCCAACAGCAACCAGATGCCCCACTTGCGCAGGATCTGCCGCACGAACGTCAGTGGCCCGCTGACCGCCAGCAAGGTGGCCAAACCACCGAAAAACAGCGTCCACAACCAGGGGCTGGCCATCAAGCTGCCCGCGCTGAACGCCCGCGCGCCCAACAGGCTGGCGGCATCACGCATCACGATGATTTCGAACGCGCCCCAGCCGACCAACTGCAGCAGGTTGAGCAGCGCCGGAAGGCCGGCGCCCTTGGCACCGAGGCTGAGCTTGAGGGCGGCCATGGCGGACAGGCCGGTGTCGCTGCCGATTACGCCGACGGCAGCCAGCAACATCACGCCAACCAGGGTGCCGAGGAAAATCGCCAGCAGTGCACCGGACAAGCCCAGGCCGGGCGCGAGCAATGCGCCGGTCTGCAGGACCATCAGGCCGATGCCGAGGGAGAACCACAGGGAAAACAGGTCGCGGGCGCCAAATACTCTTTTGTCAGCAGGCACTGCGAGGTCAGGAGAATAGGTACTCGGTTGAATGCTCAAGGTGGGTATCTCTTGGGGACTTTTTTGTTTGGGAGATTGCAATCGGGGGCAAGCCCCCTCCCACATTCAGGTGCGGGAGGGAGCTTGCCCCCGATGACGGCGGTACAGACACCGCCGTCTGCGGTCAGACCTTCTTGTACAACTGACTGCCTTCCTGCTTGAACCGCTCCGCCTGCTCCGCCAACCCTTTGGCCACATCCACATCCACCGCGTCGATGCGCTGGTTGGCCGCGTACTCACGCACCTCGTGGGTCACTTTCATCGAGCAGAATTTCGGCCCGCACATGGAGCAGAAGTGGGCAACCTTGGCCGACTCCTTGGGCAGCGTCTCGTCGTGGAAGGCGCGGGCGGTGTCCGGGTCCAGGCCGAGGTTGAACTGGTCCTCCCAGCGGAACTCGAAGCGCGCCTTGCTCAAGGCGTTGTCACGGATCTGCGCGCCCGGATGCCCCTTGGCCAGGTCGGCCGCGTGGGCGGCAATCTTGTAGGTAATGATGCCGGTCTTCACGTCATCCTTGTTCGGCAGGCCCAGGTGTTCCTTGGGCGTGACATAGCAGAGCATGGCGCAGCCGAACCAGCCGATCATCGCCGCACCGATGCCGGAGGTAATGTGGTCATAGCCCGGTGCAATGTCGGTGGTCAGCGGGCCAAGGGTATAGAACGGCGCCTCGTCGCAGCATTCGAGCTGCTTGTCCATGTTCTCCTTGATCAACTGCATAGGCACATGGCCGGGCCCTTCGATCATGGTTTGCACGTCGTGCTTCCAGGCGATCTTGGTCAGCTCGCCCAAGGTCTCCAACTCGCCGAACTGGGCCGCGTCGTTGGCGTCGGCCACCGAGCCGGGGCGCAGGCCATCGCCGAGAGAGAAACTCACGTCGTACGCCTTCATGATTTCGCAGATTTCTTCGAAATGGGTGTAGGCGAAGTTCTCCTTGTGATGGGCCAGGCACCACTTGGCCATGATCGCGCCTCCACGACTGACGATCCCGGTCACGCGATTGGCGGTCAGCGGCACATAGCGCAGTAACACGCCGGCGTGGATGGTGAAGTAGTCGACGCCCTGCTCGGCCTGTTCGATCAGGGTGTCACGGAACAACTCCCAGGTCAGGTCCTCGGCGACACCATCGACTTTCTCCAGGGCCTGGTAGATGGGTACGGTACCGATCGGCACCGGCGAGTTGCGGATGATCCATTCACGGGTTTCGTGAATGTGCTTGCCGGTGGACAGGTCCATGATGTTGTCCGAGCCCCAGCGAATGCCCCAGGTCATCTTCGCCACTTCTTCTTCGATGGACGACCCCAGGGCGCTGTTGCCGATATTGCCGTTGATTTTCACCAGGAAATTGCGGCCGATGATCATCGGCTCAAGCTCGGTGTGGTTGATGTTGGCGGGGATGATCGCGCGACCGCGGGCAACTTCTTCGCGTACGAACTCCGGGGTAATGATCTTTGGAATACTCGCGCCGAAACTGTGCCCGGCGTGCTGCTGCTTGAGCAGGCCGGTGGCACGGGCTTCCTCCAGCTTCATGTTCTCGCGGATGGCGACGTATTCCATCTCCGGCGTGATGATGCCCTTGCGCGCATAGTGCATCTGCGAGACGTTCGCCCCGGCCTTGGCGCGGCGTGGGTTCTGCAGGTGCGCAAAGCGCAGGTGAGCAAGATCGGGATTATCCAGCCGCTCCTGGCCATAGCGGGAACTCAGGCAGGCCAGCCGCTCGGTGTCGCCGCGCGCTTCGATCCAAGGTGAGCGCACATCGGCCAGGCCCTTGCGCACATCAATGATGACGTTGGGGTCGGTGTAGGGACCGGACGTGTCGTAGACCACCACGGGCGCGTTGATTTCACCACCAAACTCGGTAGGCGTGACATCCAGGCTGATTTCACGCATCGGCACACGGATATCGGGGCGAGAGCCCTGCACATAAATCTTCTGCGAGCGGGTAAACGGCTGCACGGAGCCGGAATCGACCTTGGCCGAATCACTCAAGTGCACGGTGTTTTTTGCTTTTTGGCTTTTTAATTCAGTGCTCATCACGGGCTCTCCAACTCTCCAGGCGGTGGATGTTTGTCGGAGCGAACCTGTGACGGATGGACGCACTGGAACCAGTGCTGTGCTTGGCGCACGAGGGCTGCTCGATAAACGAACAGCATCCCGGACGAAGCACAAGAGGACTCGCCGGGTGACGAGAAATCTTGTTCCCTACGCAGGCGCTAACCTGATCAGGTTCAACGGGATCCGGTATTTACCGATCTCAGCCTTCCAACAAGGCACCCCGACAAGAACGTCGCCAGTCTAGACCAGGGTGTGGGCAAATTGCCAATGGCGCTGCATTCAGCGTGATGAATGGCGTGAATGCAGGATTGTTGCGCCGGGTCAGCACCACTACACTCGGCTACTGCCTGAGGCTTGACGCTCTGAACCAGTCGCCGTAGCCTTGGCCATCGAATTATCACCATAATATTTATTCAGGGATCGCCTCATGCTGCGCAAACTCTCACTGGCCTTTGCCGTGTCTTGTGCGACCAACGGAATGGTCTGGGCAGCTGAAGCGCCCTTGTCCGCCAGAACCGACCTGGTCAGCGTTTATCAGGAAGCGGTGGATAACAACGCCGACCTGGCTGCCGCCCGCGCCCAGTACGGCGCGCAGAAAGAAGTGGTGCCACAGGCCCGCGCCGGCTTGCTGCCGAACCTCTCGGGCGGTGCCGATATCAACAATGTGCGCACCCAGATCGATACCCCGGCCGCCACCGCCAACCGCGATGCCCACTCCTGGCGCGCCACCCTCAGCCAACCGCTGTTCCGCGCCGATCGCTGGTTCCAGCTGCAGGCTGCCGAAGCCACCAATGAACAGGCGGCCCTGCAACTGTCGGCCACCGAACAGAACATGATCCTGCAGAGCGCCGAGAACTATTTCGCCGTGCTGCGCGCCCAGGACAACCTGGCCTCGACCAAGGCCGAAGAGAACGCCTTCAAGCGCCAACTGGACCAGTCCAACGAACGCTTCGACGTGGGCCTGTCGGACAAGACCGACGTGCTGCAATCCCAGGCCAGCTACGACACCGCGCGGGCCAACCGAATCCTCGCGCAGCGCCAGGTGGAGGACGCATTTGAAGCGCTGATCACCCTGACCAACCGTCAGTACAACTCGATCCAGGGCATTGTCCACACGCTACCGGTGTTGCCGCCGCTGCCGAACGACGCCAAAGCCTGGGTCGAAACCGCCGGGCGCCAGAACCTCAACCTGCTGGCCAGCAACTATGCCGTCACCGCCGCCGAAGAAGTCCTCAAGCAGCGCAAGGCCGGCCACGCGCCGACCCTGGACGCGGTGGCGCAATATGAAAAAGGCGATAACGACGCCCTCGGTTTCAGCAACCCGAATGCCTTCGGCACGCCCTATCGCGGTGATGTGGAACAGCGCACCATCGGCCTGCGCCTGAATATCCCGATCTATAGCGGCGGCCTGACCAGCTCACAGGTGCGCGAATCCTATTCGCGCCTGGGCCAGACCGAACAGCAACGCGAGGGCCTGCGCCGCCAGGTGGTGGAAAACACCCGCAACCTGCACCGTGCGGTAAACACCGATGTTGAGCAGGTACAGGCACGCCGCCAGTCGATCATCTCCAACCAGAGCGCGGTGGAAGCTACGGAAATCGGCTATCAGGTGGGCACCCGCAACATCGTCGACGTGCTCGACGCCCAGCGCCAGCTCTATGCTTCGGTGCGTAACTACAACAACAGCCGCTACGACTACATTCTCGACAACCTGCGCTTGAAGCAGGCCGCGGGCACGCTGAACCCAGGGGATCTACAGGACCTGGCGCGCTACCTCAAGGCTGACTACAACCCGGACCGCGACTTCCTGCCACCCGACCTGGCCAAAGCCGCCGCCGAACAGCTCAAGGCCCGCCCGAATAATTAATCACGCTGCTAAATCATGTGTGAGGGGCTTGATCATGTGGGAGGGGGCTTGCCCCTATGCCGGTCAGTTAAGGAGGAACACTGTAACTGTGGTGAGCGGGCTTGCCCCGCGTTGGGCTGCGCAGCAGCCCCAATAGGAGCGTCGCAGTATGCCAGGCAGCTCCGGGACTAGGTTTTGGGGCTGCTTCGCAGCCCAACGCGGGGCAAGCCCGCTCGCCACAGGTTACTGGTTGCCCGTTCCGTCTCTTAACTGACTGGCATTGGGGCTTGCCCCCGTTAGCGCAAGACAGCCAACACTAGTTGATCTGGCAGATCGCCATCAAGGGCAAGCCTCCTTCTCACGTTAAATCGCGATCAATCGGCCCAGACCATCGAGCAGTCGCTCAAGCGCGCCCTGGTTGGCCTGCATCACCTTGAGCCCCGCCTGCGCCATCTTGCGCGCATCCTGCGGCAGTTCGAATAACTGTCGCACGGCTTCGGCCAACCCTTGGGCGTCATCCACTTCGCGTAACGCCCCGGCTTCGCGCATCATTGCGGTAATTTCGAGAAAGTTGAATACGTGCGGCCCCATGATCACCGGCAAGGCCAAGGCTGCCGGTTCCAATGGGTTATGACCGCCGGTCGCTACCAGGCTGCCGCCGACGAAGGCGCTGTCCGCCAGGGCATACAGAAACAACAGCTCGCCCATGGTGTCGCCCAGCAGCACCGAGGTCTGCGCCGTGACGGGCTCGCCGCTGGAGCGCCGAACCGTGGTAAAGCCTTGCTGCCGGCACAGATCGAACATCGGCCCGAAGCGTTCCTGATGGCGCGGCACCAGAATCAGCAACGCATTGGGGTAGCTGTCGAGAAGTTGGCGATGGGCCGCCAGCACCACTTCATCTTCGCCGGCGTGGGTGCTGGCGGCGATCCACACCGGCCGTTCAGTGGCGCCCCATTGCGCACGCAGCGCGGCGGCGCGGGCCGATAATTGCGGGTCGACGGTCAGGTCGAACTTGATCGAACCGGTCACCTCGACGGTTTCAGGGCGTGCGCCCAGGCTCAGGAAGCGCTGGGCTTCGGTCTGCGTTTGCACGGCCAACAGGCTCATCTGCGACAGCATCGGCGCGGTTAACTTGGCGAAGCGCCCGTAACCTTTGGCCGAGCGCGCCGACAGCCGCGCATTGGCCAGCGCCACCGGAATGCCGCGCCGGGCACAGGCGTGGATATGGTTGGGCCACAGCTCGGTCTCCATGATCACTGCCAGTTTCGGCTGCACGCGATCCAGAAAGCGCTTGGCCGCGCAGGGTAAGTCATACGGCAAATAGCAGTGCTGGATGCGCGGCTCGTTGGCGAACAGGGCCTGGATCCGCTCGGAACCGGTGGGCGTCATGCAGGTGAGCGTGATCGGCAGGTGTGGATAACGCGCCAGCAACCCACGGACCATCGGCGCGGCCGCGATGCTTTCGCCCACCGAGACGGCATGCACCCAGATCCCGCCCGGCTGCAACGTCGGCAAGCCATAGGAGAACCGTTCGCCCACGCGCTGGGCGTAAGCCGGCGCCTTGCGCGCGCGCAGCCACAGACGTAAGGCCACCAACGGCAGCGCCAGGTAAAACAGACAGGTGTAGAGAGTTCTATTCATGGCGGCGGAGTTTATCGACTTTTTCAGTCAATCGCCCGCAGACACTCGGCAAAACGCTCAGCGAGAAATCGCGCGGCAGGCCCCAGGGGCTCATCGCGCCGCCAGACCAACTCGACCACCAGCGCCGGTGGGGTCCATTCGCTGTCGAGTTCGACCATCAGGTTCTGGTAGGCGGGGTATTGCACCACGTGCCGAGGCAGCCAGGCCCAGCCCAGGCCACGGATCAGCCATTCGGCCAGCACGTAGAAGCTGTCGGCCCGCCAGACCTGCGGGCTGGCGGCTTCGCTGCCGGGATAGACACTGGTCTGGGTCGACATCAATAACTGGCGATATTGCGCCAGACCCTGGCAATCCACGCGGTTCTGCGCCGCCAGCGGATGCCGGCGCCCGCAGACCGTAACCATCTCCACACTGCCCACCACCCGACGCTCCAATGCTTCGGGAATTTGGTCGTGATAGAACAGCATGCCCAGGTCAGCCTTGCGCTCCACCAATTTGCGCGCGACATCGCCTTGGGCGGCGCTGGAAAGCTGCACTTCCAGATTGGGAAATTTCCCCGCCAGGGCGTCCAGGCTGTCGAGCACCGGCTGATACAGCATCGCCTCGTCCTGAGCCAGGCGCAGACAGGCTTCTTCGCCACGCATCAATGACAGGGCGCGTCCGCTGAGGCGTTCACACTGGCGCAAGACTTCGCGCGCCTCTTCGAGCAACACAGCGCCGGCTTCGGTCAGGCGCGGCTGGCGACCGCTGCTGCGTTCGAACAGGCTCACGCCCAAGTCAGCCTCCAGCATTGCAATGCCGTTGCTGACCGCCGACTGTGCCTTGCGCTGCCCGCGTGCCACCGCCGAAAACGAGCGCTGCTCGGCCACGCTGACAAACAGACGCATCTGCTCCAGATCCCATTGAACGCTCATACGCAACCTATCTCTTATACGGATAGGTAATGACTTTACCCCATCCAGGCTGCAGCTAAAATGCCGGCCTGATTGACCCGCCCTACGCCGAGGATTTTCCCTATGAACGCCGCCTATTGCTACCTGGCCATCGCCATCTGCTTGGAAGTGATCGCCACTGTTTCCATGAAAGCTATCAAGGGCTGGAGCACCCCGATCCCACTGCTGCTGGTGATCGTCGGCTACGGCGTAGCGTTCTGGATGCTCACCCTGGTGGTGCGCACAGTGCCGGTGGGCGTGGCCTATGCCGTGTGGGCCGGGATGGGGATCGTGATGGTCAGCGTTGCGGCACTGTTTATCTACGGGCAGAAGCTCGACCTGCCGGCGATGCTGGGCATGGGCTTGATTGTGCTGGGAGTGGTGGTGATTCAGTTGTTCTCCAAAACCGCAGGGCATTGAGCCGCGGCCAACGTGTCGCACTGATAACGGGGCACTGCGCGCTATACTACGCGCCCATTTCCAACGCAGAGGTCCCGCGCGCATGCCTATTTCCACCGACGTTCTGATTGTCGGCGCCGGGGTTGCCGGCCTCTGGCTCAACGCGCGCCTGCGCGGCCAGGGATTCGCCACGGTGCTGGTGGAGAGCGCCACCCTCGGTGGCGGACAAAGCGTCAAGTCCCAGGGGATCATTCACGGCGGCGCCAAGTATGCGTTGCACGGCGCCCTCACCGGCGCCTCCGAAGCCATCGCCGACATGCCGCGCCGCTGGCGCGAAGCTCTGGCCGGCGACGGCGAGCTGGACCTGTCCGGCGTGCGCGTGCTGTCCCAGGCCCACTACCTGTGGTCCCCCGGCACACTCGCCGGCAACCTCACCAGTTTCTTCGCCAGCAAGGCCGTACGTGGCCGGGTGGATCAGGTCAAGGGCGACGAGTTGCCGCCGGCTTTGCAAGACAAACGCTTCAAGGGCAAGGTCTACCGCCTGGCCGAACTGGTAGTGGACGTACCCAGCGTCATCGAGCGCCTCGCGCAGCTGGCCGGTGACAGCCTGCTCGCCGGGCAGCACATTGAACCGCTGCTGGACGGCGACAGCCTGGTGGGCTTGAAAGTGGACGGCCGCGAGATTCGCGCCCAACGCATCGTGTTGAGCGCCGGCGCCGGCACCGCAGACTTGCTCAGCGCCCTGGGCCTGAGCCAGCCGGCCATGCAGAAGCGGGCGCTGCACATGATCCTCGCCAAAGGCCCCGGCCTGAAGCCGCTGTACGCTCACTGCCTGGGCGGTGGCACCAAGCCGCGCCTGACCATCACCACGCACCCGGCCGCCAATGGCGAATGGGTCTGGTACATGGGCGGCGACATCGCCGAAGCCGATGGCGTGGCGCGCACACCAGAGGCACAGATCGCCACCGCGCAGCAAGAGCTGGCACACCTGCTGCCCTGGATCGACATGAGCCAGACCCGCTGGGCCACCCTGCGTGTCGATCGCGCCGAGCCCCTGCAGTCGGGCCTGAGCCGCCCCGACAACGCCTTCCTCGCCGAGCAGGGCCGCCTGCTGGTGGGCTGGCCAACCAAACTGGCCCTGGCGCCGGACTTCGCCGATCGCGTGCTGCACAGCCTGGAACGCGACGGCATTCAGCCTGGCGCCACGCAACCGCTGCCGGAACTGCCCAAGCCCGCCCTCGGCGTGCCCGTCTGGGAGACCCTGTTGCCATGAGCCTGCCTACCCTGCACGACCTGCATCGCCCGCTGGGCAGCACCGGCCTGCTCGTCTCGCCGCTGGGCCTGGGCACCGTCAAGCTGGGTCGCGACCAAGGGGTGAAATACCCCAATGGTTTCCAGATCCCCGCCGACGACGAGGCGCGCATGCTGCTGCGCCAGGCCCGGGAATTGGGCATCAACCTGATCGACACCGCACCAGCCTACGGCATGAGCGAAGAACGCCTGGGGCCGTTGTTGCGCGGCCAGCGTCAGGAGTGGGTGATCGTCAGCAAGGTGGGCGAAGAATTCGAGTCGGGCGTGTCGCGTCACGATTTCAGCGCCGCCCATACACGCCTGTCGATAGAACGTAGTTTGAAACGACTTGAAACGGATTTTATCGACCTGGTTTTGGTGCATTCGGACGGCAACGACTTGCACATCCTCAACGACTGCGAGGTGTACCAGACGCTGGCGCAGCTCAAGCACGAGGGCAAGATTCGCGGTTTCGGCTTCTCCGGCAAAACCGTCGAAGGCGGCGTGCAGGCTCTGGAACAGGGGGACTGCGCGATGGTTACCTACAATCTGAACGAACAGGCCGAGAAAGCCGTCATTGATTATGCGGCGGCCCACGGCAAAGGCATCCTGGTCAAAAAGGCCCTGGCCAGCGGTCACGTGTGCCTGGCGCCAGGAATGGATCCAATTCGCGCCAGTTTCACCTTGTTGTTTGCGCAACCGGGCGTCGCCAGTGCTATTGTCGGGACCATCAACCCGCTGCACCTGGCCCATAACGTGGCGACCGCTGCCCAGGTCATTCGTCAACTCTGATGCCGCCGACGCGGCGACGCCGTCGCAAGAAGGAGCCGACATGCCGCGCACGCTCATAAGAAAAAACCCCAGCAACTTCAAGACACTGCCGCTTCACGTCGAAGCCACACCCGAAGGTCTGAGCTACCAGAGCGTCGGCATGCCGCTCAACTTCGCCCAGACGCTGCAACGGCGCAAACCGGTGGAAGTGCCGGATGCCGAGCGCTTCGCCGTGGAGCTGGCCAACCTCGGGGTGTCGGTGCGCCTGACCCTCCATTGGCAAAACCGTGATTACTGGGTGCTGGTGCGCCAACGTCGCCAGGACCGTGGCGACGTGGTGCTCAAGCTGATTTCCGGCTACGTCCCCGCCCACGAATTGAACCTGCCGCTGCACACCGCCATTCAGGAAATCGCCGAGGAATGCCTGCTTGAGACCCCCGAAGGCTGGCTCGGCGGGCGCTTCAACGAGACGTGGCTGCCGGCGCCCTACGCCACCGCCCTGCATTACCGCGAAGCCCTGCCGTTTCGCCTCAGCCCGCTGTCCGGCGCCGCGCGCCCGGTACGCTGCGCGACCACTCAGTTGATCGAGCGGCCGCGAGCCTACGTGCATTTGCCGACGGCCTCGCTGCAATTGATTTACGACCTGCGCCTGGAAGTTCCGAAGGAAGCCAAGTCCTTGAGCCTGTTCCACGTGGACGAGCGTCTGGAAGGCGACCAGTTGGTGGCACGCCTGGATCGCCAGCGCCCGGACCTGTACCTGATGCCGCTCAAGGACGGCCAGCCGCTGGCCGAGTTGTATACGGTCAAGAAGGATCAGCTGTACCCGGCCAGCACACGGGGCCTGTACCTGGCGGAAAGCTTCGCCCAGCAGGAAGGCTGGGTGGTGCGTGAAGAGCGGATTCGCTGGAAGGACTGGCTGCGCCAACAGGGGCTGGCTGAGCCTGAGAAAGAATCGAAATTGAAGCGCTTGACCGGCCGAGCGCGGCAGATGCTGCGCAAGATCGTGCCGAAGAAGAAACGAGCCACCTGAACCAGGCGTGAGCCCTGGCAAGCAGGCCTGACAGCGATCAGGCCCGCTTACCAGCGTCACTCATTGTTGCGGATTTTTTCAACAATCGCCGTGGTCGAGCTGTTTTCGACCAGGCCCAGCACTTTGACCGTGCCGCCGTAGGCGCTGACGATATCGGCACCTACCACCTGGTCGACCGAGTAGTCTCCGCCTTTGACAAGCACATCCGGCTTAACCTGGGCCAACAGGTTTTCCGGGGTCCCCTCGGGAAAGCTGATGACCCAGTCCACCGCGCCCAGACCCGCCAGGACCGCCATGCGCCGGTCGACGCTGTTGATCGGGCGGCCTGGGCCTTTGAGGCGGCTGACCGAGGCATCGTCGTTGACCGCGACGATCAAGCGATCGCCTTGGGCGCGCGCCTGCTCCAGGTAAGTCACGTGGCCGGCATGCAGGATGTCGAAGCAACCGTTGGTGAACACGATGCTCTCGTTATGGGCACGGGCATCGTCAATCGCCAGCAGCAATTGCTCAAGGCTCAGCACACCACGTTCCGAGCCTTCGGAACGCTGGATGGCGCGGCGCAACTCAGGCGCACTGATCGCAGCGGTACCCAATTTGCCGACTACGATGCCCGCCGCCAGGTTGGCCAGTGCCACCGCGTGCGGCAGCTCTTCGCCGGCAGCAATGGAGGCGGCCAATGTGGAAATCACGGTATCGCCTGCGCCGGTGACATCGAACACTTCACGGGCCCGCGCCGGCAGGTGCATGGCCGGGTGGCCGGGGCGCAATAGCGTCATGCCGTGCTCGCCACGGGTGACCAGCAAGGCCCCCAGGTCCAGGTCAGCCATCAGCGCCGCACCTTTGCTGACCAGTTCGTGCTCATCGGCGCAACCGCCGACGATGGTTTCGAACTCGCTGAGGTTCGGCGTGATCAGGCTGGCGCCCCGGTAAATCGAGAAGTCCTTGCCCTTGGGATCGGCCAGCACCGGAATGCCCCTGGCCTTCGCGGCCTGGATCAGCATCTGATGGTTCTTCAATGCACCTTTGCCGTAGTCGGACAGCACCAGCACCTTGATGCCTTCAAGCAACTCGTCGACCTGGTCGCTGAGAGCCAGTGCATCGGTGGCGAAGGGTTCTTCGAAATCGATCCGCAGCAATTGCTGATGACGACTCATCACTCGCAATTTGACGATGGTGGGCTGATGGGCGATGCGCTGAAACAACGCGCGCACGCCGGCGCCGCGCAGGCTGTTGGCCAGGCTGTCGGCGGCTTCGTCGTCGCCGGTCACGCCGACCAGGGAGGCCGGCGCGCCGAGCGCGGCGATATTGAGGGCGACGTTGGCAGCGCCGCCCGGGCGGTCTTCGATTTGCTCGACCTTGACGACCGGCACCGGCGCCTCAGGGGAAATCCGTGAGGTACCACCATGCCAGTAACGGTCGAGCATGACATCGCCGACCACCAAGACGGGGGCTTGATCGAATCGCGGCATGGACAACTTCATGGAGCAACCCACATACAAAATGAACAGGGGCGCGATATTAGCACAGGGTTACAGGAGGTTTGCGGGAGGGTTTTGCAATGTGGGAGCCGGTCGCCGGCTCCCACACAAGGTTCAGGTAATGTCGGCGGCAATCGGTGCATCCAGGCCCATGGCATGCAGGCGGGCGTAGTAGCCGTTCTGTGCCAGGAGTTCGCTGTGCGTACCACGCTCGACAATTCGGCCATCGTCCATCACCAGGATCAGGTCGGCCTTTTCGATGGTGGACAAGCGATGCGCGATCACCAGGGTGGTGCGGCCCTGCATGACCTTGTCCAGCGCCGCCTGAATGTGGCGCTCGGACTCGGTATCCAACGCCGAGGTGGCCTCGTCGAGGATCAGCAACGGCGCATTCTTGAGCAGCGCGCGGGCAATCGCCAGGCGTTGGCGCTGGCCACCGGACAACAGCACACCGTTTTCGCCGACCTGGGTATCGAAACCCTTGGGCAACTGATCGATGAAGTCCTTGGCGTTGGCATCCGCCGCGGCGGCTTCGACGTCCGCGCGGGGGGCGCCGGCCAGGTCGCCGTAGGCGATGTTGTTGGTCACGGTATCGCTGAACAAAGTCACGTGCTGGGTCACCTGGGCAATATGCTTGCGCAGGTTGAGCAGCTTGTAGTGTTCAATCTCGATACCGTCGAGCAGGATTTCGCCACTTTCATGGTGATAGAAACGCGGGATCAGACTGGCCAGGGTCGACTTGCCGCTGCCCGAGCGCCCCACCAGCGCGATCATCTGCCCAGGCTCGGCGGTAAAGCTGATGTCCTTGAGCACATGACGTTCGGTGCCTGGGTAGGTGAAGTTCAGGTTGCGCACGTCGAGGCGCCCGCTGACCTTGTCGCGCTCGATCGTGCCGTGGTCGATTTCGACCTCTTCGTCCAGCTGTTCGAAAATGCTTTCGGCGCCCGCTACACCCTTCTGGATCGTCGAGCTGACTTCCGAGAGCTGGCGGATCGGCTTGGGCAACAGACCGGCCAGCGTGATGTAGGCCACCATGTCACCGGCCGATGCATCGCCACGAAGATAGAGGACCAGGAACATCAGCACCGCCATCGCGGTGTAGATCACCAGTTGCAGCGCCGGCGTGTAGATTGCCCCGGTGCGTGTCATGCGCAACTGTTTGTTGGTGTTGCTCTGGCTGGCCTTGAGGAAGCGTTTTTCTTCATACACCTCGCCGCCGAAGCTGCGCACCACGCGGTAGCCCTGGATGGTTTCCGAAGCCACGTGAGTCACATCGCCCATCGCCACCTGAATCTTCTTGCTCTGCTTGCGAAATTTCTTGCTCGCCGTGCTGACCATCACCGCAATCAACGGCAGGATGGCGATCATCACCAGCGTCAGGCGCCAGTTCATGAACAGCAGCGAGGCAAACAGGAAGATCACCGTCATGCCTTCACGGATCACAACCTTGATCGCATCGGTCGCAGCGCCCGTGACCATGGTCACGTTGAAGGTGATACGTGAAATCAGATGCCCGGAATTGTGATTGTCGAAATAGCGGTTGGGCAGCGTCAGCAGGTTATTGAACAACTGCACGCGCAGGTCGTGGACCAGGCCCAGGGAGACCTTGGCCAGCAGGTAGTTGCCCAGGAACGAACCCAGGCCCTGCCAGGCGGCGATCAGGATGATCAGCAAGGGCACGGCTTGCAGCAACTGCAAGTCGCGCAGGTACGGCACGCTGGGGAAAAGCACGGCCTCAGGGTTGGACAGGCCGTCGACAAAGTATTTGAGGATGTAACCCAGCATCGGCTGGGTCGACGCGAAAATCAGAAATCCGAGGATACTCAGCGCGAACAAGCCCGCGTAGGGCCTCACATAACTGAGCAGACGGAAGTATATTTTCAAGCTCGAAGGGCTTGCGCTCGGACTGGAATCGGTCATATCACGCGGCGTTTTAAAAAAGGAGGCTGACTTTAGCACAGCTTCTCTGTTGTACTTGCACCCGGCATGACCCAATGCCGGGCTGGCCACAACCAGCGACATTATAATGCCACTACCTTAAGATGGTCGGCTTTCTCTTTCTGGAATGGCTTTTTATATGCACTCCAATCGCCTCAGTTATGGCAAAAATCGCGTCTTCGACTTCCTGGTCCTCTGGATTCTGCCCATAGGCTTGTTGTTGCTTCTGAGTGCGCTGTTCTTTGTGACCAACCGCAATGTGCTGCACAAGTTCTACTACGGTCTTTTCAGCGCGCCGACCTTGCTGCTGCTGTGCCTGCGCCCCAGGGAAATCAAGGAGCTGTTGCGCGAGCCGCTGGCGATCGCGTTTCTGCTGTTTTCCGCCTGGGCGCTGATCAGTCTGCTTTGGAGCCCGGAGCACCATCCCGACACCGACTTGTTCAAGCGCCCCCTGCACACGTTCATGCTGTTCGCCGGTTGCGGGTTATTGCTGCATTACCGCCATGAACTGTTCAAGCCGATTTTCTTCAGTGCGGCGGTGATCGCATTGGTGGTGTGCGCATGCAACCTGGTGGTATTCATCCAGGCCTACGAGCCCGGGATGCGCATGATCGGCGGGCGCGGCGCTCTCGACAACCCATTGCTCAGCTCCCACGTATTCGGGTTTTTCTGCGTTTACTGGCTATATGTCTGCGTTACCACCCAACGCCTGCACGTGCTGTGGTTCAGCGTGCCCGCCCTGGCGATCATGACCGCCGCGGTCATCGCCACGGGCTCACGCACACCCATGGTGGCGTTGACCCTGAGCATCCTCTGGATAATCTTCATCAGCCGTAACCGCCGCGCTGCGCTGTTGATCATCGCACTGCTCGCTGGCGCTGCGGCGCTGCTGTTCTACCCCGAGATCATCACCACCCGTGGCAGCTCATTCCGCCTTGTGCTGTGGGACATGTCGCTCAAGCTCATCGCCGAACATCCCTGGATCGGCCACAGCTACGACTCCGAGCTGTACCTGACACTGGCCGACGGTTATCAACTGCGCGAGCCCCACAGCTTTGCCTTGGGCGTGCTGTATTACGTGGGCATCATCGGCTTTATCCCCTGGATCTTCATGCTCGGCTGGGGCCTGTACAAGAGTCTCAAGGAACGGGCGCAGCCGCTGTTCATCCTGGCGTCATCGCTGCTCGCCTACGGCATCGGCGCCGGCCTGACCGAAGGCGGTGGGATTTTGTCGCGCCCCAAGGAGCACTGGTTCCTGTTGTGGATTCCATTGGCAATCATCGCCGGCCTGAGCATCGCCCAACGTCGTCGCAGCGTGCTGGACAGGTCGGCTCAGCCGCTCAAGCCAGAAGCGTTCGAGCAACTGTGCAGCGATGCCCATGTCATAGAAGCCGATGGCCTGGGCCCGAAAGTGCTGCGGTTGTCCGACGGGCGCTTCCTCAAGGTTTTCCGCCCGCGCCGCTGGTACACCTCGGGCAGCTTCAACCCCTACTCTGAACGATTTGCGAACAACGCCGAGCGCCTGCGCACCCTGGGTATCCCCACGCCGCAGATCCTTGCCCTGTATGGAATGCGTGATGGCAGCAGCGCGGTCGTTTACTCGCCGCTGCCTGGCCTGACCCTGCGCCAGGCCCTGCAAAGCCTGGACAGCAGCCTGCGCGAGTCACTGATCGAACGCTTTGGCCAGTTCATGGCCCAGCTGCATGAACGCGGTGTGTACTTCCGGTCGCTGCACCTGGGCAATGTGCTGCTGATGGATGACGGCGAGTTCGGCCTGATTGATATCGCCGACCTGCGCATCTTTCCGTCGCCGCTGCGCAACACCTTGCGCCAACGCAACCTGCGCCATATGCAGCGCTACCCGCAGGATCGCGCCTGGTTGTTCGAGACCCACTTCGAACAGTTGGCCAAAGGTTATGCCTGCATTGCCAGCCAGGGCGCCACCAATAAGATCCGCGAGCAGGTCCTGGCGTTGGCCCATCCCGCCACCTGATAAAAAAGGCGACTATCACTGCTGATAGTCGCCTTTTTCACCGCCTGCCCGCTCAGTGCTTGAGCGGCAGCAGATACAACCTCACCAGGCCGCGCAAAGTCTTGCGCCCCCAGAACTTCAGCGGGATCTGCCTGAGGATTTCCTTCGCCAGTGGCCGATCACGGTCGGCTGTCTTGAGGAACATCGAGTTCAGGAAGTTGTAGCGCACCGCGTCATAGGCCGGGTGTTCGCTGAACTTGGCATAGGTCTTGAGAATGTTCTGAATCATGTAGCGGTGGTTTTTGTAGGTATTGCTCGCGTGCTGCCGATAGCGCGCCATCACCTGGTCGAGGGCGTCGATGGTGTAGCCCGCCGCTGTGATTTTCAATTGGATCAGCAGGTCTTCCAGAGGAATCTGCGGGTCAAAACCTCCGACCTGCTCCAGCACTTCACGGCGAATCAGCATGGTCGGCGCCGGTGGGAAAGGCTTGCGATCCATGAAGATGTCATCGAAGTCGAGACGGCGAAATGGCACGTCGCGACGTTGTTTCTTCTCAGGGTGCAGATTACCGTCGCCGTCGATCAGCTCGATGTTGCCGGCGCACATCCCCACCGTTGGCTTGCCCTCCATGTACGCTACCTGGGTCGCGATACGATCGGGCAGCATGATGTCATCCGAACCGAACGGTGCGATCAGGCTCCCTTTCGCGCGCGCGATCGCACCATTGAGGGTGGCACTGAGCCCCTGATTCTGTTGCACCTGAAAGTCAAAACCGTGCTCGGCCTGCAAACGCCGGATACGCTCGACGCTGTCATCCTTGGAGCCGTCGTCCACCACCAGTAATTCGATATTGGGATACGTTTGCCCCAGTACGCTGAGAATGCTTTCTTCGATATACCGGCCGTGGTTGTAGGACGCGATGATCACCGAGACCAGGGGTTGTGGCTGATTCATGCTCTACCTACTTCACGCAAACCGGTTTCAATCAGAGTCAGGTACTTGTGCTTGAATTCATCAAGCGTGTGGTTGGCTTGCAGGTAGCGGAACACCTCTTCACCCTTGGCACGCAACTGCTCATCGCTCAGCGCCAGATAGGTATCCAGGGCCGCGGCCAACTGTTCGACATTGCCGGGGTCATGGGACAGGCCACCCGCGCCCTGTACCAAGGGCAGCATCGCAGGGCCATTGGAGGCAATCACCGGCAAATGACCGCTCATGCCTTCCAGCAGCGCCAGGCCCAGGCCTTCGAACAGCGATGGCATGGTCCAGATGTCGAAGCCGCGCACGTATTTCATGCCGTCTTCGCGAAAGCCCAGCAAGTGCGCGCGGCCGGTCAGACCCAGGCGCTCGATGTCCGCACGCAGATCGGCTTCGGCACGACCGGAGCCGATGATTCCGACCTGCGCTTGAGGGTATTTGTCCTTGAGCGTGGCGAACGCTTGCAGCAAATGGGTGTGGCCTTTGATCGGCACCAGGCGGCCCAATGCACCGATCATCCGCGCATCCATTGGCAGGCCCAGGGCCTTGCGCGCGTCCTCGCGGGACAACTGCAACGCTTCTGCCTGAGGAATGTCGATGGCGTTGGTCACGTAGGTGGTGTTTTCCCGCGTGAACCCGCAGTCGAGGCCGACCAGGTAGTCCTTCACCGCCTCCGACACACCGACAAAGCGCCAGGCCGGGCTGACCCAGCGCCGAGTCTGACGTCGACGATAACCGCGCGCGTATTCGCCAAAACCATGGGAGATGCCGATACACAGCGGGATCTTCAACCAGCGGTTGAGCGATAGCATCATGTTCACCGATTTAAAGCGGTTACAGATGACCACATCGAATTTCTGCTCGCGGCAGTACTTGTAGATCTGCCACATGGCGCCAAAGCGAATGCCCTTGAGGGACTTTTCCGGCAGCTCGAAATAATGTGAGTGCTCGGCGACGCTGAGGGGTTGGCCGGGCAGCGGGCGCCCGCTGAGAAAGCCGGATGTCACCTCGAAACGCTCAACCGGCAGCGATTTGACGATCTGCTCACCCAGGTCGGCGAAGTCATGGGTCTTGACGTTGTAGTCCGGCTGTAACTGCAAAACCTTGAAACGCGGCTTCATAACTCTCCATGCAGCGATCTGGCTACGGGCACACGGCCCGGTAAAAAGGAGCGACAGGCCCGGCCTGCCTTCAATGGGATTTCAGTCCTGCCTCAGGACCCACAACAGCTCGTGACGACGCACGGCCTTGCGAAAGAATTCATTTTCGCCATAGGGCGATGGACCACGGCCCGCCAGAACCTGCTGCAACCACTTGCGCACGCGGCGCTTGAACGGTGCTCGCGGCTGCAGGTCGTGCATCATGCCCAACGCCATGGCCTTGTCCCGCTGCTGACTCAAGGTCAGCGCAACACAGCAGGGCACAAGCTCAGCTGCCGAATCAAAATGCGGCGGCAGTGCGACTCCGGTGCCGGAGTCCCCCATGGGCCAGCGGTCGTTATCATGCAGGTGATTGGCGTAGCCGAGCAATGTGTCGGGTCGCCATTCCAGCCCTTGCAAGGCTTCAAGTACCGCGGCATGGGCACAGATATGATCGGCGTGGGGATCCAGCAAGGGCGTCGGCAGCACGATCACCTGTGGCCGCGCCTTGAGCAGCAGCGCGCGCAGATCGGCAACCAGGTTGTGCCAGGTCGGCGCGCCGTCCACATCGCCGGGCAGCGCGAAACCGTTGAACTGGCGAAACAGCCGCGTATCGCTCAACTCGGCCTCGCGCGAGGCCTGGGGTCGGTCCGGCGCGGCCTGCATTGCCTGCAGCTGCATACAGAAGTAACCCAGCTGCACACACTGCGCCTCCGGCACGCCAGCCCAGCGTGGCACGGCAATGCTGTCCCAGGCGCGCAAGCGCCCTTTCAGACGCGCAGCCTCAGCTTTGGGCAGGCCCATGCGTTGATAATGTTCGGCTTCGATCTCACCTGCGGTCAGGGTCACGATCCAGCTTTCGGCCGCCTGACTGTAAAGACTGAACGCCGCCAGCTCAGCATCGTCGGCGTGCGGCGCGATCACCATGACCCGTTGCTGGCGATAGTCCGGCTGGCGCAAGCGCCACAGCACAGGCTGCCCTTTGATCCGACAAAACCGGCCGCGCAATTTTACCCTGCCCGCGGCCAATGCTTCGGCGGCGCCGGTCAGATTCAGATAACGACGCCCACCGACCCCACGCTCGAAGGCTTGGCGATCCGGCGCATCCAGGCCCAGCAGCTCCACCGCCGGATCGCAGAAACGCCCAAGCCATGAGCTTCGCAGTTCAATACCGACAATCAGCGTGTCGTCCGCGTCCAGCGGTGTATCCAGCAGCAAGCGTCCCGCCTCCAGGCGCAAGCCAGGCTGTTCGCTGCCGGCGGGAAACGCGTATTCATAGTTGTCTTTGGGCGAGTAAAACAGGTGGTCGGAAAACCAGGCCTCATGAGCCATCCACAGCAGCACTGCGAGGATCAACGGCAACCACCAGGCCACCAGTAAGCCGGTCGCGACCAGTATCAGCAAACTGACCAGCAGCGCGATGCGCTTGTTGCGCCGATGGCGCTTGAGCAGTTGCTGCTTGCGAGTCATAGGCTGAACACCGGCACCGGATTGCACCAGCGCTCCTTGTATTCACGGTCGGCGCGACCGAAGGAAAAGCGCAGTGACTTATCCGCCGCACGCGCCTGCTCCCAGGCACTCTGGGTATTGAGAAAACTCAGCACGCTGCCGGGGCTGAACGCACGGGTTTGCGGGTCGACGCCGCCGTTGACGTACTCGGCACTGAACCACTCGCGAGACTGCACCTGATACACCAATTGCACGGCGATCGGGGCGTCATTGAGAAACAGCACCGAGCCGAACAGGAACTCCTTGAGCAACTCCAGCACCTCAGCCAAGCGCGCCGCGCCTGCCGCCGGAAACCCCCAGCGGCGCTGGAACAGGTCGCAATAAATCGCCGCCAGCTCCACGCTGGAGAACTCGCTGACCGCGCGCACCACACCGCCCGCTTCTTCCAGCAGGCGCAATTCGCGACGCTGGTTGTAGCGAAACTTTTTCGACAAGTCTTCAGGGGTGCGCGCCATGGCCAATTGTTCGGCCTGGGGCTTGAGGGTACCCACCCGCCCTTCATTCAAGGCCGACAGATAGCGCCCGCGATGGCGCACCGGCAACTGGGCATCGGCGGCAATCGGCAGGATGATCTCGGCATTGCCCAGGTCGAACAAGGCCTTCTTGCCGTTGCGCTTGAGCACGTCCTTGGACAGCGCCAGGTCGCGCCCCCACGTGGCAATCGCCCCCTTGAGTTCGCCGTCCTGTTCCCACCCCAGGTAGCGCACCGGAATCCGCGCCAGGCCGGCCAGACGCTCGACCACCTGCGGGTGAGTCGCCACGCTGCCACCGAAGCGCTGCCAGGCCTGGGCGTAAACCTCAGCCTCTACAGGCTGCCAGCCGCCACGTTCACGCCATGCCTGGAAGCGATTCAGCATTTAGACCACAGCGTCATAAGGGTCCACGCCATCCTTGACCACCAGGATGTCTTCCATGATCAGGTACTGCAGGTCGGAGCCGAAGAACATGTTCAGCGCGTCGGTGGGCGAGCAGATCATCGCTTCGCCACGGCGGTTGAGCGAGGTGTTCAACGACACACCGTTACCGGTGAGGACTTCCAGCTCTTTCATCATGTCGTAGTAGCGCGGGTTGTACTCACGTTTGAGCACTTGGGCGCGCGAGGTGCCATCTTCATGGACCACTTCCGGCACCCGGGTTTTCCATTCTTCGGCCACTTCAAAAGTGAAGGTCATGAACGGCGCCGGGTGATCGACCTTGATCATCTGCGGGGCTACGGTGTCGAGCATCGACGGGCAGAAAGGCCTCCAGCGCTCGCGGAACTTGATCTGGTGGTTGATGCGGTCGGCCACGCCGGTGGCGCTCGGGCAACCGATGATCGAACGACCGCCCAGCGCACGCGGGCCAAACTCCATGCGGCCCTGGAACCAGGCCACCGGGTTGCCGTCGACCATGATTCTGGCGATGCGCTGCGGCATGTTCTCGATCTTGCGCCAGTTCGGCTTGCTCTCGTGCTTGGCGCACGCGGCAATCACGTCTTCGTTGCTGTAGGACGGGCCGAGGTAGACGTGCTCCATCTTCTCCACCGGCACACCACGGGCGTGGGACACATAGGCGGCCGCACCGACAGCGGTGCCGGCATCGCCGGACGCCGGCTGCACGAACAGCTCTTTGACGTCGTCACGGGCGATGATTTTCTGGTTCAGCTTGACGTTCAGCGCACAGCCACCGGCGAAGGCCAGCTTGCCGGTGTCCTTCAGAATGTCGCCCAGATAGTGGTCGATCATCTGCAAGGCCAGCTTTTCAAACAGCGCCTGCATGCTGGCGGCGTAGTGGATGTATGGCTCGTCGGCGATATCGCCTTCGCGCTTGGGGCCCAGCCACTCGATCAGTTTCGGCGAGAAGTAGAAGCCCTTGCCCTTCTCTTTGTAGCGACGCAGGCCGATCACGTTGGCGTAGTCGGTGTTGATCACCAGCTCGCCGTTTTCAAACGAGGCCAGGCGCGAGAAGTCGTACTTGCTGGCATCGCCATACGGCGCCATGCCCATGACCTTGAACTCGCCGTCGAGCATTTCGAAACCGAGGAACTCGGTGATCGCGCCGTACAGGCCGCCGAGGGAGTCCGGGTCGTAGAATTCTTTGATTTTGTGGATCTTGCCGTTCTCGCCGTAGCCGAAGAACGTGGTGGCGTACTCGCCTTTACCGTCGATACCGAGGATCGCGGTTTTTTCCTGGAAGCCGGAGCAGTGGTAGGCACTGGAGGCGTGGGCAAGGTGATGCTCGACCGGCTCGATCTTGATCTTCTTGGGATCGAAGCCCAGTTGCTCCAGGCACCATACGATCTTGTTGCGATAGCGCTTGTAGCGACGATTGCCCATCAGGATCGCGTCGAGCGCGCGGTCCGGGGCGTACCAGTAACGCTTGGCATAGTGCCAGCGCGCCTCGCCGAACAGGCTGATCGGGGCGAACGGGATCGCCACCACGTCAACGTCCGAAGGCTTGATGCCGGCCTGCTCCAGGCAGAACTTCGCCGACTCGTAGGGCATGCGGTTCTTTGCATGTTTGTCGCGTACGAAGCGCTCTTCTTCGGCGGCCGCGATCAGCTTGCCGTCGATATACAGGGCTGCGGAAGGATCATGGCTAAGGGCGCCGGACAGGCCAAGAATCGTCAATGCCACAGGGGTCTAGCCTCTTTTAGTCTGCATGCAGGCGGGTTGCGCCTGAAAAAAGTGCGCTTCCCGCCCAGGCGGGAAACAGCTAAAGGGCGGGATTATAGCTTAAAAGCAGTGGGAAGCTGTTAGCGGCAAGCGGCAAGTGGGCCTAGCGGTAGATCTCGATGCTGCCATCCTTGTTCTGGCGATAGATCGTATAAGGCAGTGCCAATGTGTCCAGTACGCCGGACGCCACGAACTCGATGGCGATGATCGGAAAAGCGTTACCGGCATGGTCCGACAGGCTTTGGTCGTTCAGGCTTTTTTCAGGCTTGGGCTCGCCATTGAGCGTACAGAACCCATAGATTACACCGCTGTAAATGCGCGGTACGTTGTCGCAGTGGCTGCGCGAATCCTTGAGATTCTGGCTGGTCACGGCGTCGGGGCGGAACACGGTGTTGATCGTGCCGCAACCGGCCAGCGCCAGCAGCACAGGCAACCATAAGACGCAGGACAGAGTCTTCACAAACCGCTCCTTTTGCTTGCCATTAACGAAGCGTGCCACGCTAACATCGACGCCCCTGGAGGCCCAGCGTGGGAATGCCGATTTGCAGCGTAGGCTGATTCCGAAATGATAAAAGCTGCGCGAGCCACTAAACTCGCGCCTTTTTGCGCGTTTACACCCTAAGCGCCACGGAATTCGGCCGATTGATGAACCACCTCACCCGCCTCACCCTCTTGCTGCCCGGCCTGTTGGCCCTATGTGACACCGCAGGCGCGGAAGACGCGCCCCTGATACTCGACCCCAGCGTCGTCACCGGTTCACGCAGCGCCAGCCCGACCTTCGACCTGCCTTACTCAGTGGACGCAATCGACCGCGACCAGATCAGCGACGGCCAACTGGGCATCAACGCCTCCGAAGCCTTGGCGCGCGTGCCCGGACTGGTGGTCCAGAACCGTCAGAATTACGCGCAGGACCTGCAGATTTCGTCCCGTGGCTTTGGCGCCCGTTCGGCGTTTGGCGTACGCGGGATCAAGTTGTTTGCCGACGGCATCCCCGCCAGCACCCCGGACGGCCAGGGCCAGGCCGCCACGTTCAACCTGGATACCGCCGAACGCATTGAAGTGCTGCGCGGACCGGCCGCGACCTTGTACGGCAGCAACGCCGGCGGTGTGATTCAGATGTTCTCGCGTGAAGGCGAAGGCGCGCCGCGTATCGGCGCCGAAACCCTGGTGGGCAGCGACGGCCTGAACAAGAACCACCTCACCGCAGAAGGCGCCACCCATGGCGCCGGCTTCGTGCTGGATGCCTCGCGCATGGACACCGACGGCTACCGCGACCACAGCAGCGCCCGTCGCGACCAGACCTTCGCCAAGCTCAACCTTCACCCGGACGATGACAGCAAGCTGGCACTGATCTACAGCAGCCTGGAGCAGAACGGCACCCAGGACCCGCTGGGGCAGACGTGGGCCGCCTACAAAGCCGATCCACGCTCAGTGAGCGCCAACGCCCTGACGTACAACACGCGAAAAAGCATCGACCACCAGCAAGTGGGGATGAACTACGAGCGGTATGTGGGTGACGCGACGCTGCAGGTGAATGCGTATACGGGGCGGCGCAGCGTCATTCAGTACCTGTCGATCCCCAAAGGCACGCCCGCCAATGAGCGGGGCGGCGGCGTCGTGCAATTCGATCGCCAGTTCTACGGCGCCGGCGCGCGCTGGATGCAGCCCATTGACAGCGCGCCGGGGGAGTTGATGATTATCGGCGGGCTGGATTTCGACCAGAGCCAGGACAGCCGCCACGGCTACCAGAACTACAGCGGCAACACGCTGGGCGTAAAAGGCCAGTTACGTCGTGACGAAGTCGACACGGCGCGCAGCCTTGATCCCTACCTGCAAGCCAATTGGGCCCTTGATCGCTGGACCCTGCAAGCAGGTGTGCGCCATAGCAGCATGGAGATGGACGTCGACGATCAATTCCTCAGCAATGGCGACGCCAGCGGACGCAAGATCTATCGAAAAACGACGCCTTCCATGAGCGTGATGTACGCCTTCACCCCCGACCTGCACGGCTACGTCAGCGCAGGCAAGGGCTTCGAAACGCCCACCCAGGCCGAATTGGCCTACGCACCGGGTAACGCCGAAGGCTTCAACTTTGGCCTCAAGCCGTCAGACAGCACCCAGTATGAAGTGGGCTTGAAGGCGCAGGTGGGGAGCACGCGGGTCAACGCCGCCGTGTTCCAGATCACCACCGAGGATGAACTGGTGGTCAATCAATCCCTGGGCGGGCGCACCAGCTATCAAAACGCCGGCCGCACCCTGCGTCGCGGCTTCGAACTTGGCCTGCAAAGCCAGCTGGCGGAACAATGGAGCACCCACCTCGCCTACACCCGCCTGCAAGCCACCTACGACAGCGCCTTCATGGGCGGCGGCAACCCGGTGGATAAAGGCAATTACCTCCCCGGCGTACCGCAGACCACGCTATTTGCCGAGCTGAACTGGAAACCGCGGGACTGGGTCAGCAGCGCCATTGAAGGCCTGTACCGCAGCAAGGTCTATGTCGAAGACACCAACCAGCAGCACGTCGCGCCGGGGTACAGCGTATTCAACTGGCGGGCGCGCTTGGAGCAGAAGGTCGAGCACTGGACTTTCCACCAGACCTTGCGCCTGGATAACGTGCTGGACCGGCAGTATGTGGGCTCGGTCATTGTCGGCGATGGCAACGGCCGCTACTACGAAGCCGCGCCCGGCCGTTCGTGGTACGCCGGCGCCGGGGCCGAGTATCAATTCTGAGCGTCGAAGCGATCAGGTGGGCTGCTTGGGCAAACGCTCATCGATCAGCTGATACAGCGCGCTGTCCTGCGGCCAGTTACGCATAAATCGCGCACGGTCCTTGGCATAGGCCGGGGCGAAGCTGGCCAGGCTGCGGTGTTGGCACATCGCGTCAAGGTCAATCAGCGCCCAGCGGTCTTCGTGCCAGAACAGGTTGTGGCCCTTGAAATCGCCATGACTGATGCGCTCGCGGATCAACTCGGCGAACAGACGATCCAGCGCCTGCAGTTCGTTTTCCGGTGCGTCGCCGTGTTCAACGAAGGGCGCGAAGCGCTCGATGATGTCCGGCCCCGGCAGGTATTCGGTGATCAGGTACGCGCGGCTGCGCAGCCAGAGGAAACGCTTTTCCAGCACGGCCAGCGGCTTGGGCGTGCTGATGCCGAGGAACGCCAGACGGTTGCCTTCGCGCCAGGAATGCCAGGCGCGGCTTGGGCGCCAGAAGCGCTTGAGCCAATGGGCGAAACCCTTGATGTTGTAGCGCTTGATCACCAGCGGCCGACCGGCCACCTCGACCCTGGCTACGCTGGCGGCGCCGCCGGTCTTGTACAAGTGGCCCTGCTCGAGCAGGGCGTCGGCCTGTTCCAGTACCGGCAGCATCGCCGGCACCTCCTCGCGACGGATCGCGCGCAACCCAAAGGCACCGCGCTCCACGCTGAACAGCGTGCACTCACGGCCGACCTTGTCCAGATAGTCTTTCAAGCGCCACGCACTGACCTTACGCACCTGTTTTTCCAAGGCCTCCAGGGGCAAGGCGTGTTCACCATTGCCCAGCAGGTAGTACACCAGCAACTCTTCGGTGAACGGCTCAAGATTCTTGGGCAACTGGGCGAAAAATACGCCCAGGTTTTCCAGCACACGGTTGCGCGACAGTGGCTTGCCAGGCTCTTCGGCGCGAATCCCGGCACCGTCGATCAGGTACAGTTTGCCGTTCTGGCGCAGCAGGTTGTCCAGGTGCAGGTCTTCCTGCCACAGCCCTTTGGTGTGCATCTGTGCGATCGCGCCCAGCGCCTCAGCGAGCACGGCGGTTTGTTCGTCGGCCAACGGCGGCAAACCTTCGACCGTCTGCCAGGCGTCGGCCAGGCTTTGTGCGCCCTCTATGAATTCGAACAGCAACCAGCCTCCCTCGCCTTCCTGCAGGCCGTCCGCCAGCAGCAACGGCGTGGTCAGGCCCTGTTCGGCCAGCAGACGAACGCCGCTGAGCTCACGCTGGAAATGCCGCGCGGCCTTGCTGCCTACCAGCAGCTTGGCCAGCACGGCACGCCCGCGCCACACCGCCGCGCCAACGTAGCGCTGGCCTGGCAACACGCGCAGCAGGCTCAACAGTTGCAACTGCCCAGGGCCGGCGGCGTCCGCCAGCTCCAGCGTCAACGGCAGGCTCGGCGCGCGGCCGACGTTTTTCAGCTCCGACAGGCGCATCAGCGCTTCTCCTTATGGCTGCGCCGGGCCGTGAGGCGCTGCAGCCAGGTCGAGACCAACGCGCTGTCCTCGGGCTGCTCGAGATAGGCCGCCAACAGTTGACGCACCTGCACCTCGGACCACTGCGGGGACCGGCGCAGCAAAGGCTCCAGATCCTTGACGCGATCACGCCAGCCGAACAGCAATGGACGGGTTTTCTCCAGGTCGATCAGTTGCGCGGCGTAACCGTCGCCGGTGGCCTGCAGAAAAATATGCTTGGGGTAGAAACAGCCATGCACCTGGCCGACGCCGTGCAGCCGGCGCGCCAATTCACCGCAGGCCCGCAGGATCGCGCGGTGCTGGACATCGCTGAGCGACGACCACTGCTCGAGCAACGACTCCAGGTCGTTCCAGCCGTCGAGGGCACGAGTCAACAGCATGGCGCGATACTCGCCGGCCATCTTGCGCTCGCCGTAGAACGCCGCCTGCAAGGCCGGGATCCCCAGGGCGCGGTAACGACTGATATTGCGAAACTCGCGGGAGAAACTCGGCTCGCCGAATGGCCGGTGCAGGCTGCGCGTCAGGTAGTTGCTCTGACGCTTGAGGTAGTAACCCTGCCCCTCCAGCTCCAGGCGAAACACGCTACTCCAGCCGCCACGGCTGGTGTTCGGCTCGTCCACCGCGTCGAGCTGCTTGGCCCACAACGCGTCGAACGTGGCCAGGCCGTTGCGCTCCAGCAAGGCCCGGTCGGCAGCCGCCAGGAAGTCACTCATTCACGTCCCTCGAAAAACTTCACCACATGGCGAATTCGTTGTTTGTCGGACGCCGTCAGGTGGGTGCGTTGTCGATATTGCATATAGAAACGCAGGCGCTGGGTGGCCGACAGATGATATTTGGCGACCTTGTCCAGGCAGGCCAGGTCCTTGGTGATGCGGTACTTGAGCCAGAAACCGCGCCAGAAATCGCCGTTGGGGCAATCGATCAGGTAGAGGGTGCACTGATCGTCCACCAGCAGGTTGCGCCACTTCAAGTCGTTATGGGTGAAGCGGTGATCGTGCATGGTGCGCGTATATTCGGCGAGCTGCCGGCTGATGGCATCGACCCAGCGGGGGTCCTTGAGCCGCGCATCATTGCGTTCGGCCAGAACCGACAGGTCTTCGGTCTTGGGCAATTCGCGGGTAATCATCGCCCCACGGTTGTAGGCCAGCCCGTTGCGATCCAGGCCCCAGGCGACTACATCAGCGGTAGGGATGCCCCACTTGGCGAAACGCTTGAGGTTCTGCCATTCGGATTTCACTCGCGGCTTGCCCAGGTAACGGCGCAAGCCCTTGCCCGCCCCGGAGTAACGCTTGACGTAGTAATTGACCCCGCCACGCTCAACCCGGATCACTTCCGACAACGGGTCTCGAGTCAACCGTTCGCCTTGCAGCGCGAACACCGCCTCCAGGCTGCCGAAGTCGTCCGCCAGGGCGGCGTAGGCCGGTTCCAGGTTCCAGCCCGCCATCAGAGCGCATCCCCGTAACGTTGCTTGCGCGCATAGAGTTTGGCGGCCATGCGCTCCAACTCGGCCAGCAGCGCCGCTTGCTCGGCCAGGATCCGGCGCAACGGTTGCTGAAAGTAATGTTTGAGAAAGCGCAGTTTGTCGCGCCGGGTCAGGCCGATGTCCAGGGCGGAGTAATACAGCCCGGCCAGGTCCTTGTTGCGCCAGCGCATGGGGATCGTCGCGCGCACCTGGGCGCGGTGCAGGTCGATCACGGACAGTTTGAGAGTATCCACGGCGATCGGTCGGTCGGTGTGCAACAGGAAGTGGCAGAGGTAACAATCACGGTGATTGACGCCGCCACGATGCATCGCGCCGACCGTACGCGCCAGCTCGGCGGTCAAGGCGTGCTTGATCGCCGGCACCGGCGGCTGCTTGAGCCAGTCGAGGGTCAAATCCTCCAGGCTGATAATCGGGGTCAGCTCGCGCGTAACGATGAACGAGTGCTGATCAGCCGGATTACTGCCCTTCTCACCAAAAGCCACGGCGGTCATGGTGGGCACGCCCAGCTCATGCAAGCGCTGGATCGCCAGCCACTCCTGGCCCGCGCCCAGGACCGGCAACTTGGCGGTGACCAGGTTTTTGAGGATCTCGCCCCAGCCGATACCGCGATGGATTTTCACGAAATAGGGTTGACCCTCCACCACCGTACGCAACGTACGACGGGCGGCCAGCTCGCGGAACACCTGGCCTTGCAGTTTCTCGACCTCGGCGAACGCATCGCGTCCGGCCCACAGGGTCTTGAAGGGTTCGGCAAGAATCAACTTCATCGGTTTGGCTCCGCCAGAATCAAGTCCGCAGCGTACTGCGGCATGCTAAACAGGTCGGCCGTCTCGGCGAAAGCCAGGCCATTGCGACTCCAGGTCGCGCGCGCCTGCGGATCGTCGAGCATATCCACCAGGTATTGATTGAGCTGGGCCTGCTCGAACGGCTCGTCCAACACGCGGCCACTCTGGGCCTTATCGATATAAAACGCGTAGCCGCAGACCTGGCTCACCAGCACGGGCAGGCCGGCGACTATCGCTTCGACCAGCACCATGCCGGCCGCTTCGTTGTAAGCAGGGTGAATCAGCAAGTCCGCGCCCAACAGGAAACGCGGAATATCGTTGCGCCCCTTGAAGAACTGCACCTGGTCACCCAGGCCGAGTGCGGCACTCTGCAGTTGGAATACTTTGGGGTCGTCCTGGCCGATTACAAACAGCCGGGTGCGTTTCTTCAGCTTTGCAGGCAACGCAGCCACAGCCTTCAGGCTACGGTCGACGCCCTTGGTCTTGAAGCCAGAACCGATCTGCACCAGCAGTAAATCTTCCTCGGCCAGGCCGAATTCGGCGCGAAACTCGGCGCGGATCTCGCCGGCGTTCGGCGGCGCGCGTCGGTCTCGGGAAATGCCCGGCGGCAGCAGGTGAAAACGCTCGGGCTGGGTGCCGTAATACTGCGTGAACAGCTGCTGCTGACGCTCGGACAGCACCATGATCCGGGTCGTGGCGTTTTTATCGAACACCGCGCGCTCGTATTCGGCAAAGTGCTTGTAGCGCCCGAACCAGCGGTACATCGGGTTGCGCAGGGTCTGGGCCTTGTCTTCGAATACGCCGTCGGCGGCGAAGTACAGGTCCAGCCCCGGCATTTTGTTGAAACCCACCACGCGGTCCACCGGGCGCTTGGCCAGGTCGGCCTGGATCCAGGCATGCAGCTTTTCATTGCGACGGTGGTTGACCAGCGCCTTCACGGGCGCCACCAGCACTTCGAAACCTTGCGGAATATCGCCTTCCCAGATCAGCGTATAGACACGAATCCTGTGGCCGCGCTGCTGGCACTCCAGGGCAATGCGCATGAAGTCACGCTGCAGGCCGCCGAAGGGGAAATATTTGTACAGGACAAAAGCCAGTTGCATCAGTGCAGCTCCTCAGCCAGTAACAACGTGCTCAGTCGGCTTGCCACACGCTCAGGGTTCAGGCGCGTGAAGCACAGGGGCGACTCGCGCGTGATGTCGAACCGACGCAGGTCGTCGGCCGTCGGTTGATAGGTACAGCGTTTCTGCAGGCATGGCGCGCACGGCCAATCGCTGGCCAGGTGAATCTGCGCCTTGCCATAGGCGCCGGTAAGCCCCGGATTGGTAGGACCGAACAGCGAAATGGTCGGCACATCCAACGCTGCAGCCAAGTGCCCCAGGCCGGTGTCCACCGCCACGCAGGCGCGGGCGCCGGCCAGCACGCGGGCCACGCCGGCCAGGTTCAGCTTGGGCAGCACTTCGGCGTTCGGCAGGCCTTGGGCCAGCCTTTCGGCGCGCGCCTTTTCGGCGGCGTTGCCCCATGGCAACTTTACGTCCACGCCCAGACGGCCCATGCGCTCGGCCAGCTCGCGCCAGTAGGCTTCGGGCCAGTGCTTGGTGTCCCAGGTGGTGCCGTGCAGGAGCAGCACGAACGGTTTTTTCGGCGGCAGGCCCAGCAGTTTGTCGACCCTCAGGCCGTAGTCGCCCAAGCCTTTGGGCAAGTCATAACCGAGGGCCACGGCGAACAACTGGCGCAAACGTTCGACGGCATGCTGCCCGCGGGCCACCGCCAGGCGCCGGGAATAAAAGCGCGCCGCGATCGGCTCGCGTGCGGACTGCTTGTCGAAGCCGGCCACCGGCGCACGCACGTAACGGGTCAGCCAGGCGCTTTTGAACAGACCTTGAGCGTCAATGACCAGGTCGTACTTGGTCGACTGGATGCGCTGTTTGAAAAGCCGCCATTCGCCGCTCTTGAAGGTCTGCCAGAGGTTTTTGCGCCAGCGGCGGATCGCCACCGGGATCACCTTGTCCACGGCCGGATGCCAGGTGGGAATTTCGGCAAAGCCTTCTTCCACCACCCAGTCGAATTGAATGCCGGGGATCGCCCGCGCCGCGTCGGTCAGTGCCGGCAAGGCATGGATCACGTCGCCCAGGGATGAGGTCTTGACTACCAGTACCCGCAACTCAGTGAACCTCGACCACGTCGCCCTGCAACCGCTGCAAGGCTTCGCTGACCGGCTGCGGCAACAACTGGCGCAGGCAATTGTAGTGGCCGAAACGGCAGGTGCGCTCAAAACAGGGGCTGCAATCCAGGCCCAGGCGCACCACTTCAACCTTATCGGCCAACGGCGGGGTAAACCCTGGCGAAGTGGAGCCGTAGACCGCCACCAACGGGCGATTCAAAGCGGCCGCCACGTGCATCAGGCCGGAGTCGTTGGACACCACCGCATCGGCGCAGGACAGCAGGTCGATCGCCTCGGCCAGCGAGGTGTCGCCGCTGAGGTTCACCGCCTCTTCGCGCAGGCCCGGAATCAGGCGCTGGCGGATGTCTTCGCCCACCGAGTGATCGTTCTTCGAGCCGAACAGCCACACCTGCCAGCCTTCGCGGATCTTCATCTCGGCGACCTTGGCGTAATGCTCCGAGGGCCAGCGCTTGGACTCGCCAAACTCGGCACCGGGGCACAGCGCCAGCACCGGGCGATCCAGGCTCAGGCCGAACTTGGCCAGCGCCGCGTCGCGGGTGACCGGGTCGATCCGCAGGCTCGGACGCGGATACGGCGTGGGCAACTCGGCACCGGGCGCATAGGCCAGGGCCATGAAGCGTTCGATCATCAGCGGGTAGCGTGCCTTGTCCAACGTACGCACATCATTGAGCAGCACATAGCGAAATTCGCCACGCCAGCCGGTGCGCTTGGGGATGCCGGCAAAGTACGGCACCAGCGCGGACTTGAGCGAGTTGGGCAACAGGATCGCCTGGTCGTACTGGCCGGCCAGGGATTTGCCGATGCGACGACGGGTCGCAAGCTCCAGGGCGCCGTGGCCGAGCGGAAAGCTCAAGGCCTTGCGCACTTCGGGCATGCGTTCCAGGATCGGCCGACTCCACTCAGGGGCGAGCACGTCGATCTGGCAATCTGGATGGCGAAGGCGCAGGCACTGGAACAGTGTCTGTGCCATCACCATGTCACCGACCCAACTGGGCCCAACGATCAGAATATTCATGTAGTTTCCACAAACGATGCGGGGAGGCTTATGCCTCCCCGCCCTAATAATGTGTTCAGCTCAGACCCAGCTCCTGCCAGATCCGCATCACCTGGCGCCGCTCATCGACGAACTGATCGCCGGCCACCGTACCGGCCTCGTTCTGCAAGGCCTGGCGATGCGCGGCGGAACGGTAGGCCTTATAGACCTCGCGCAGCAGGTGGGCATCGGCGGCGGGCATCAACCCCACCTGCTCCAGGCCTTCCAGAATGCGGATATTGTCGGTGTAGCGCAGCAACGAGGGATGTTGCGCAGACCATGCCAAAGCCGCGTATTGCACCATAAATTCAATATCGACGATACCTCCAGCGTCCTGCTTGAGGTCGAACAGCGCCGTGGCTTCGAACGCATTGGCGCCCGTGCCGGCCGCGGTGCTCTTGGTGCCCAGGTTGTCACGCATCTTGGCGCGCATCTCGCTGACCTCCTGGCGCAGCTTCGCCAGATCACGTTCGCGCCCCAGCACCCTGGCCCGCACCTGCTCGAAGGCCTGGCCGACGTCCTGGCTGCCCACCAGCACGCGGGCGCGGACCAACGCCTGATGTTCCCAGGTCCAGGCTTCATTGTGTTGATAGCGATCGAACGCGCCCAACGAACTCACCAAAAGCCCGGATGCGCCGGACGGGCGCAGGCGCATGTCCACTTCATACAACTGGCCGGAGTTGGTCTGGGTGGTCAGCAAATGAATGATGCGCTGGCCCAGGCGCGTAAAGAACTGCGCACCGTCAATCGGCTTGGCGCCATCGGTTTCGGCATGCGGGTCGCCGTCATGGATGAACACCAGGTCCAGGTCCGAACCATGCCCCAGTTCGATGCCGCCGACTTTTCCATAACCGACAATGATGAACCCAGGATCGCACAAGGTGCCATCCAGCCGCTGCGGCGAACCGTGCCGCGCCACGGTCTGGCGCCAGGCCAGGGCCAGTACTTGCTCCAGGATCGCCTCGGCGAGCCAGGTCAGGTAGTCGCTGACTTTCATCAAGGGCAGGCTGCCGGCAATTTCCGAAGCGGCCACGCGCAGGCGGTGCGCAAGCTTGAAGTGGCGCAGGGCCTCCATCTGTTGCTCAAGGTCGTCTTCGGGGATACGTGTAAGGCGTTCGCGCAGCTCGGCGGCCAGTTCCGGCGCCAACGGCGGCTTGAACAGCCGACCTTCGTTGAGCAATTCGTCGAGCAACAACGGGAAACGCGTGATCTGCTCGGCGATCCACGGGCTGGCAGCGCACAGGGTCAACAGGCGACGCAAGGCGTCGGGGTTTTCCGTAAGCAGCACCAGGTAGGCCGAACGCCGCGCAACCGCTTCAACCAGCGGCAACACGCGCTCCAGCACCAGGTCCGGATTGGCGTGTTCAACGGCCTGCGCCAGCAGGCGCGGGATAAATGCATCCAGGCGCTCGCGCCCCAGGCGCTGCATGGCGCGCAGTTGCGGGCTGCCGCGCAGGCTGGCCAGGGCCTTGAGCGCCTTGGGCGCGTCGGTGAAGCCGCCGTCGGCCAACTGACGGCAGGCCGCGTCGTCATCTTGTGACTCTTCCCACAGCGGCAACCATTCCCCGCCTACGACCAGCTCGCTTTCTTCGCCATCTTCTTCGTCCGGATCGGCAATCACTTGGCGGAAATGCCAGTCGACCCGACCTCGCCAGTACATCAGGCGCTCATGAAACGCCGCCCAATCGGGGAAGCCGAGCATAAAGGCGATGCGGGCCTGGTCCTGCGGGCTGTCCGGGAGCATTTGGGTCTGCCGGTCGGCAATCGCCTGGATCGCGTGTTCGGTGTAACGCAGAAATTCATAACCGTTGCGCAACTCGGCGATCACCGCCGGCGGCAGGTAGCCCTGGCCTTCCAGCGTGCCCAGCACCTTGAGCAACGGCCGCTGCTGCAGGCTCAGGTCGCGGCCGCCATGGATCAACTGGAACGCCTGGGCGATGAATTCCACTTCACGAATGCCGCCCGAGCCCAGCTTGATATTGTCGGCCATACCTTTGCGCCGCACTTCCTGCTGGATCAGCTGCTTCATGGTGCGCAGCGCTTCGATGGCGGAAAAATCCAGGTAACGTCGGTAGACGAACGGCCGCAGCATATCGAGCAATTGCGCGCCCGCCACCTGATCGCCGGCCACCACCCGCGCCTTGATCATGGCGTAGCGTTCCCAGTCGCGTCCCTGATCCTGGTAGTACTGCTCCAGCGCATTGAAACTGAGCACCAGCGCCCCGGCCGAACCGTAGGGGCGCAAACGCATATCGACGCGGAATACGAATCCGTCGACGGTCATCGGATCGAGGGCCTTGATCAGTTTTTGACCAAGACGAATGAAGAATTCCTGGTTATCCAGGGCGCGCTTCACGCCCACTGTTTCGCCGCCCTCGGGGTAAGCGAAGATCAGGTCGATGTCCGATGACAGGTTCAGCTCCACCGCGCCGAGCTTGCCCATGCCGAGGATCACCATGTGCTGGGCCTCGCCGCTGCGCCGCCCGGTGGGCGTGCCGAATTGTGCGCAGTGGCGCTGGTAGAGCCATTGGTAGGCCTGGTCGATGCTGGCGTCGGCCATGTCGGACAAATCGCGACAGGTTTGCACCAGGTCGGCCTGACGGGTCAGATCGCGCCAGATAATGCGCACCTGCTGGCGCGTACGCTGACGACGCAGGACCCGGCCCAACTCATCTTCTGTTTCGGCTTGTTGCACCGCTGCCGCGATCTGCCCGCACAACTCACCAGGCGCAAAGCCGCGATCCAGCTCGCCCCAGGCGGCCAGTTCGAGCAACATCAAAGGGTCACGAATGCTCTGTTCAATGACGAAATCACTGGCGGCGCACACCCGGGCGAAGTCGGCCCAGCGTTGCGGCGCCCACCCGGAAAGGCCATGATCGGCATCCAGCGCGGCCACGGCGTCACGAAATGACTGCTCGGCCCGCTGGGCAGCCGGAAGCAGAATGGCCGGCAATTCGGCCAGCGTTGGAAGGCTCATGGTCTATCCTTGATCGGCGCGTGGAAGGCTTGTAGCGACAAGCGCGAGCACCGCGCCAAATGAAGGACTGTCGAACAAAAGTTAGAAATAGCTGAAAATTCTTTAATTTTGGCAGGCAACATTAAACTTCTACCTTTTCTTGTTCGCAAAAGATCAACAATAACGATTATGCTCACCAGCCAGACCGAGTCATACGCTCAGTCTTGTGTAGTTTTACTACTCGTATATACATTCGAAAGGCTGAAATGGCCGACGATTTGTAGTAAAACTACAGGACGCCGAAGCAACCTTCGGCCATCCAAGAATTTATGTCGTCTGCCCACAAGGCCAGTCGCAAACTTCAGGCAACCGATTCTGGTAGCCTTTCCGCCCTGGAGCAAGCCATGCAAGACCTCGATCCCGTCGAAACCCAGGAATGGCTGGACGCCCTGGAATCGGTTCTCGACAAAGAAGGCGAAGACCGTGCTCACTACCTGATGACCCGTATGGGCGAACTCGCAACCCGCAGCGGCTCGCAACTGCCCTACGCCATCACCACGCCATACCGCAACACCATCCCCGTTACCCACGAAGCACGCATGCCTGGCGACCTGTTCATGGAACGCCGCATTCGCTCGCTGGTACGCTGGAACGCCATGGCGATGGTAATGCGCACGAACTTGAAAGATTCGGACCTGGGCGGTCACATCTCCAGCTTCGCTTCCAGCGCAACCCTGTATGACATCGGCTTCAACTACTTCTTCCAGGCCCCGACCGACGAACACGGCGGCGACCTGATTTATTTCCAGGGCCACACGTCTCCAGGCGTTTACGCCCGTGCGTTCATGGAAGGCCGCATCAGCGAAGAACAGATGAACAACTTCCGCCAGGAAGTCGACGGTCAGGGCCTGTCGTCCTACCCGCACCCTTGGCTGATGCCTGATTTCTGGCAGTTCCCGACCGTATCCATGGGCCTTGGCCCGATCCAGGCGATCTACCAGGCACGTTTCATGAAGTACCTGGAAGCCCGTGGCTTCATCCCTGAAGGCAAGCAGAAGGTCTGGTGCTTCCTGGGCGACGGCGAGTGCGACGAGCCGGAATCCCTGGGCGCCATCTCCCTGGCCGGCCGCGAAAAACTGGACAACCTGATCTTCGTCATCAACTGCAACCTGCAGCGCCTCGACGGCCCGGTTCGCGGCAACGGCAAGATCATCCAGGAACTCGAAGGCGTGTTCCGCGGTGCTCACTGGAACGTGACCAAAGTCATCTGGGGCCGTTTCTGGGACCCGCTGCTGGCCAAGGACGTCGACGGCATCCTGCAACGCCGCATGGACGAAGTCATCGACGGCGAGTACCAGAACTACAAAGCCAAAGACGGCGCATTCGTACGTGAACACTTCTTCAACACGCCTGAACTCAAGGCGATGGTTGCCGACCTGTCCGACGACGAGATCTGGAAGCTCAACCGTGGCGGCCACGACCCGTACAAGGTCTATGCGGCGTACCACGAAGCGGTCAACCACAAAGAACAGCCGACCGTCATCCTGGCCAAGACCATCAAGGGTTATGGCACCGGTGCCGGCGAAGCGAAGAACACCGCGCACAACACCAAGAAAGTCGATGTCGACAGCCTGAAGTTGTTCCGCGACCGCTTCGACATCCCGGTCAAGGACGAAGAGCTGGAGAACCTGCCGTTCTTCAAGCCGGAGCCGAACAGCGCCGAAGCCCGTTACCTGGCCGAGCGTCGCTCCGCGCTGGGCGGTTTCGTGCCACAGCGCCGCGCCAACAGCTTCAGCGTGCCGACGCCGGACCTCAGCACCCTCAAGGCTATCCTTGACGGCTCGGGCGACCGTGAAATCTCCACCACCATGGCCTTCGTGCGGATTCTCGCGCAGTTGGTCAAGGACAAGGACATCGGCCCGCGCATCGTTCCGATCATTCCGGACGAAGCCCGTACCTTCGGTATGGAAGGCATGTTCCGTCAGTTGGGCATCTACTCCTCCGTCGGCCAGCTCTACGAGCCAGTCGATAAAGACCAGGTGATGTTCTACAAGGAAGACAAGAAGGGCCAGATCCTCGAAGAAGGCATCAACGAAGCGGGCGCCATGAGCTCCTTCATCGCCGCCGGTACTTCGTACTCCAGCCACAACCAGCCGATGCTGCCGTTCTACATCTTCTACTCGATGTTCGGTTTCCAGCGCATCGGCGACCTGGCCTGGGCGGCGGGCGACAGCCGTACCCGTGGCTTCCTGATCGGCGGCACCGCCGGGCGCACCACGCTGAACGGCGAAGGCCTGCAACACGAGGACGGTCACAGTCATATCCTGGCTGCCACCATCCCGAACTGCCGCACCTTTGATCCAACCTACGGCTACGAGCTGGCGGTGATCATCCAGGACGGCATGAAGAAAATGACCGAAGAACAGCAGGACGTTTTCTACTACATCACCGTGATGAACGAGTCCTACCAGCAGCCAGCCATGCCGGCCGGTGTCGAGGAAGGCATCATCAAGGGCATGTACCTGCTCGAAGAAGACACCAAGGAAGCGGCGCACCACGTTCAACTGATGGGCTCCGGCACCATCCTGCGCGAAGTGCGTGAAGCGGCGAAGATCCTGCGTGACGAGTTCAACGTCGGCGCCGACGTGTGGAGCGTGACCAGCTTCAACGAACTGCGTCGCGACGGCCTGGCCGTAGAGCGCAGCAACCGTCTGCATCCTGGCCAGAAACCAGCAACCAGCTACGTCGAAGAATGCCTGGCCGGCCGCAAGGGCCCGGTCATCGCCTCCACCGACTACATGAAGCTGTTTGCCGAACAAATTCGCCAGTGGGTCCCGTCCAAGGAGTTCAAAGTCCTGGGCACCGACGGTTTCGGCCGCAGTGACAGCCGCAAGAAGCTGCGTCACTTCTTCGAAGTCGACCGTCACTTCGTGGTGTTGGCAGCCCTGGAAGCCTTGGCTGACCGTGGTGAGATCGAACCCAAGGTGGTGGCTGACGCCATCGTCAAGTTCGGTATCAACCCGGAAAAACGCAACCCACTGGACTGCTGAGGAGACTTTTTGTGAGCGAACTCATTCGCGTACCTGACATCGGCAGCGGTGAAGGTGAAGTAATCGAGCTGTTTGTGAAGGTCGGCGACACCGTCGAAGCCGACCAGAGCATCCTGACCCTGGAATCGGACAAGGCGAGCATGGAAATTCCTGCTCCCAAGGCCGGCGTGGTCAAGAGCCTGAAGGTCAAGCTGGGCGACCGCCTGAAAGAAGGCGACGAACTGCTCGAGCTGGAAATCGAAGGTGCCGCCGATGCGGCGCCTGCGGCGGCCGCTCCTGCAGCCGCTCCCGCGCCGGCTGAAAAGCCTGCCGCTGCCGCCGAGGCCCCAGCGGCCCCGGCCGCTGCACCGGCTGCCGCTACCGTTCAGGACATTCACGTTCCGGACATCGGCTCGTCGGGCAAAGCCAAGATCATCGAGCTGCTGGTCAAGGTCGGCGATACGGTCGAAGCCGACCAGTCGCTGATCACCCTGGAGTCCGACAAGGCCTCCATGGAGATTCCATCGCCGGCTGCCGGCGTGGTGGAAAGCATTGCGGTCAAGCTGGAAGACGAAGTCGGCACCGGTGACTTCATCCTCAAGCTCAAAGTACAAGGCGCCGCGCCTGCCGCTGCTCCAGCACCGGCCGCCGCTCCGGCGGCCAAAGCTGAAGCCGCCCAGGCTCCGGCTGCCGCGCCCGCACCCGCCGCAAAAGCCGAGGCCGCACCGGCCCCAGCTGCTGCCGCGCCTGCACCGAGCGGTGCCAAGGTTCACGCCGGCCCGGCCGTGCGTCAGCTGGCCCGTGAATTCGGCGTCGAGCTCAGCGCCGTCGCCGCCACCGGCCCTCACGGTCGTGTGCTGAAGGAAGACGTGCAGGTTTACGTCAAAGCCATGATGCAAAAGGCCAAGGAAGCGCCGGCTGCCGGCGGCGCTACCGGTGGCTCGGGCATTCCGCCGATCCGCACCGTGGACTTCAGCCGCTTCGGCGAAATCGAAGAAGTGCCGATGACCCGTCTGATGCAAATCGGCGCGGCAGGTCTGCACGCCAGCTGGCTGAACATCCCCCACGTGACGCAGTTCGACCAGGCCGACATCACCGACCTGGAAGCATTCCGCGTTGCGCAGAAAGCCGTGGCCGAAAAGGCCGGCGTCAAGCTGACCGTCCTGCCACTGCTGCTCAAGGCCTGCGCGCACCTGCTCAAGGAACTGCCGGACTTCAACAGTTCGCTGGCGCCGAGCGGCAAGGCGATCATTCGCAAGAAGTACGTGCATATCGGCTTTGCGGTCGACACCCCGGATGGCCTGCTGGTGCCGGTCATCAAGAACGTCGACCAGAAGAGCCTGCTGCAGCTCGCCGCTGAAGCTGCCGCACTGGCGGCCAAGGCCCGTGACAAGAAGCTCACCCCAGACGATATGCAGGGCGCCTGCTTCACCATCTCCAGCCTCGGCCACATTGGCGGTACCGGTTTCACGCCAATCGTCAACGCGCCGGAAGTGGCGATCCTGGGTGTGTCCAAGGCGACAATCCAGCCGGTCTGGGACGGTAAGGCGTTCCAGCCGAAGCTGATGCTGCCACTGTCGCTGTCCTACGATCACCGTGTGATCAACGGCGCCGCCGCTGCACGTTTCACCCAGCGTCTGAGCCAATTGCTGAACGACATCCGCACCATCCTGCTGTAACCCGCGACGGGCCTTCCTTCTTAACCCGGAAGGCCCGTTTGCACCGATTTCCGAGCGCCACGCTCGTACCTCAACCCCGCCACTTGGCGGGGCTTTTTTTGCGTGCTGCATCGCAAAAACTGGACAGAGAGAACAGGTTTGTACACCTTCTGTCACTGCGACTGTAGAAATCCCCCAAGCGGCCGATAACACACATATAGCACTTAGCCTTCATCCTCTCTTGTCAGCCCGCGCCGCATGATGCAACCTTGCCGCAGGCAACAGAAAAGAGGGCGTGAGCCCGGCGCCGTGCGCGTTATTTCAAGTGAGTTTCCCCCATGAAAAGCCAACCCGATGTCGCCCGTACGGCGGCCGAGGTAGTGACGCAGTTACCGGTGCCTTCGCGCCTCGGTATGCTGCGTTTCGAGCGGCTTAATGAGGCAAGCTGGGCTCTGCTCTACCTCGATCCCAACTGCGAGCGCCAATTCGGCCTGCCGGCGGTTGAACTGTGCGCCCTGATCGGCACGCCCTACGCCAGCCTGATGGAACCCCAGGCCCGCTATCAGTTGCACGACGCCATCCAGCAGCAACTGACCCAGAGCCCGCACTATCTGGTGCGTTACACCCTGCACACCAACGATGGCCCGCTAAGCCTGCTGGAAATGGGCGAAGCCTACAAACAACACAATCGTCACTTGCTGCGCGGTTACCTGATGGTAGTCGACGGCCTGTTCAGCGAGGTGCCTTTGCCCCTTCCCTCCTCAGAAGATTTGGAGAGTCAGAACAGTCGTCTGCAGATCGCCCTGGAACTCAACCAACGGGCCCAGCAGGAACAATTGCAGCACCTGGAACGGGTGCGCGCCCAGCAGGAGCTGATCCTGCTGCTGGCCCGCCAGCGTTACACCGCCAACAATTCGCTGCAGGAAGCCGCCGAGCTGATCACCCGCAGCGCCTGCGAAATCTACCAGCTCGATTGCGCCAGTATCTGGAACCTTGAAGGCCAGCGCCTGGTGCCGATTTCCGCCTACCATCGCGCCGATCAACAGCACCATTTGCCTGATCCCATCGACGCCAGTTGTTTCCCGGATTATCTGGAAGCCTTGCACACCAGCCGAGCCATCGATGCCACCAACGCGATGCGCGACCCACGCACTCGCGAAATGGCCGAGAGCCTGCGAGCCAACGATGTGCACGCCATGCTCGACGCCAGCATCCGCGTCGACGGGCAGGTGGTCGGCGTGCTGTGCCTGGAACAGAGCGGCGGTTCGCGCGCGTGGCAGGCCGATGAAATTGCCTTTGCCGGGGAGCTGGCGGATCAGTTTGCACAAGTCATCAACAACCATAACCGTCGCACCGCCACGAGCGCCCTGCACCTGTTCCAGCGGGCCGTAGAGCAAAGCGCCAACGCCTTTCTGCTGGTCAACTGCGACGGCGTGGTGGAGTACGTCAACCCCAGCTTCACCGCGATCACCCAGTACAGCGCAGAAGAGGTCCACGGCCATCGCCTGGCGCAGTTGCCGGCGCTGGAGAACCTCAGTGAGTTGCTGTTCGACGCGCCGTCGAGCCTGGCCAAGAGCAACAGCTGGCAGGGCGAGTTCAAAAGCCGCCGCAAGAACCTGGAACCGTACTGGGGGCAGTTGTCGATTTCCAAGGTCTATGGCGACAACCGTGAGCTGACCCACTACATCGGCATCTACGAAGACATCACCCAGACCAAGCTGGCCCAGCAGCGCATCGAGCGTCTGGCCTACACTGACAACCTGACCAATCTGGGCAACCGCCCGGCGTTCATCCGCAACCTCGATGAACGCTTTGCCCGCGACAGCGACAGCCCGATCAGCCTGCTGCTGGTGGATATCGATAACTTCAAGCGCATCAATGACAGCCTCGGCCACCAGACCGGCGACAAGTTGCTGATCAGCCTGGCCCGACGCCTGCGCAACAGCTTAAGCAGCAGTGGCAGCCTGGCGCGCTTTGCCAGTAACGAGTTCGCGGTGCTGCTGGATGAAACCGATCTGGAAACCGGTCAGCAAGTGGCCAGCCAATTGCTGGCGACCCTCGACAAACCGATGTTCGTCGACAACCAGTTGATCAGCGTCACCGGCTCCGTGGGCCTGGCCTGCGCGCCGCTGCATGGCCGCGACCCGCAAACCCTCATGCGTAACGCCGGCCTGGCACTGCATAAAGCCAAGGCCAACGGCAAGCATCAGGTCCAGGTCTTCACCGAAGCCCTCAATGCCGAAGCCAGCTACAAGCTGTTTGTAGAGAACAACCTGCGCCGCGCCCTGACGCAGAACGAGCTGGACGTGTTCTACCAGCCCAAGCTATGCCTGCGCAGCGGCCGCCTGCTCGGCATGGAGGCGCTGCTGCGCTGGAACCATCCGGAAAAGGGCATGATCCGCCCCGACCAGTTCATCAGCGTGGCCGAAGAGACTGGCTTGATCATCCCCATCGGCAAATGGATTGCCCGCCAGGCGTGCCGCATGAGCCGGCAACTGAGCGCCGCCGGCCTGGGCAACCTGCAGGTGGCGATCAACTTGTCCCCCAAGCAGTTCTCCGACCCGGACCTGGTGGCCTCGATTGCCACGATCCTCAAGGAAGAACAGCTGCCGGCCAACCTGCTGGAGCTGGAGCTGACCGAAGGCCTGCTGCTGGAAGCCACCGAAGACACGCGCCTGCAATTGGACCAGTTAAAGAGCTTCGGCCTGACCCTGGCCATGGACGACTTCGGCACCGGCTACTCATCGCTGAGTTACTTGAAAAAATTCCCCATCGATATCATCAAGATCGATCGCAGCTTTATCCACGAGATCCCGGACAACCAGGACGACATGGAAATCACCTCCGCCGTGATCGCCATGGCGCACAACCTCAAGCTCAAGGTGGTGGCCGAAGGCATCGAGACCGCCGAACAACTGGCCTTCCTGCGGCGGCACCGTTGCGATGTGGGCCAGGGTTACCTGTTCGATCGGCCGATTCCCGGAGCAGAGCTGCCGGCCATGCTTAAACGCTACCCGCGTGGCCCAATCGCCTGACATCGCTGTAACACTCGGGCACACTGACTGTCTGAATTTTTACCATCACTCAACCTGACGAGAGGACTGCTCATGGTCTTGCGCTCGGAAATTCTGGTGAACAAAAACGTGCTGCCTACTCAAGAACAAGCGTTGCCTGGGCGTGAAACGCCGATGACCCTGCCCGAGACGCACTTCGTCAACGGCAACCCTCTGCTGGGCCCATTCCTCGATGACGTAGGCTTTGCGATCTTCGGCCTGGGCTGCTTCTGGGGAGCGGAACGCAAGTTCTGGCAGCGCGACGGCGTGGTCAGCACCGTGGTGGGTTATGCGGGCGGCTTCACGCCCAACCCGACCTACGAAGAAGTGTGTTCCGGACTGACCGGCCACAGCGAAGTGGTGCTGGTGGTGTATGACCAGGCCAAGGTGAAATACGAAGACCTGCTGAAGATGTTCTGGGAATTGCACAACCCAACCCAGGGCATGCGCCAGGGCAACGACATCGGCAGCCAATACCGTTCGGTAATCTACGCGACCACACCGGAACAACTGGAGGCTGCAAAGGCCAGTGCCGAGGCGTATCAGGCCGAACTGAACAAGGCCGGCCTGGGGCAGATCACCACCGAAATCGACCAGGCACCGACCGTGTATTTCGCCGAGGCGTATCACCAGCAATACCTGGCGAAAAACCCACAGGGTTATTGCGGCATTGGCGGAACAGGCGTGGTTTGCCCGATCTGAAGATCGGAGCGGCAAGCTGCAAGTGGTGCTTTCTGCCCTCACTTGTAGCTTGAAGCTTGAAGCTTGAAGCTTGCAGCTTGCAGCTTGCACCTTGAAGCTTGCACCTTACAACTCACACCTACTCAGCTATAAACCAATCCATCTGCCACCCGCCCTGGGTCTGGCCCAGTTGCTTGGACAGCCACGGCAACAGCTCACGCAGTTCTTCCTCCAAGCCCCATGGCGGGTTGGCAATCGCCAGGCCCGAACCGGTCAGGGTGTTGGGCGTGTCCAGCGGATGCACCAGCAATTCCACCCGCAACAATTTCGGCGCCCCCGTGCCGGCCAGGTCCTGATAGAAGCGACGCAACATGCGCTGGTCCTTGACCGGGTACCAGATCGCCGCCACGGTCTGGCGCATGCGGCCGACTGCTTCCTTGAGGGACGCGGCGCAGCGTTGCATCTCGTCGAGCTTTTCAAACGGTGGGTCGATCAGCATCAGGGCGCGTTTTTCCGGCACGGGCAGCAACGCTCGCGGCACATGCCAGCCTTCGCCCAGGTGCACCTTGACCCGGCGATCGCCCTTCATGTTGTCCTTTAGCAATACACCGTCTTCAGGATGTTTCTCGTTGAGCAACACACGGTCCTGCGGGCGCGTGAGCCGACGCGCCAGTTCCGGCGAACCGGGGTAGTAGCGCAACTGGCCGTCCGGGTTCATCTCATGCAGCACGCGCATGTAGTCGGCGGTCAGCGGCGGCAAATCGGTCCGGCCCCACAGTCGCGCAATGCCTTCCAGGTATTCGCCGGTGCGGTTGGCCTGATCGCCCTGCAAGTCGTACAGGCCGATGCCCGCGTGGGTATCAAGGTAGGCGAACGGCTGTTCCTTGCGCGACATCAGGGCGATGAGGCGGGTCAAGGTCAGGTGTTTGAAGACATCGGCGTGGTTGCCGGCGTGAAAGGCGTGACGATAATTCATGGTTGCTCCTGCGCAGGGGGCGAAGTTTACCTTCTACACGGACAAAGGTGCAGGGCGGCATGCCGGGCGGTGCTTATGCCCTAAAGGCAGCAGACGGGCGGAAAAAAATCTAAATACCCGCCTGAGCGCGGATTTATTGTGGCGGGCACCCAATCCAAGGAGGTCAATTGCCATCATGAAAGACGCCACCCTCGCCCTGCACCACGGCTTCAAGTCGGACCCGACCACCAAGGCCGTGGCCGTGCCGATCTACCAGAACGTCGCTTTCGAATTCGACAACGCCCAGCACGGCGCCGACCTGTTCAACCTGGACGTACCCGGCAATATCTACACGCGCATCATGAACCCCACCAACGATGTCCTGGAGCAACGTATCGCCGCCCTCGAAGGCGGCATCGCGGCGCTGGCGGTGTCAGCCGGTAGCGCGGCGATCCATTATGCGATCCAGACCCTGACCCGCGCCGGAGACAATATCGTCACCACGCCGCAACTGTACGGCGGCACCTATACCTTGTTTGCCCATTTGCTGCCCAGCTTTGGTGTGGACGTGCGGTTCGCCCGGGACGATAGCGCCGAGGCCATCGCCGAGCTGATCGATGACCAGACCAAGCTGGTGTACTGCGAGAGCATCGGCAATCCGGCGGGCAATATCATCGATCTGGAGGCCCTGGCCAAGGTGGCACACGCCCGAGGTGTGCCGTTGATGGTGGACAACACCGTCGCCACGCCGATCCTGTGCAAACCCATTCAGTTCGGCGCCGATATCGTCGTGCATTCGGTAACTAAGTACATCGGCGGCCATGGCAATTCGCTCGGCGGAGTGATCGTCGACAGTGGCACCTTCCCCTGGACGCAGTACCCGGAAAAATTCCCCGGCCTCAACCGGCCCGAGCCGGCTTATCACGGCGTGGTCTACACCGAAAAATTCGGCCCCGCCGCGTTCATCGCCCGCGCGCGTACCGTGCCCTTGCGCAACACCGGTGCGGCCCTGGCGCCGATGAATGCCTTTCTGTTGCTGCAAGGCTTGGAAACCCTGGCGCTGCGCATGGAACGCCACACCGAGAACGCGCTCAAGGTTGCGCAGTTTCTACAAGGGCATGCCGACGTGGAATGGGTCAGCTACGCGGGCCTGCCGGAGCACCCGCACCATCGACTGGCGCAGAAATACATGCAAGGCAAGCCATCGGCGATCCTGTCTTTCGGCCTGAAGGGCGGCTATGACGCCGGCGTGCGTTTCTACGATGCACTGCAGATCTTCAAACGCTTGGTGAACATCGGCGACGCCAAATCCCTGGCCTGCCATCCGGCGTCCACCACCCATCGGCAGATGAACGAACAGGAGCAGGCCAAGGCTGGCGTGAAGCCGGAGATGATTCGCCTGTCGGTCGGCATCGAAGCCATTGAAGACCTGATCGACGATTTGCAGCAGGCACTGGGCTCAACTCGCCTCTGAGTCGAGATAGTCCGTCAGCGCCGCATAGGTGACCACGGGCCCACGGGCGAAATACGCGACCTTGTGCTGCAGGGTCGGGGGCGTGAAGGCGGTGCAAAGGTCCGGGCGCTGTTCCTCAAGCCATTGCAGCAGGTTGTCGATCAGGGTCTGCGGCGATTGTTCGGCCAGATGCTCCAGCAACGTGGCAGGCACTTGCCACCAGGGGCTGGTCTTGGCGGCGCCGACCGGGCCCGTCGCAACGGCCAGCGGCTGCCCATTGATCAAGTAGCGCTGGAACACCGGCAGCACCTGCCCCGCGCCATTGCCCAGGTGCTGCAGCAGCGGCAGCACCTGCGTGCCATCCCAAAAGCGCAGGAACACTGCCTGCCCCTCGGGCAGGTTCACTTGGGTCAAGCCCTGCAGATGGGCGAGTACCACCTCCAACGGGCTGGATGACACCGCCAGCCAACCCCAGTCCTCGGCCTGGGTGTGCGTCACCCAATCGAGAAACGCGCTGCCGGGCTCGACCCGTGCAAGGTAAGGCATGACCTGCGTCCAGTCCGCGTAGGCGGTGCCTGCCCAGATGGCGCGCGGCGAGGCTCCCGCGGCCATGCCTTGCCAGGCGTCGAACGGCTTGGCATCGCTGGCACCGCCCAGCACCGCGAAGAGTTGCTCATGGGGTTGCAGGGGCCATTGGGCCAGCCAGGCACCGGGTGACAGAGGTTGCTCCATTGGGGATAAGTTCCTTGGGTTCAAAGTTGACTGATGGGGCGATCAGCGACATCACACTGCCCGTTCTTGCAGCGCTCACACTCTTCACAGAACGGCGCGCTGCGTTTCAGGCTGGCTATCTGCACACGGCTCAACGGGGCCGGGAGCACCGCCAGCACTTTATCCCTCAGCCCGGGCAGTAACGGCGCCGGTGCAGGCGCGGGAGCACCGCCCAACTGGATCTCCACGCTGCTGAAGATGCCGGCGGCGGACACCGTGATCGACTGCCCACCGGCCTGAATCGTGACACTGGCACCCGCATCGATGACGACGCTCTGGCCGGCGCCGATCCGGATCACCTGCTCCGCGCGTACCTGCTGTGAACCACCGATCACGAGGTGGTCGTCCTGCTTGAGTTGCGTCAGGCGGTTGCCATGGGTGATGCGCTGCTCTTCACCCTGCAGTTCATGGTGCGACTCGCCGCCCACGGTGATTCGACGCCGGTTGTCCACCCGCACCTGCTGGTCATGCAGCACATGCTGGGTCCAATCGCGCTGAGCGCGCAGGTAGATTTCCTCGGCGCCCTTGCGGTCCTCGATGCGCAGTTCGTTGTATCCGCCGCCGCCAGGGCTGCTTTGGCTGCGCAGGATGCTGCGGGTCTTGTCCGCCGGCAGGTCGAGGGGCAACGGCGTCGCGGCGTTGGCCAGGCAGCCGACCACCACAGGCATGTCCATGTCGCCATTCAAAAAGCCCACCAGCACTTCCATGCCCACCCGTGGGATCAGTACCGCGCCGTAGCGATCATGGGCCCAGCCGCTGGCGACCCGCAGCCAGCAACTGGAATGCTCGTCATGCGTGCCGTGGCGGTCCCAGGCCAGTTGCACTTTGACGCGACCGTATTCGTCGCAATGGATTTCACTGTCGGTGGGGCCGGTCACCACCGCGTTCTGGTAACCCGTCAGCGGCCTGCGCGATGGCAAGGGTGGGCGAAAAACCACCTCCCAGGGCGCTGCGACGAAGTGGTTGGAGTAGCCCTGACGCATTTCCCCACCGGCGACCTCGGTCACCGCCTCTTCGAGTACCTGGGGCTGGCTGCCCTCGTGAGTCACGTCGATCATGAGCCACAAGTCGTTCCACTCCTGGCGCGGATGCCCGGCCAGCTTGAGGAAGCGTCCGCAGGCGAGCGCCGGCTCATCCCCGCTGCCGACGGCTAAGCAATGCTCGCTGCGGTGACGCTCCAGGCCCCGCTGCGCCAGGTGCTTACCCTCTACACGGTCGGTGAAATGGCCGGGGTAGCCCTGCGCTTCAAGGCGCGGATTCTGCTCGTCGGACACCGTGCTTTCCAGCGTCAGGCGTGGCTTGCTCCAATCGTAATCGCGCAGGCTCAGAGCCGTCGTACAGGTGCGCAGTTGCACCGCGAAACGCTTGATAGCCGGCGTGTCCGCCACCATCCCGGACCCTGCGGCGTAGGGCGTGGCGTGCTCGGCCTGGGCGAACACGGTCTGGTCATCGCCAAATACCAGCAAATGGCCTTCGGGCGAATGCCGAAAGTGGTAGTGAATGCCCAGCTCGGCACACAGGCGCTGGATGAATGCCAGGTCGGTCTCAGCGAACTGCACGCAATACTCGCGTTCGGGGTAGGTGCCACTTAAGCGAAACTCGAATCGATCGGCCTGGATGCCCTGCTCTTTAAGAACCTGGGCAACGATCTGCGGCACGGTCTTATGCTGGAAAATGCGTGGGTGGCTGCTGTGGGCCAGATAGGCCAACTGAGGTACCAGACGAACGCTGTAACGGGTCAGCCGCCGCCCGGAGTCGCCCTGCGCCACATGGTCCACCACGCCATGCACACCGTGCCCATGCGCATCAAACCCCAGATAAGCCTGGCGATGCAGCAGACCTTCCAGGTCAAGGTCAGGCTGCTCGCCGACCAGTTCCAAATCAAAATGATAGGGCTGGCTGAGTACTTCACGACCTTTGAAACGGTAGACCTTTAGGTCGCTGGGCACCCCATCCAGGGTCAGGGTAAAGGCACTTTGATTGGCAGGCGCGAACATCCGATGTTTCTCTGCGAAGGCTGGGGGGGGGGCGATTCTGCAACAGTGTCGAGTCCTGCTGAGCACTGCTCGCACAAATCAGTAAAGCCCTACGCACGAGTGTGCGAATCGTCAGCTTGCATGCGCCAAATCATTCGCAAAAAAAGGCCCGCTATCCATAGGATGCGGGCCTTTCGTTTAACTCATCAGACGCTGGGCGCCCGTCGAATTACTTGTTGAGGTTGTAGTCTTTTTCCGCAGCATCAAAACGCTCGACCATACCCGCGGTCGGCGCGCCCAGCTTGCTCACGATGTAGATCGCCAGGCTGGCAAAGATGAAGCCAGGGATGATTTCGTACAGCCCCAGCAGAGCGAAGTGTTTCCACACAATCACGGTAATCGCGCCGACCAGGATGCCGGCCAGAGCGCCATTGCGGGTCATGTTTTTCCAGATTACCGAAATCAGCACCACAGGTCCGAACGCGGCGCCGAAACCGGCCCAGGCGTAGCTCACCAGGCCCAGGACGCGGTTGTTCGGGTTGGCGGCCATGGCGATGGCGATCAAGGCCACCAGCAGCACCATCAGCCGGCCGACCCAGACCAATTCAACCTGGGACGCGCTCTTGCGCAGGAAGGTCTTGTAGAAGTCTTCGGTCAGGGCGCTGGAGCACACCAGCAGCTGGCAGCTCAAGGTGCTCATTACCGCCGCCAGGATGGCTGACAGCAGCACGCCAGCGATCCATGGGTTGAACAGCAGCTTGGCCAGTTCGATAAACACACGTTCGTGGTTCTCGGTCACCGGCCCGGCCACTTCCGGGTGTGCCGAGAAATAGGCGATGCCGAAAAAGCCCACGGCCACGGTGCCACCCAGGCACAGGATCATCCAGGTCATGGAGATGCGGCGCGCGTTGGCGATCGACTTCACCGAATCGGCCGCCATGAAGCGCGCGAGAATGTGCGGCTGGCCGAAGTAACCCAGGCCCCAGCCCATCAGCGAGATGATGCCGATGAAGGTGGTGTTCTTGAGCATGTTGAAGTTGTCGGGGTTCTTGGCTTCGATCGCCAGGAACGTGGTGTCGACGCCGCCGGTGGCCAGCAGCACGATGATCGGCGTGAGAATCAGCGCAAAGATCATCAGCGTGGCCTGTACGGTGTCCGTCCAGCTCACCGCCAGGAAACCGCCAACGAAGGTGTAGGCAATGGTCGCCGCCGCACCGGCCCACAGCGCAGTCTCGTAGGACATGCCGAAGGTGCTTTCGAACAGACGCGCGCCGGCGACGATACCCGAGGCGCAGTAGATGGTGAAGAACACCAGGATTACCACTGCGGAGATGATCCGCAGCAGGCCGCTTTTATCTTCGAAGCGGCTGGAAAAATAGTCCGGCAGCGTCAGGGCGTCGCCGTTGTGTTCGGTCTGTACCCGCAGGCGACCGGCCACGAACAGCCAGTTGAGGTAGGCACCGACGATCAGGCCGATGGCGATCCAGCTTTCCGACAGACCGGACATGTAGATGGCGCCCGGCAGGCCCATCAACAACCAGCCGCTCATATCGGAAGCGCCGGCCGACAAAGCCGTTACCACACTACCGAGGCTGCGACCGCCCAGGATGTAATCGGAAAGGTTGTTGGTGGAGCGATAGGCCATGAAGCCGATCAGCACCATTGCTGCGATATAGATCACGAATGTGATCAGGGTTGGATTGCTAACGCTCATAAGAAGTGACGCCCTGGCTTTGTTTTTATGTAGCGGCGACCTGTCAGACGCCTCCCGTTTAAGGGCTGGACGAACCTGCACGCCGCGCATTTATGACTGGCGTTTCCCCAGGAAAGCCGCCAGCCGATGAACCGAGCCCGTAAGCTGGTTGCACCTTGGCCGCGAATGCTATTCAACAAAGCAAATAAGGTGCAACCAGTTTCTCGAGAATAAGTTGCACCCTGACGCAATTTGCAGAAAAGGCCTCGTTTTTGCTCCTTTTCGGAGCAAGGAGCGCCGATCTCAGAAGTAAATGCACCAAGACACAGCGGATTGTGCAGCCGCCAAATTATTTCCGACGAAGCCACTCACATTTCACAAATAAAAAGGGTTGCACCCGGTTGCACCTCTTGATGGGCAAAGCTAATCTTGCCGCCAGCTAATGCCACGCGGTAGTGGCACCCATGAGGATAAGAAAATGGCGACGACCACCCTTGGGGTCAAACTCGACGACCCGACCCGCGAACGCTTGAAGGCGGCCGCGACCTCCATTGATCGCACGCCGCACTGGCTGATCAAGCAGGCGATTTTCAATTACCTGGAGAAACTCGAGGGTGGTGCAACCCTGACCGAACTCAACGGCTCGGGCACCAAGGACGCCGACGACGCAGGCGACATCCAGACCGACCACGCCCACCAATGCTTCCTCGAGTTTGCCGAAAGCATCCTGCCGCAGTCCGTATTGCGTGCCTCGATTACCGCCGCTTACCGCCGCCCTGAGCCGGAAGTGGTGCCGATGCTGATCGAGCAGGCCCGCCTCCCGGCGCCAATGGCCGAGGCCACCAATAAACTGGCTGCCACCATTGCCGAGAAACTGCGCAATCAGAAGAGTGCCGGCGGCCGTGCCGGGATTGTTCAGGGCCTGCTGCAGGAATTTTCCCTGTCGTCCCAGGAAGGCGTGGCGCTGATGTGCCTGGCCGAAGCGCTGCTGCGCATTCCGGACAAGGGCACCCGCGACGCACTGATCCGCGACAAGATCAGCACCGGCAACTGGCAGCCGCACCTGGGCAACAGCCCGTCGCTGTTCGTCAACGCCGCCACCTGGGGTCTGTTGCTGACTGGCAAGCTGGTCGCCACCCATAACGAAGCCGGCCTCACCTCGTCCCTGAGCCGCATCATCGGCAAGAGCGGCGAGCCGATGATCCGCAAGGGCGTCGACATGGCCATGCGCTTGATGGGCGAGCAGTTCGTGACCGGCGAAACCATCGCCGAAGCGTTGGCCAACGCGAGCAAGTTCGAAGCCAAGGGCTTCCGTTACTCCTACGACATGCTCGGTGAAGCCGCCCTGACCGAACACGACGCCCAGAAGTACCTGGCCTCGTACGAGCAAGCTATTCACTCCATCGGCAAAGCCTCCCACGGCCGTGGGATTTATGAAGGCCCCGGTATCTCCATCAAGCTGTCGGCGCTGCACCCGCGCTACAGCCGTGCGCAATACGAGCGCGTGATGGATGAGCTGTACCCGCGCCTGCTGTCCCTGACCCTGCTGGCCAAGCAATACGACATCGGCCTGAACATCGACGCCGAAGAAGCCGACCGCCTGGAGCTGTCGCTGGATCTGCTGGAGCGCCTGTGCTTCGAGCCGCAACTGACCGGCTGGAACGGCATCGGTTTCGTAATCCAGGCTTACCAGAAGCGTTGCCCATACGTGATCGACTACGTCATCGACCTGGCGCGCCGCAGCCGCCATCGCCTGATGATCCGCCTGGTGAAAGGCGCGTACTGGGACAGCGAGATCAAGCGCGCCCAGGTCGAAGGCCTGGAAGGCTATCCGGTGTACACGCGCAAGGTATACACCGACGTTTCCTACATTGCCTGCGCGCGCAAACTGCTGTCGGTGCCGGAAGTCATCTATCCGCAGTTCGCTACGCACAACGCCCACACCTTGTCGGCCATTTACCATATTGCCGGTCAGAACTATTACCCCGGCCAGTACGAGTTCCAGTGCCTGCACGGCATGGGCGAACCGCTGTACGAGCAGGTGGTAGGCAAAGTGGCCGACGGCAAGCTGAATCGTCCGTGCCGCGTGTACGCCCCGGTCGGCACTCACGAAACACTGCTGGCTTACCTGGTGCGTCGCCTGCTTGAAAACGGCGCCAACACCTCGTTCGTCAACCGCATCGCCGACCAGTCGATTTCGATCCAGGAGCTGGTGGCCGACCCGGTGGCCAGCATCGAGCAGATGGCCACCGTGGAAGGCGGCTTCGGCCTACCGCACCCGCGCATTCCGCTGCCGCGTGACCTGTATGGCAGCGACCGTGCCAACTCGGCCGGTATCGACCTGGCCAACGAACACCGCCTGGCATCGCTGTCCTGCGCCCTGCTGGCCACCGCCCACAACAACTGGAAAGCCGCACCGATGCTCGGTTGCGCCTCCAGCGAGCAAGCGCCGACAGCGGTGTTGAACCCGTCCGACCTGCGCGATGTGGTCGGCCAGGTACAGGAAGCCACCGTCGAAGACGTCGACAACGCCATCCAATGCGCGATCAACGCCGGTCCGATCTGGCAGGCCACCCCGCCGGCCGAGCGCGCCGCCATCCTGGAACGCGCCGCCGACCTGATGGAAGGCGAGATCCAGCCGCTGATGGGCCTGCTGGCCCGCGAAGCCGGCAAGACCTTTGCCAACGCCATCGCCGAAGTGCGCGAGGCCGTGGATTTCCTGCGCTACTACGCGGTGCAGGCGCGCAACGACTTTACCAACGACGCCCACCGCCCGCTGGGCCCGGTGGTATGTATCAGCCCATGGAACTTCCCGCTGGCAATCTTCAGTGGCCAGGTCGCCGCAGCGCTGGCTGCCGGTAACCCGGTGCTCGCCAAGCCTGCCGAGCAAACCCCGCTGGTGGCGGCCCAGGCTGTGCGCCTCCTGCTGGAGGCCGGTATCCCGGAAGGCGTGCTGCAACTGCTGCCGGGCCAGGGCGAAACCGTCGGCGCGCGTCTGGTGGGTGACGATCGCGTCAAAGGCGTGATGTTCACCGGTTCCACCGAAGTGGCGCGCCTGCTGCAACGCAATGTGGCCGGTCGCCTGGATGCCCAGGGCCGTCCGATCCCGTTGATCGCCGAAACCGGCGGCCAGAACGCGATGATCGTCGACTCCTCGGCGCTGACCGAACAAGTGGTCATCGACGTGGTGTCGTCGGCCTTCGACAGCGCCGGCCAGCGTTGCTCGGCCCTGCGCGTGTTGTGCCTGCAGGAAGATTCAGCGGACCGCGTCATCGAAATGCTCAAGGGCGCCATGGCCGAATGTCGCCTCGGCAACCCGGAGCGCCTGTCGGTGGACATCGGCCCGGTGATCGACGCCGAAGCCAAGGCCGGCATCGAGAAACACATCCAGGCCATGCGCGATAAAGGCCGCACTGTGTACCAGGTGGCGATTGCCGACGGCGAAGAAATCAAGCGCGGCACCTTCGTGATGCCAACCCTGATCGAACTGGAAAGCTTCGACGAACTGCAGCGCGAGATCTTCGGCCCGGTGCTGCACGTAGTGCGCTACAAGCGCAAAGAGATCGACCAGTTGATCGGTCAGATCAACGCGTCCGGCTATGGCCTGACCCTGGGCGTGCACACGCGTATCGACGAAACCATCGCCAAAGTGATCGACAACGTTCATGCCGGTAACGTCTACGTTAACCGCAACATCGTAGGTGCCGTGGTCGGCGTGCAGCCGTTCGGCGGCGAAGGCCTGTCGGGCACCGGCCCGAAAGCCGGTGGTCCGCTGTACCTGTACCGTTTGCTGTCGACTCGTCCTACCGATGCGATCGAGCAATCCTTCGTTCGCGCCGACAAAGTGGCCGCACCGGACATGCGCCTGCGCGACGCCATGAGCCAACCGCTGACCGCCCTGAAAAGCTGGGCAGACAGCAATAAGTTCAGCGAACTGAGCGCCCTGTGCACTCAATTCGCCGCGCAATCGCAAAGCGGTATCACCCGCCAACTGGCCGGCCCGACCGGTGAGCGCAACAGCTACGCCATCCTCCCTCGCGAGCACGTTCTGTGCCTGGCAGACGTGGAAGGCGACCTGTTGACTCAATTGGCAGCGGTATTGGCGGTGGGTGGCTCGGCGGTATGGCCGGAAACCGACCTGACCAAAGCCTTGTTCCCACGCCTGCCGAAGGATATTCAGGCGAAGATCAAGCGCGTAGCCGATTGGACCAAGGACGGCGTGGTGTTCGACGCCGTTCTGCACCACGGCGACTCCGATCAATTGCGCGCGGTATGCCAGCAAGTGGCACAGCGTGGCGGGGCGATTGTCGGGGTGCATGGGTTGTCCCAGGGCGAGACCTCCATTGCGTTGGAGCGCCTGGTGATCGAGCGGGCATTGAGCGTCAACACCGCTGCGGCGGGCGGTAACGCCAGCCTGATGACCATCGGCTAACCCTGAAAGAAATACAGCTGGACAATGTGGGAGGGGCACCCCCCCTCCCACATTCGACTGCATTGCAAATGATCATCTGTGTTTTGCCGTTCCATCACTTAGATCAATCTTGCTATTCACCCTTAATTCGCGCCCTTAGACTCAGGCCAATTCCTACAAAGGTAATCCGCCATGTCCGAGACGCTGCTCAGTTCCCGCAATCTGGCTTTCGAGCTGTACGAAGTCCTCGATGCCGAGGGCCTGACCCAGCGCGAGCGGTTTGCCGAGCACAACCGTGAAACCTTCGATGCGGCCATCAGCACCGCACGCAGCATCGCCGAAAAGTATTTCGCGCCCCATAACCGCAAAAACGACGAAAACGAACCGCGCTATGAAGACGGCAAGGCCATCCTCATCCCGGAGGTCAAGCCGGCCGTGGACGCGTTTCTGGAGGCTGGCTTTCTCAATGCCGCGCGCAGTTTCGAGGCTGGCGGCATGCAGTTGCCGACCCTGCTGTCCCAAGCCTGCTTCGCGCACTTCCAATCGGCCAACGCGGCGTCCACCTCGTACCCGTTCCTGACCATGGGCGCGGCCAACCTGATTGAAAGCTTCGGCACCGAGGAGCAGAAACAGCGCTTCCTGCAGCCGATGATCGAAGGACGCTTCTTCGGCACCATGGCGTTGACCGAGCCCCATGCCGGCTCGTCGTTGTCGGATATTCGTACACGCGCAGAACCTGCGGATGACGGCACCTATCGCCTCAAAGGCAACAAGATCTTTATTTCCGGCGGTGATCACCCCTTGTCGGAAAACATCGTGCACATGGTGCTGGCCAAGTTGCCGGATGCGCCGCCTGGGGTGAAGGGCATTTCGCTGTTTATCGTGCCTAAATTCCTGGTCAACGACGACGGCAGCCCGGGCGCACGCAACGACGTGCTGCTGGCAGGGCTGTTTCACAAGATGGGCTGGCGTGGCACCACGTCCACAGCGCTGAATTTCGGTGACAACGGCAACTGCGTGGGCTACCTGGTAGGCAAGCCGCATCAGGGCCTGAGCTGCATGTTCCAGATGATGAACGAGGCGCGTATTGGCGTGGGCATGGGCGCGGTGATGCTCGGCTACGCCGGTTACCTGTACTCGCTGGAATACGCCCGCGAACGCCCGCAAGGCCGCTTGCCGGACAGTAAGGACCCCACGACCGCACCGGTCTCGATCATCCAGCACGCGGACATCAAGCGCATGCTGCTGACGCAAAAAGCCTACGTGGAAGGTGCCTTCGATCTTGGCCTGTATGCGGCGCGCCTGTTCGACGACACCACTACGCTGGTCAGCGAGGCAGAGCGCAAGCAGGCCCACGAATTGCTGGACCTGCTCACCCCCATCGTTAAATCCTGGCCGTCGGAGTTCTGCCTCAAGGCCAACGAGCTGGCGATCCAGATTCTCGGCGGCCACGGCTACACCCGCGAATACCCGGTGGAGCAGTACTACCGTGATAACCGCCTCAATCCGATCCATGAAGGCACCCATGGCATCCAGTCCCTGGACTTGCTGGGTCGCAAGCTGGCGCAGAACGGCGGCGCGGGGCTCAAGCAACTGATCCGCCTGATCGCCGACACCGGCGCGCGCGCCCAGCAGTACCCGTCACTCACCGCATTGCGTGAACCGCTGGAGCACCTGCTCAACAGACTGCAAAGCGTCACACTCGGCCTGTTGACGGACCTCGCGCAAGGCAAGGTCAACAGCAGCCTGGCGAACTCGGCGCTGTACCTGAAGGTGTTCGGGCACACGGTGATTGGCTGGCGCTGGCTGGAACAGGCGATTCGCGCCGAGGAAGGACTGGCCAAGGGCAATGCAGCGGACGCTGCGTTTTATAAAGGCAAGCTCCAGGCTGCCCGGTACTTCCTGACCTGGGAAGTACCGAGCTGCCATCATGAACTGGCGATTCTGGAGGCACGGGACGATACGTGCCTCGCGATGCAGGATGAGTGGTTCTAAGGCTGGATCGCCTTGGAAATCACCTCGACCGTGGCGCTGACTTGCTCTTGGTAACGGTCGAGTTCCTGTTGATGGGCCTGCTGCATTTCGATCTGCTCGGCGCATAGATTCAGCGCCGCCAGCACCAGTAATTTGTCACCGATCAACGTCGGGTACTTCTTCTTGGTGGTGGCCAGGGAGGCCTTGAGCATGGTCACGGCGTGCATCAGGGTCGTGTCTTCCCCGGCCGGCGCCTTGATCGAGTAATCCTCGCCGAGGATCGAAACGACCTTTATCCCTTCATTCATGCGCTCACAGGACCTGCGCTCACGCGCTCAACCAGCGCTTGGATACGGGCAGCGGTAGCACCGTGCTTTTCTTCCTGTTCCATCAGGTTCAGTTGCAGGCTGTCGTTTTCATCCTTGGCACGAGCGAGTTCTGCCTTAAGGGCTTCATTGCTGCCCAGCAAGTCCTGGTTTTGCTGTACCAAGTCGCTGACCAGTTGTTCCAGTTGGCTGAGGGATGCTTCTAACATTTTGATTTCTCGAGTTTTTTAAAAGGGCGGTGACGATAAAGAAAATTCACCTCGGATGCCAGGCTTATCCCGGCGCGCAGCCCGGTTTTTCAAGGGGCAGGCCACGCTTTCGAGCCTTAGTGACTGCAATTCCCCCATCTGGTTCCTGAATCGGCCAAACCCCTCGTCAGGTGCGACAAAAACGCACAGCCCCCTTTAGACTTTAGTCTTACGACCGATAGCCATGCACATCCCGTCTCACGGCCGCACGGATCGCGCTTTTCCCCCTTCAGGATTTCAGCATGTCGCTTCGTAATATGAATATCGCGCCGAGGGCTTTCCTCGGTTTCGCGTTGATTGGTGCACTGATGTTGTTTCTCGGTGTGTTTGCCCTGAACCAGATGAGTAAGATCCGAGCCGCCGCGCAAGACATCACCCTGTCCAGTGTGCCGAGCATCCGCGCACTGGATGAATTCACCCAACTGACCCTGCGCCTGCGGGTACTGTCGTACCGCCTGCTGACCAATCGCGAACCGGACGTGCAGCAAAAAACCCTGGAAGCGTTCGAACTGCGCAACCAACAGATCCGCACCGCCCAGGCTACCTACGAAAAGCTGATTGAAAGCCGCGAGGAGCGCGCTGCCTACGATGAGTACGTGCGGCTGCTCGGCCAGTACCACCAGATCGAAGCGCGCATGAAGAGCCTGTCCCAGGCCAATCAGATGGATCAGTTGCGGACCCTGCTCAACACTGAGCTGTTGAGTAACTCGGAGCAGGTCAACGCAGTGCTGACACGCCTGCTGGATATCAACAACAGCATGGCGCTGGCGACCAATCAGGAAGCCAAGGATCAATACACCCTCGCCTTTGACCTGGTGGTGGGCCTGCTGGTGCTCGCCACCGCGTTGACGATGCTGTTCGCCTGGCTATTGACCCGCAGCATCACGCTGCCGATTTCCCAGGCATTGAGCGCCGCCGAGACCATCGCCGAGGGTAACCTGACGCAGCCGGTCCAGGTCGAAGGCAACGACGAAGCCGGTCGCCTGCTCGCCGCCATGGCGAAGATGCAGACCAAATTGCGCGACACCCTGCAGCGTATCGCCGGCTCGGCCACTCAGTTGGCCTCGGCGGCGGAAGAACTGAACGCAGTCACCGACGAAAGCGCGCGCGGCCTGACCCGACAGAACAACGAAATCGAACAGGCCGCCACGGCGGTCAACGAGATGACCAGCGCCGTCGAAGAAGTCGCGCGCAATGCCGTGAGCACGTCCGAAGCCTCACGCAATGCCACCGCTTCAGCCGGCGACGGCCGCGATCTGGTGCAGGAGACCGTCAGCGCCATCGAGCGCATGAGCGGCGACGTGCAGGCCACCGCTACCTTGATCGGTGACCTGGCCACTGAGTCGCGGGACATCGGCAAAGTGCTGGATGTGATCCGCGGCCTGGCCGACCAGACCAACCTGCTGGCCCTGAACGCCGCCATCGAAGCGGCTCGTGCCGGCGAAGCCGGGCGTGGATTTGCGGTGGTCGCCGACGAAGTCCGCGCCCTGGCCCATCGCACGCAGCAGTCCACCAGCGAAATCGAGCGGATGATCGGCAGCATCCAGGCCGGCACCGAACACGCCGTGAACTCGATGCGCAACAGCACCGAGCGCGCGGAATCGACGCTGAACATCGCCAAAGGCGCAGGGATGTCCCTGGAGACCATCAACAGCGCAATCGTCGAGATCAACGAACGTAACCTGGTGATCGCCAGCGCGGCGGAAGAGCAGGCGCAGGTGGCGCGGGAAGTGGATCGCAACCTGGTGAATATTCGTGATTTGTCGGTGCAATCGGCTACGGGCGCCAGCCAGACCAGCGCCGCGAGCAGCGAATTGTCACGCCTGGCGGTAGACCTGAACGGGATGGTAGGCCGCTTCCGCCTCTAACTGCCTGCACATGCTTGAAAAATGTGGGAGAGGCTTGCCCCTCCCCCATTTGGATCCAGGTGAATCAGAAAAGCTTTTTGACAGGGCGGCAATTCAACAGGTTAGAATCCCTGGCACGCAGACTGCATGGTCAGTTTGCGCCTCGTCTTATGTATCTGCTTATGGAGTACTGCCTTTGAATGCGACGACCATCAACAGCCTGTTCTTGATCGGCGCGTTGCTGGTAAGTGCGAGCATTCTGGTCAGTTCTCTTTCTTCACGTCTGGGCATCCCGATCCTGGTGATCATCCTGGCCGTGGGCATGGTCGCCGGCGTCGACGGCGGCGGCATCATCTTCGACAACTACCCGACCGCCTACCTGGTGGGCAACCTCGCACTGGCCGTGATCCTGCTCGACGGCGGCCTGCGAACCCGGGTGGCGAGTTTCCGCGTGGCGCTCTGGCCGGCTTTATCGCTGGCCACGGTCGGGGTGTTGATCACCACCGGCCTTACCGGCATGGCGGCGGCCTGGCTGTTCAACCTCAACATTATCCAAGGCTTGCTGATCGGCGCGATTGTCGGTTCCACGGACGCCGCAGCGGTGTTCTCACTGCTGGGCGGCAAGGGCCTGAATGAGCGGGTCAGCGCCAGCCTGGAAATCGAATCCGGCAGCAACGACCCGATGGCGGTGTTCCTCACCGTCACCCTGATCGACATGCTCGCCAGCGGCCAGACCGGCCTGCACTGGAGCCTGCTGACACATTTGGTGCGCGAATTCGGCATCGGTGGCCTGGTCGGCCTGGGTGGCGGTTGGCTGATGCTGCAATTGGTCAATCGTATCAACCTGGCCACCGGCCTCTATCCGATCCTGGTGATCGCCGGCGGCCTGTTCGTTTTCGCCTTGACCAACGCCTTCCACGGCAGCGGCTTCCTCGCCGTGTACCTCTGCGGCCTCGTCATCGGTAACCGCCCGGTGCGCAGCCGGCATGGCATCTTGCATATGCTCGATGGCATGGCCTGGCTGGCGCAGATCGGCATGTTCCTGGTGCTGGGCCTGCTGGTCACGCCCCATGACCTGCTGCCGATCGCCCTGCCGGCCCTGGGCCTGGCGCTGTGGATGATCCTGTTCGCGCGGCCGCTGTCGGTGATGGTCGGCCTGTTGCCGTTCAAGGCCTTCCACGGCCGCGAAAAAGCCTTCATCGCCTGGGTCGGCCTGCGCGGCGCGGTGCCGATCATCCTGGCGGTGTTCCCGCTGATGGCCGGCCTGCCCCATGCGCAGCTGTACTTCAACCTGGCGTTCTTTATCGTGCTGGTGTCGCTGCTGGTGCAGGGCACGAGCCTGCCGTGGGTGGCCAAGCTGCTCAAGGTCACCGTTCCGCCGGACCCGGCGCCGATCTCCCGCGCGGCACTCGAGGTCCACGTCACCAGCGAGTGGGAGTTGTTCGTCTACCGCCTGGGCGCGGAAAAATGGTGCATCGGCGCGGCCCTGCGTGAGCTGAAAATGCCCGAAGGCACGCGCATCGCTGCGCTGTTTCGTGGCCAACAACTGCTCCATCCGTCGGGTAGTACGGTGCTGGAAGTCGGCGATCTGCTCTGTGTCATCGGCCACGAACACAACCTGCCGGCCCTGGGCAAACTGTTCAGCCAGGCGCCGCAACGTGGCCTGGACCTGCGCTTCTTCGGCGACTTCGTCCTCGAAGGCGACGCCCAACTGGGTGCGGTATCGGCGCTGTACGGCCTCAAACTCGACGGCATCGATCCGGACATGCCGCTGAGCCGATTCATCACCCAGAAAGTCGGCGGCGCCCCGGTGGTGGGCGACCAGGTGGAGTGGAACAACACCATCTGGACCGTCGCGGTCATGGACGGGAACAAGATCGGCAAAGTCGGCGTCAGATTCCCCGAAGGAAGTCGCCCGGGCCCCGGGCTCTTCCTCTAAACTGCGGGGCGACAATGCCCCCGATTCTTCACTTGCTCGACCGGTCTCTATGCCAATCCTGCGCACTTTTCTCGCCACTGCCCTGCTGGGCCTGACTCTTTGTGTCGGCAGCGTCTACGCCGCCGACCCTCCCAGCGCCGACGCCATCCAGCAATCCCTGGACAAACTGCCCGACCGCAAGCTGCCCGACGCCGACATGAAGGCGCTGCAGGCGATCCTGCAGCAGACGCTGACTTACCTGAGCAACAAGCAGGATTACGAGCAGCGCCTGGCCGACCTCAAGCGCCAGCTGGAAAATGCGCCACGCGAGACCGCCGATAACCAGCGCGAGCTGGCCCGACTCAAGGCCACCAAAATCGTGCCCGTGGCCCAGCGCTACGCCACGTTGCCGGTGCCGCAGCTCGAACAACTGCTGGTGCAGCGCAGCACCCAGCAAGGCGACCTGCAAAAAGAGCTGGCCGACGCCAATAGCCTGACCATCGCCGCCCAGACCCGCCCCGAGCGGGCGCAGACCGAAATCAGCAGCAGCCAGACGCGCATACAGCAGATCAATACAATCCTCAAGACCGGCAAGGACAATGGCAAAGCCCTCAGTGGCGACCAGCGCAACCAGCTGAACGCTGAACTCGCCGCCTTGAACGCATTGATCCCGTTGCGCCGCCAGGAACTGGCCGGCAACAGCCAATTGCAAGACCTGGGCAACAGCCAGCACGACCTGATCCAGGAAAAAACCGCGCGCCTGGAGCAGGAAATCCAGGACCTGCAAACCCTGATCAACCAGAAGCGCCTGGCCCAATCGCAGCAAACCGTTACGCAGCAGTCCATCGAAGCGCAGAAAGCCGGCGGCAGCAGCCTGCTGGCCACCGAAAGCGCGGCCAACCTGAAGCTCTCGGACTACCTGCTCAAAAGCACCGACCGCCTCAACGACCTGACCCAGAAAAACCTACAGACCAAGCAGCAGCTGGACACCGTCACCCAGAGCGACTCGGCGCTGGACGAGCAGATCAACGTGCTCAAGGGCAGCCTGCTGCTTTCCAAGATTCTTTATAAGCAAAAACAGGCATTGCCGCGTCTGACGGTGGACCGCGACCTGGCGGACGATATCGCCAACATTCGTCTGTACCAGTTCGAGGTCAACCAGCAGCGCGAGCTGATCAGCTCCCCCAGTGCCTATGTGGACAACCTGCTGACCAATCAGCCACCGGACGAAGTGACCCCGCAACTGCGGCGCACCCTGCTGGAACTGGCGATTACCCGCAGCGACCTGCTCGAACGCCTGAGCCGCGAGTTAAGCGCGCTGCTGAACGAATCCATCACCCTGCAACTGAACCAGAAACAACTGCTCAGCACCGCCACCACCCTGCGCGCCACGCTGGACGAACAGATGTTCTGGATCCCCAGCAACAAGCCGCTGGACACTGAGTGGCTGGAAACCGTGCCGGCGCACCTGAGCAAGCAAGTCACCACCCTGCCCTGGGCCTCCAGCGTCAGCGAATTGTATGACGGCCTGATCCAGCGCCCGCTGCTGTTTCTGCCATTGCTGCTGTTGATCGGCGCGCTGCTGTGGCGCCGCAAGGCCCTGTATCAGCGCCTGAACAAGGTGCACCTGGACATCGGCCACTTCAAGCGCGACAGCCAGTGGCACACGCCGCAGGCCATCCTGATCAACATTCTGCTGGCCATGCCGGTGTCCCTGGGCCTGGCCTTGTGCGGCTACGCGCTGCAGATCGACGCCCGAGGGCAGAACGCCAACCTGGGTTCGGCGCTGCTGCAGCTGGCCCAGGCGTGGCTGGTGTTCTACACCGCTTACCGGATTCTGGCGCCGGGCGGCGTGGCCGAATTGCACTTCCGCTGGGAAAAACCCCAGGTTGAATTCCTCCAAGGCTGGGTGCGCAAGCTCGGGTTGGTGGTGCTGGCACTCGTGGCGGTGGTAGCTATCGCCGAACACCAGCCGGCGGCGCTGGCCGACGATGTGCTGGGCATCGGCGTGGTGCTGACCTGCTACGCGTTGATGGCCTGGCTGCTGGGTCGCCTGCTGCTCTATAGCCCGACCCACGAAAAAGCCTCGCTGTTTCGCAAAGCCGTGGGCCTGTTGTTCACCGCGCTGCCCGTCGCGCTGTTTATCGCGGTGTGCTTCGGCTACTACTACACCGCTCTCAAGCTCAGCGACCGTTTGATCAACACCCTCTACCTGCTGATGCTCTGGCTGGTGATCGAAGCCACCTTTGTGCGCGGCCTCGGTGTCGCGGCGCGGCGCCTGGCTTATTCGCGTGCCCTGGCCAAACGCCAGGCTGCCAAGGAAGCCGGCGAAGGCGAAGCGGTGATCGAAGAACCGACCCTGGACATCGAACAGGTCAACGAACAGTCCATGCGCCTGATCCGCCTGGCCTTGCTCGGCGGCTTCATCGCGGCCCTGTACTGGGTGTGGTCGGACCTGATCTCGGTATTTTCCTACCTGGACAACGTCACCCTGTACGAATACACCAGCGGCACCGGCGCGAATATCAGCATGGTGCCCATCAGCATCGGCGACTTGCTTGGCGCGCTGATCATCATTGGCATTACCTTCGCCCTGGCGCGCAACCTGCCCGGCCTGCTGGAAGTGCTCGTACTGTCCAAACTGGACCTGGCCCAGGGCAGCGCCTACGCCACCACCACCTTGCTGTCCTACATCATTGCCGGCGTGGGCTTTGTTTCGACCCTGTCCACCCTCGGCGTGAGCTGGGACAAGCTGCAATGGCTGGTGGCCGCGCTGTCGGTGGGCCTGGGCTTCGGCATGCAGGAAATTTTTGCCAACTTTATTTCCGGCATCATGATCCTGTTCGAACGCCCGGTGCGCATCGGCGACACCATCACCATCGGCAACCTGTCGGGCACGGTGAGCAAGATCCGCATCCGCGCCACCACCATCACCGACTTCGACCGCAAGGACATCATTGTCCCGAACAAAACGTTTATCACCGGGCAACTGATCAACTGGTCGCTGACCGACACCATCACCCGCGTCACGCTGAAACTGGGCGTGGACTACGGCTCCGACCTGGACCTGGTGAAGGAACTGTTGCTCAAGGCCGCGAGGGAAAACCCACGGGTTCTGAAAGATCCGGAACCCCATGTGTACTTCCTCAACTTCGGCGAAAGCACTCTGGACCACGAACTGCGCATGCACGTGCGCGACCTGGGCGACCGCAACCCGGTACTGGACGAGGTCAACCGCTATATCAACCGTGAGTTCAAGAAACAGCACATCAACATCTCGTTCCGGCAGATGGAGGTGTACCTCAAGAACATGCACGGTCAGGAATATAAGCTGGTGCCGGTCGAGGACGAGCGTAAGACCATCGCCACCTCGACGCCGGAGCAGGACGCACCCGAGCCGCCCGCCGGAAAAGTCCAGGATGCACCTGAACCGCCACCGAGCAAACTCGACTAACGCATCCAGCCCCAGCAAAATGCGGGGGCATTCTGCTGGAGATGGCCGGTGAAAGCCCTCGATGAACTGACCTTCGACAACCGCTTCGCCCGTTTGGGCGACGCGTTCTCAACCCACGTTCTGCCCGAGCCCCTCGACGAGCCACGCCTGGTGGTGGCAAGCAATGCGGCCATGGCCCTGCTCGATCTCGACCCGGCGGTGGCGGCAACGCCGGTGTTTGCCGAACTGTTCGGTGGCCACAAGCTGTGGGCCGAAGCCGAACCGCGGGCGATGGTGTATTCCGGGCACCAGTTCGGCGGCTACACGCCGCAACTCGGCGACGGCCGTGGGTTGCTGTTGGGCGAGGTGTACAACGAAGCCGGCGAACACTGGGACCTGCACCTCAAGGGCGCGGGGATGACACCCTACTCGCGCATGGGGGATGGCCGCGCGGTCCTGCGCTCGTCGATTCGCGAGTTCCTGGCGTCCGAAGCGCTGCACGCCCTGGGCATTCCCACCAGCCGCGCGCTGTGCGTGATCGGCTCCGACACGCCGGTATGGCGCGAGAAGCAAGAGCGCGGCGCAATGGTCCTGCGCCTTGCGCCCAGCCACATCCGCTTCGGGCATTTCGAATATTTTTATTACACCAAGCAGCCCGAGCAGCAGGCGCAACTGGCCGAACACGTGTTGAACCTGCACTACCCCGAATGCCGCGAACAGCCCGAGCCGTACCTGGCGATGTTCCGCGAAATCGTCGAACGCACTGCCGAGCTGATCGCCAAATGGCAGGCCTATGGTTTCTGCCACGGTGTGATGAACACTGACAACATGTCGATCCTGGGCATCACTTTCGATTACGGGCCGTTTGCGTTTCTGGATGATTTTGACGCGCATTTCATCTGCAACCATTCCGATCATGAAGGGCGCTATTCCTTCAGCAACCAAGTGCCGATTGGCCAGTGGAACCTCAGCGCGCTGGCCCAGGCGCTCACGCCGTTTATCAGCGTGGACGCCTTGAAGGAAGCGCTTGGCCTGTACCTGCCGTACTACCAGGCCCACTTCCTGGACCTGATGCGCCGCCGATTGGGGCTGACCACCGCCGAGGACGACGACCAGAAGCTGGTCGAGCGGTTGCTCAAGCTGATGCAGAACAGCGGCGTGGATTACACACTGTTCTGGCGCCGCCTGGGGGATGAATCGGCAGCGCTGGCGGTGGCCAAGCTGCGCGATGATTTTGTCGACATGGCCGGGTTCGATGCCTGGGCGGAACTGTATAAAGCCCGTGTAGCGCGGGACGGGGACTACAGCGAAGAACAGCGTCGTGGACGGATGCACGCGGTAAACCCGCTGTACATCCTGCGCAATTACCTGGCGCAAAACGCCATTACCGCCGCCGAGTCAGGTGACTACAGCGAAGTACGGCGGCTGCACGAGGTGCTTTCCAAGCCGTTTGAGGAGCAGCCCGGCATGGAACAGTACGCGCAACGGCCGCCGGATTGGGGTAAGCATCTGGAGATCAGTTGTTCGTCGTGAAATCGAGAGGTCGACGCATGCTGGCTACCTTGATAAACACCGGCGGCGGCGCCAAATAAAATCCATTGGCCATCCCAGGAGCCCACCATGTCCGAACCTCTCGTCATCCCTTGCCCCCATTGCAACGGCCTCAACCGCATCCCCGGCGAACGTCTGGGTGATGCGCCCAAGTGCGGGCGCTGCAAGCAAGCGGTGCTACTGAGCAAGCCTTTCGAGTTGATGCAAGGCGACTACGCCAGTCAGATCAAGGGCGATCTGCCACTATTGGTGGATGTGTGGGCCGACTGGTGCGGGCCGTGCAAGTCGTTTGCGCCGGTGTTTGAGCAGGCGGCCGGGCAGCTGGAAGGCAAGTGCCGGCTGGCCAAGCTGGACAGCGAAGCCAACCAGCCGTTGTCGGCACAACTGGGGATTAGGTCGATACCCAGTCTGATTCTGTTCAAAAACGGCCGTGAAGTGGCGCGCCAGAGCGGGGCGTTCCCGCTGCCGCAATTAATCAGCTGGTTGCGTAGCCAGGGGATATAACCGGACCGACACAATGCTGGACACTGTGGGAGGGGGCTTGCCCCCGATGCGGAGGGTCAGCTCCAAATGAGTTAGCTGGCAATACGCTATCGGGGCAAGCCCCTCCCGCCTTGGATCTGTGTGGCGCTTGAGCTCAGGTGCCTTCCAGCAGGTTATGCAGCTCCACAAATTGCTGGGTCAGCTTGTGCCGTGGGTCAAGGTGGATCAGCGGCCGGCTTTCCTGGTGCGATTCGCGCATGCGCACGGAGCTGGCCAGGTACACGGGCAGCACCGGCAGGCCTTCGGCGATCAACTCGTCGAGCATCTGCTGCGGCAGGCTGGCGCGGGCCTGGAACTGGTTGACCACGATGCCTTCCACTTCCAGCCCTTCGTTGTGGTCTTCCTTCAACTCTTCGATTTCCGCCAGCAGGCCATACAGGGCCTGGCGCGAGAAGCTGTCACAGTCGAAGGGGATCAACACGCGATCAGCGGCAATCAGCGCCGAAACCGCATAAAAATTCAATGCCGGGGGTGTATCCAGGTAAATCCGGTCGTAATCTTCGCCCAGTTCATCCAGCAGCTTTCGCAGCTTGTTGATCTTGTGCTTGGCTTCGAGTTTAGGTTGCAGGTCTGCCAGTTCGGCGGTGGCGGTGATCACGTGAAGGTTGTCGAACGGCGTTTCGTAGATATCCACCTTGTTCTTCTTGGAAAACGGCCCGGAAGACAGGGTCTGCTTGAAAAAATCGGCGATTCCCATGGGAATGTCGTCGCCGGTCAAGCCGGTGAGGTACTGGGTTGAATTGGCTTGTGCATCCAGGTCCACCAACAGGGTTCGATAGCCTTCGCTGGCGCTGACCGCCGCCAGGTTGCAGGCGATGCTGGATTTACCCACGCCGCCTTTCTGATTGAACACCACACGCCGCATGGAAAAACCTCCGTGTATCAATGAATGTCCGAGTGTAGAGGGCAAAAGCGCCTGTTAGCTACCTCGTTCATCCATGCAGTGCTGCATCGACAGAACGCAGTCGTATGACACACACGAATGATTCGGAACGGTCTGACAATCCAACCAGCGCTTGGGTAACGGACAATCTGTCAATCTTTCCCGTGATTTTGTAATCGACCTTGAACATTTTTTTACCAATGTTTGCTAGAACCCCACGGCACCCGGATAATGCGCGCCATTCGGCGCTTGCTCCCTGTCCCGGTATTCGGGGCCAAATGCCGCACATGGAAGCCCGCAGGGGCGGGATAACTTCTCAGTGATCAACTTCAACATCGCCCAATGGCGCGCCTGGGCTCCTGGCCTGGAGAGTGCGGACGACTGGCACGCCTGGTGCAAGGCCCCGGTGTTGCTGCCCGAAAGCGAAGCCTCTCCCGACGTGTCATTTCTGCCAGCCATTCAACGCCGACGCCTGAGCCGCCTGGCGCGCATGGCTTTCAGTGTGGGTTGGCCGCTGGCCGAGGGCCTGCAGGACCTGCCGCTGGTATTTGTGTCGCGTCACGGCGAAACCCCGCGCACCCTCGACATCCTCAGCGACCTGGCCCACGAACAGCCATTGTCGCCGACCCAGTTCAGCCTGTCGGTGCACAACGCAGTGATCGGCCTGTGGTCGATCCTGCGCAATGAAACCAGCGAAATGACCGCCCTCGCCGCCGCCGGCGACGGCCTGGAACACGGCCTGCTCGAAGCCGCCGCGTTGCTCAATGAAGGCGCACCGGCGGTGTTGCTGGTGATCACCGAAGAGCAGCCGCCCGCCGCCTATGCCAGCTGGATCCATGACGTGCCCTTCCCCTACGCGCTTGGCCTGCTGCTCACCCCAGGCGACGAGTGGCAACTGGAACTCACCACCGGCACTGTCCAAGCCACTCAAACCCAGTGGCCCCACGCCCTGAACCTGCTGCGCACCCTGCTCACCGACCAGGGCGCGTGCCAACATGCCTGGAAGAACCGCGTATGGAATTGGCAACGCACGCCATGACCGACAAGCCAAGGGACGCCTACTACTGGCGCCTGTGCGCCACGGCCGCCAGTTTTGCGCTGTTCGGTGTCGGCGGGCTGTGCCTGCGCCTGCTGGTGTTTCCCCTGCTCAATTGCCTGCCGGGCAGCGCGGCCCGGCATCGAGGTCGTGCGCGGCACATGATCAGTTGGCTGTTCTGGTTCTTCATTGGTCTGATGCAACGCGCCGGCGTGCTGACCTACAGCGTCGAAGGCGCCGAAAAACTTGGTCGCCCCGGCCAGATGATCATTGCCAATCACCCTTCGCTGATCGATGTGGTGTTCCTGATCGGCCTGGTACGCCAGGCCAATTGTGTGGTCAAGCAGAGCCTGTGGCAGAACCCCTTTACCCGCGGGCCGGTACGCGACGCCGGATATATCAGCAACGACGGCAGCGCCGAGATGCTCGACGCCGCCGCCGGCGCCCTGCAAAGCGGGCAAACCCTGATCATCTTCCCCGAAGGCACCCGCACCACGCCCGGCGCTGCGCCGGCCTTTCATCGCGGGGGCGCCGCCATTGCCCTGCGAGGTGCGACAATCATCACCCCCGTCGTGATCAAAGTCAGCCCCAGCACCCTGACCAAGGCCGAACCCTGGTATCGCATCCCCAAACGCCGCGTGCACTTCAGTTTGCGGGTCGGGGCCGATATAGAACCACAGGCGTTCGCAACTCTGGGGCCCGCGCCCCAGGCTTCACGCAAGCTCAACGATTACCTGCATCACTATTTCACTAAGGAGCTCGCCGAAGATGAGCGACCAACGTAGCCTTGAGCACGACATAAAGATGCTGATCATCGAGGCCCTGGGCCTGGAAGACATCAGCGCCGACGACATCGGCAGCGATCAAACCCTGTTCGGCGAAGGCCTGGGCCTGGATTCGGTAGACGCCCTGGAACTGGGCCTGGCGATCCAGAAAACGTACGGTATCAAGATCGATGCCGACGCCAAGGACACCCGCAATCACTTCACCAACGTGGCCAGCCTTGCGGCGTTCGTCACGGCCAGACAGGCAGCTTGAGACCGGACCATGCAAACTCGTGACGATATTTTCAACACCCTGCGCGATGCCTTGGTGGAACTGTTTGAACTGCCCCCGGAGCGCGTCACCCTCGACGCTAACCTGTATCAGGACCTGGAAATCGACAGCATCGATGCGGTGGACCTGATCGACCATATCAAGCGCCAGACCGGCAAGAAGATCGCCGCCGAGGAATTCAAGGCCGTGCGCACTGTGAACGATGTGGTTGAGGCGGTGTACCGTCTGGTCCAACCGGCCGCATGAGCCGGCTGATCGGCCTTGGCCTGTTGCTGGCGGGGCTGTTGTACCCCTTCGCGGTGTATTACGGCACCGAGCATTTTGCGCCGTGGCAATTCGGCCTGCTGCTGGGCGGCCTGTGGCTGTTGCGGGCGCTCACCGCCGCGCGCAGACCCGGCAGCCGCTGGATGGCGGTGGCGGTGAGCGTGTTCTGCCTGCTGCTGGCCTGGTTCGACAACCCGCAGCTGCTGCGCTGGTACCCGAGCCTGGTCAGCGCGTTCATGCTCACGCTGTTCGGCTTGAGCCTGAAATACGGCCCGCCGATGGTTGAACGCCTGGCGCGCATGACGGAACCGGAGCTGCCACCCGAAGCCATCGTGTACACGCGCCAGGTCACCGTGGTCTGGAGTGTCTTTTTCTTGGTTAATGGCCTGCTCGCGGCCGCCCTCACCTTGTGGGCACCGCTGAGCTGGTGGACGTTGTACAACGGCCTGATCGCCTACGGGCTGATGGGGCTGCTGTTTGCCGTGGAATGGCTGGTACGACAAAGGGTGCGGGGCCGCATATGAATTGGTTGAACCTTGAGCATCTGTTGCTTGAGCCGGTGGCGCAGCGTTCGGTGTGCGCCAACCTGAATCACGCCCAACTGCGCGACCAGGCCCTGTGCCTGGCCGCCGGGCTGCAACGCCGTGGCATCCAGCGCCTGGCCGTACACCTGGAAGATGCCGGCCTGCTGGCGATCGCCCTGCTGGGCGCCTGGCGTGCCGGGGTCAGCGTGCTGCTGCCCGCCGACCTGCAACCCCAGACCCGTCAACGCTGGGACGAATGCGTGGATGCCTGGCTGACCGAGGCCGCTGACCTTGACGCCGTGTATCAGTCGCCCCTGAACCCGGCCGCGCTGGACCTGGACACCTGCCAACTGAGCCTGTGCACCTCCGGCTCCAGCGGCGAACCCAAACGCATCGACAAGACCCTGCGCCAGTTGGCCAACGAAGTGCAGGCCCTGGAAACCCTATGGGGCGCCGACCTCGACGGTGCCTGCATCATCGGCAGTGTCGCCACGCAGCATATCTACGGCTTGCTGTTCCGTGTGCTGTGGCCGCTGTGTGCCGGTCGCACGTTTGTGCGTCAGCAACTGGCCTTCCCCGAAGATTTACAGCGCGCCAGCCGCGAACACACACGGTTTGCCTGGGTGGCCAGCCCGGCGTTGCTCAAGCGCATGGGCGACAACCTTGATTGGCCGGCGCTGAGCCAGGTAGCGCGCGTGTTCTCCTCCGGCGGCGCGTTGCCGATGGAAGCCGCCGGCAGTCTGTATGAACGCCTGCAGCAATGGCCGACGGAAATCCTCGGCAGCTCGGAAACCGGCGGCATTGCCTGGCGCCAGGGCAATCAACCCTGGCAGCCGTTTGCCGATGTGCACCTGAGCCAGGACGCCGACGGCGCCCTGCGCATCGCTTCGCCGTACCTGCCGGCCGGGCATATCGAACAGACCGCCGACGCCGCGCGCCTGCATGCCGATGGCCGCTTCGAGCTGCTGGGGCGTCTGGATCGCATCGTCAAACTGGAAGAAAAACGCATCTCCCTGCCCATGCTCGAACAGGCGTTGATGGCCCACCCGTGGGTGGCCGAAACACGGTTGGGCGTGGTCGAGGAAAACCGCGCGTCCCTCGGCGCCCTCGTGGTGTTAAGCGCCGCCGGTGTGCACGCCCTGCGCAATCAGGGGCGGCGCAGCGTCACCCAGACCCTGCGCCAGCACTTGAGCCAACATTGCGAAGCCCTGGCCCTGCCGCGCCGCTGGCGCCTGCTGAGCCAACTGCCACTCAACGCCCAAGGCAAACTGCCCCAGGCCGACGTGGCGGCGCTGCTCATGGCGCCACGGCCGAAGGCACCGCAGGTGTTGGAACAGGTTGAAATCGACGGCGAATGGACGCTGCAATTGAGCGTACCGCCGGACCTGGCGTATTTCAGCGGGCACTTTCCGGTCACACCGGTTCTGCCGGGGGTGGTGCAAGTGGAATGGGCGTTCAACCTCGGCCGACAACTGCTCGACCTGCCGCCGACCTTTGCCGGCATGGAAGTGCTCAAGTTCCAGCAACTGGTACGTCCCGGCGACCAGATCGAACTGCACCTGCGTTTCGACACAGAGCGCGGCAAATTGTATTTCGCCTATCGCAACGACGTCGCCGCGTGCTCCAGTGGCCGCATTCTGCTGGAACCTGCCCATGCATAACCCCTGCGCGCTGATCCCGGTCTATAACCACGAAGCCGCCGTGCCCGCCGTGGTCCATAGCCTGTTGAACAGCGGCCTGCCGTGCCTGTTGGTGGACGATGGCAGCAGCCCGGCCTGCGCAGCGGTGCTGGCGCAACTGGCGCGGATGGAGAATGTCACCCTGCTGACCCTGCCGACCAACCAGGGCAAAGGCGGCGCGGTGATGGCGGGCTTTCGCGAAGCGGCGCGCCTGGGCTTCAGTCATGCCTTGCAGGTCGATGCCGACGGCCAACACGACCTGCGCGAAGTCGAGACCTTTATCGACGCCTCTCGCCGCCAGCCCGACGCGCTGATCTGCGGCTACCCCGAATACGACGAAAGCGTGCCCAAAGGCCGGCTGTACGCGCGTTACCTGACCCACGTATGGGTATGGATCAATACCCTGTCGCTGCAGATCCGCGACTCGATGTGCGGCTTTCGCGTGTACCCGCTGGCGCCGGTGTTGGCCCTGATGGATTCGGCCTACATCGGCACGCACATGGATTTTGATTCCGACATCCTGGTGCGTCTGGCCTGGCGCAACCAGCCCATGCGCTGGCTGCCGACGCAGGTGCACTACCCGGCCGACGGCCTGTCGCACTTTCGCCTGTTGCGCGACAACGTGCGCATCAGCGCCATGCATGCGCGGCTGTTCTTCGGCATGCTGGTGCGGGCGCCGATGATCCTGTGGCGACGGTGGCAGGCATGAGCGACAGTACCAAGCACTGGGCCGACCGCGAAGAACGCGGCAGCTATTGGCTGATGAAACTCACCGCGTTCGCCGCCAAAGTGCTGGGCCGGCGCCTGCTGAGCCCGGTGCTGTACGGCATCGTGTTGTACTTCTTCGTGTTCGGCCGCACCGCGCGCCAGAGCGCCTGGCAGTACCAGCAGCGCCTGGCCGAGTGGAGCGGGCGCGATGAACTGCGCCCCTCCCATAGAAAAGTCTTCGGCCAGTTCATGGCCTTCGCCGACGCTCTGCTCGACAAGCTCGATGTGTGGAACGGCAAGCTGCGCATCGAACAGATCGACATCGACGACCCGGCCAAACTACGCGGGCAATTGCGCGGCGAGCGCGGGCAGATGCTGGTGGGGGCACACCTGGGCAATCTGGAAGTGTGCCGCGCCCTGGCGGAAATCGGCGAACAGGTGACCATGAACGTGCTGGTGCACACCAAGCACGCCGAACGCTTCAACCGTCTGCTGGGCGAAGCCGGCGCGACCCATTTGCGCCTGATTCAGGTCAGCGAGCTGGACCCGGCGACCATGCTGTTGCTCAGCCAGCGCCTGGACGAAGGCGAATGGCTGGCGATTGCCGGCGACCGCGTGCCGCTGCACGGCGGGCGCACGGTGCGCGTGGATTTCCTCGGGCACGCCGCCGCATTTCCCCAGGGCCCTTGGCTCTTGGCCGGCCTGCTCAACTGCCCGGTGAACCTGCTGATGTGCCTCAAGCACAATGGCCGTTATCGCCTGACCATCGAACCGTTCGCGCCATCGATCGAATGGAAACGCAGCACCCGCGAGCAGGTCATCGCCCAGTGGACCTCACGCTACGCCGCGCGCCTGGCCGATTTCTGCCTGGAAGCGCCCCAACAATGGTTCAACTTTTACCCTTTCTGGAAGACCGATGACGACGCATCTTGAGCCGGTAACCTTTGGCGAACGCCCCCTGCGCATCGAAGACGTGCTGGCCCTGGCCAACCGTCAGGTACCTACCCAGCTGCAAAGCGACGCGGCCTATCGCCAGCGCATCGCCAAGGGCGCGCAGTTCCTCGACTCGCTGCTGGACAAGGAAGGCGTGATCTACGGCGTGACCACCGGCTACGGCGACTCGTGCGTGGTGGCGGTGCCGTTGCAGCACGTCGAAGCCCTGCCCCGTCATCTGTATACCTTCCACGGCTGCGGCCTGGGGCAGTTACTCGACGCCCAGGCCACCCGCGCCGTGCTGGCCGCGCGCTTGCAGTCGCTGTGCCACGGCGTGTCCGGGGTACGCGTTGAGTTACTGGAGCGTCTGCAAGCGTTTCTGGAACACGACGTGCTGCCGCTGATCCCGCAGGAAGGTTCGGTGGGCGCCAGCGGCGACCTTACGCCGCTGTCCTATGTGGCGGCGACGCTGTCCGGCGAACGTGAGGTGCTGTTCCGTGGCGAACGCCGCGCGGCCGCCGATGTGCATCGCGAACTGGGTTGGCAACCGCTGGTGCTGCGCCCCAAGGAAGCCCTGGCCTTGATGAACGGCACCGCCGTAATGACCGGCCTGGCCTGCCTGGCGTTTGCCCGCGCCGACTATCTGCTGCAACTGGCCACGCGTATCACCGCGCTGAACGTGGTGGCGCTGCAAGGCAACCCCGAACACTTCGACGAGCGCCTGTTCGCCGCCAAGCCGCACCCGGGGCAGATGCAAGTCGCCGCCTGGCTGCGCAAGGACTTGGCGATTGATGCACCCACCGCGCCGCTGCACCGCTTGCAGGATCGCTATTCGCTGCGCTGCGCTCCCCATGTGCTCGGCGTGCTGGCCGACAGCCTGAATTGGCTGCGTTCGTTTATCGAAATCGAGCTGAACAGCGCCAACGACAACCCGATCATCGACGCCGAGGAAGAACGCGTACTGCACGGTGGGCATTTTTACGGCGGGCATATCGCCTTCGCCATGGACAGCCTCAAGACCCTGGTGGCCAACGTCGCCGACCTGCTCGACCGACAACTGGCCCTGCTGGTGGATGTGCGCTACAACCACGGCCTGCCGAGCAACCTGTCCGGCGCGCCGGCCGACCGCGCGATGATCAACCACGGCTTCAAGGCGGTGCAGATCGGCACCAGCGCCTGGACCGCCGAAGCGCTGAAAAACACCATGCCGGCCAGCGTGTTCTCGCGCTCCACCGAATGCCACAACCAGGACAAAGTCAGCATGGGCACCATCGCCGCCCGCGATGCGATCCGCGTGCTGGAGCTGACCGAACAGGTCGCCGCCGCCACGCTGCTGGCCGCCAACCAGGGCGTGTGGCTGCGCGCCCAGGCCGACGACGCGCGCCCGCTGCCACCGGCGCTGGCGGCCATGCACGCAGAACTGACCCAAGACTTCCCACCGGTGATCGAAGACCGCGCCCTGGAAGGCGAGCTGCGCCTGTGTCTGCAACGCATCGCCGAACAACATTGGAGGCTGCATGCGTAGTCAAGGCGTGTTGCACTGCGACACCGAGATCCTCGTGCCGTTTTTCGATGTCGACACCATGCATGTGGTATGGCACGGGCACTACGTGAAATACCTGGAAGTGGCGCGCTGCGCGCTGCTGGACAAGATCGGCCACAACTACACGCACATGCTCGACTCGGGCTATGCCTGGCCGGTCATCGACATGCAACTGCGCTATGTGCGGGGGGCGGTGTTCGGCCAGACCCTCAATGTGCGCGCCAGCCTGGTGGAATGGGAGAACCGCTTGAAGGTCAACTACCTGATTACCGACCGGGCCAGCGGCGAGCGCCTGACCCGCGCCAGCACCGTGCAGGTGGCGGTAGAAATCGCCACTCGCGAGATGCAGCTGGCGTCCCCCAAAGTCTTCACCGACGCCGTCGACAGGGCCTTGTCATGAAACTGATCACCTTCCTCGGCGCATTGCTGCTGTCGCTTCAAGCCCAGGCCTTCGACCTGCAGCAACTCAGCGACCAGTTGGCCAAACCCTCGGTGATCCACGGCAGCTTCACCCAGGAAAAACACCTGCGCGCCCTGCCGCAGCCGTTGGTCAGCAAAGGCACCTTCGTCCTGGCCAAGGACCACGGCTTGCTATGGCTGCTCAAGACGCCGTTGCAACAGGATTACCGCATCAGCGCCCAAGGCATCGCCCGCCGTGATGCCAATGGCTGGCAGTTGCTGCCGAACAAGAGCGCCGGCGCCGAGCAGAATCGTTTGTTCCTCGCCGTGCTGCAAGGCGACAGCAGTGGCTTGCAACGTGACTTCGAGCTGCAACTGCAAGGCGAGGCCACGCAGTGGAAGCTCACGCTGATCCCGCGCTCGCTGCTGCTCAAGCAAGTGTTCACCCGGATCAACATCGAGGGTGGCGCGCTGGTGCAAACCATCGAACTGCTGGAAACCCAGGGCGACAGCACCGTATTGCGTATGCAGGACAGCACCGCCGATCAACCTTTGAGCGATGCGGAGCAACACGATTTTGCCCAGTGAGCGCCAGCTGCCGCGCCTGTTCCTGATCCTGCTGGTGGCCGTGCTGGCCCTGGCCGGCTGGCAGTGGCGCCACGGCGCGCCACTGTCGGCCAACCTGATGGAGCTGGTGCCCGGCAGCACGCCGAATGCTCTGGAGCAGCAGGCCGAGCAGCGCATGCAGGAGCCGCTGAACCGCGAGATGCTGGTACTGGTGGGGCACACCGACCGCCAGCAGGCGGTGGCCGTGGCCCGGCAATTGGGCGAACGCTGGCAGGCCAGCGGCCTGTTCGAAAAGGTGCAGTGGAACCTGCAGGCCGATCTACCGGCGCTGCGCGAGCAACTGCTGCGCGGACGTCTGGCGATGCTGTCGGCCAAGGACCGCGCGCAACTGATCGAGCATCCCGACGCTTTCATCCAGCAGCGTGTGCAAGCGCTGTTCGACCCCTTCACCGGCTTCAGCCTGGTGCCCAGCCAGGAGGATTGGCTGGGCCTGACGGGGCGCATCCAGAACAGCCAACCGCAACGTGGCGCGGTGCAGTTGGATATCGGCAGCGGTGCACTGATTGCCGATGCCGACGGCAAGAGCTGGGTGCTGCTGCGCGCGCGCACCACCGGCAACGCCTTCGATATGCACCTGCCACTGCGCGTGGCGGACCTGCTCCAGGCCAGCCGCGCCGAGGCCGACGCACAGGGCGCGCAATTGCTGGCCGCCAGCGGCCTGCTGTACGCCGCCAACGGTCAGCAACAGGCCACTCGCGAAATCACCTGGGTTGGCGGCGGCGCGACCGTAGGCATTCTGTTGCTGCTGTTGCTGGCGTTCCGGCGCTGGCGCGTGCTGCTGGCGTTCGTGCCGGTACTGGTGGGCATGCTGTTCGGCGCGGTGGCCTGTGTGGCGCTGTTCGGCCATATGCATGTGATGACGCTGGTGCTGGGCTCGAGCTTGATCGGCGTGGCGGTGGATTACCCGCTGCACTACTTGTCCAAGAGTTGGAGCCTGCAACCGTGGCGCAGCTGGCCGGCGCTGCGCCTGACGTTACCGGGGCTGAGCCTGAGCCTGGCGACCAGTTGCATCGGCTACCTGGCGCTGGCCTGGACGCCGTTCCCGGCACTGACCCAGATCGCTGTGTTCTCCGCCGCCGGGCTGGTGGGGGCGTACCTGTCGGCGGTGTGCCTGTTGCCGGCGCTGCTCAACGGCGTCGAACTGCGCCCGGCGCACTGGCCGTTGCGCATCGCCGAACGCCTATGGCAGCTGCGCGCCGCGTTGCTCAAGCGCGTGCCCAGTGCGGTGTTGCTGGCGTTGGTGCTGCTGTTCTGCGCCGGCGGCCTGTGGCAGTTGAATACCAAGAACGACATTCGCCAATGGATCGGCGCGCCGCCGCAGTTGCTACAGGAGGCCCAGGCCGTGGCGCGCATCACCGGGTTCCAGCCCACCAGCCAGTTCTTTCTGGTGCGCGCGCCGGACCAGCCCCAGTTGCTGGAGCGCCTGGACACCCTGGGCCAGCGTCTGGATCAATTGGTGAACACGGGCAAACTACAGGGCTACCTGGCACTCAACCAATTGGTCAGCCGCCCCGCCGAGCAACAGCAGGTGCGCGACGCATTGAACCGCCTGCCCCAGCATTGGCAGCCGCTGCTGGACCTCGGCGTGCCCGCCAGTGCCCTGCAGGCGGAAATCGCACAACTGCAGGCGCTGCCCACCGAAGACATCGACGCCGCACTGGCGGGCCCGCTGGCCGAACCCTGGCGCACACTGTGGCTGGGGCCGGTGGACGGCGGCGTGGCGGCGATGGTCAGCCTGCAAGGCTTGAACAACCCGGCGTTGCTGCACGCTCAGGCGGCGGACCTGCCGGGCGTGCAACTGGTGGATCGCCTGGGTGACCTGAACCGGGTGTTCGCCGCCACGCAGATCAGCGCCGCCGAATTGAAGCTGCTGTCGTGCGGGTTGATCGTCCTGCTGCTCATCATGCCGTTTGGTGTCGGCGGTGCCTTGCGCATCGTCGCACTGCCGCTGCTGGCCGCGCTGTGCAGCCTGGCCAGCCTCGGTTGGCTGGGCCAGCCGCTGACGCTGTTCAGCCTGTTCGGCCTGCTGCTGGTCACGGCGATCAGTGTCGACTACGCGATCCTGATGCGCGAACAGATCGGCGGCGCGGCGGTCAGCCTGCTGGGTACACTGCTGGCGGCGCTGACGACATGGCTATCGTTTGGTCTGCTGGCGGTGTCGAGTACACCGGCGGTGAGTAATTTCGGCCTATCGGTCAGCCTGGGCCTGGCGTTCAGCTTTATGCTGGCGCCCTGGGCCGGCCAACAGAAACACGCCTTATGAATGTGATTATCGCCCATGCGGCAAGGAGCCCTCGTGCCCACAGTTGAAATGGAACGTCGCCAGGTCGTGGTGATCGGTGCCGGCCCGTCCGGCGCTATCGCCGCCGCGCTGCTCAAACGCAAGGGGCATGACGTATTGATCATCGAGCGCCAGCACTTTCCGCGATTCTCGATCGGTGAAAGCCTGCTGTCCCACTGCATCGATTTCATCGAAGAGGCCGGCATGCTGGACGCCGTGCAGGCAGCAGGTTTCCAACTGAAAACCGGTGCCGCGTTCGCCTGGGGCGAGCGCTACAGCGCCTTCGATTTCAGCGATACGTTCAGCGATGGCAAGCCCACCACGTTCCAGGTGCAGCGCGGCGAGTTCGACAAGTTGCTGGCCGACCAGGCCGAACTGCAGGGTGTGGATATCCGCTACGGCGAAACCATCGTCGGCGTGGACTTCAAAGGTGACTGCCGTTACTTGCATGTGCGTCGCGAGAACGGCAGCGAGTACCACCTCAAGGCCAAGTTCGTGCTCGATGCCAGCGGCTACGGCCGCGTGCTGCCGCGCCTGCTGGACCTGGAAGCTCCGTCGAATTTTCCGGTGCGTCAGGCGGTGTTCACCCACGTCGAAGACCGCATCGAACACCCAGGCTTCGACCGCACCAAGATCCTCGTGACCACCCATCCCACCCAGCGCGACATCTGGTTCTGGACCATACCGTTCAGCAACGGCCGCTGCTCGGTGGGGGTGGTTGCGGCCAAGGAGCATTTCGACACCCGTGGCGATGATCTCGACGCTTGCCTGCGCGGCTTTATCGCCGAAACGCCGAGCCTGGCCGGCGTGCTGCAAAACGCTGTGTGGGATACGCCGGCGCGCAGCATCGGCGGCTACTCGGCGAACGTCACCACCTTGCACGGCCCGGGCTTTGCGCTGTTGGGCAACGCAGCGGAATTCCTCGACCCGGTGTTCTCCTCCGGTGTGACCATCGCCATGCGCTCGGCCAGCATGGCCGCCGGCGTGCTGCACCGCCAGTTGAGCGGCGAGACGGTGGATTGGCAGACCGAATTCGCCGCGCCCCTCAAGCGCGGCGTCGATACTTTCCGTTGCTACGTCGAAGGCTGGTACGCCGGGACGTTCCAGGATGTAATTTTCCATCCCGGCAGCGCCCCGGAGATTCGCCGCATGATCAGCTCGATCCTTGCCGGCTATGCATGGGACGAGCGCAACCCGTTTGTCAGCGAGCCCAAGCGACGCTTGCGGATGTTGTCGGAAATCTGTGCGAGTGAGCCGGTATGAGTACGCCCTACCTGAGCAAAAACTACGTCGAGGAAACCCGCTTCGGCCTGTGGTTCCTGCGCAGCCACACCTGGCAATACTACGTGCTGCGCGTGGCCATCAACGACCTGCGCGGCCTGTTCAGCGAGCCGCTGCCCCAGGCGCCGGTGCTGCTGGACGCCGGTTGCGGTCAGGGCAAATCGTTCACCCTGCTGCAGCAAGCGTTTGCACCGGCGCGCCTGATCGGCCTGGATGCCGACCCCCACAGTTTGCAGATGAGCCAGGTCGAAGCCGAGCGCCAGGGCCTGAACGTCGAGCTGATCGGCAGCGATTGCGCCACCCTCGACATGGCCGACGACAGCGTCGACCTGCTGTTCTGCCACCAGACCTTTCACCACTTGGTGGAACAGCACCGTGCGCTGCAAGAGTTCTACCGGGTGCTCAAACCCGGCGGCTACCTGTTATTTGCCGAATCCACCGAAGCCTATATCGACACCTGGGTGATCCGGTGGCTGTTCCGCCACCCCATGCACGTGCAGAAAAGCGCCGAAGAATACCTGGCGATGCTGCGCGAGCAAGGCTTTGAGTTTGGCCCGCAGAACGTTTCATACCCCTACCTGTGGTGGAGCCGCTCGAAGGATTTCGGCCTGCTCGAACGCCTGCGCCTGCGCCGGCCGAAACCGGTGGGCCAGCGCGAAGAAACCCTGGTCAACTGCGTGGCGCGCAAACCCTTGGCGAGCGTTGCGCCATGATCCGCGCGTTATTGATCGGTTGCCTGTTGCTGCTCAGCGCCTGCGCCAGCCAGCCGCCGCTGCCCGCGACCACCCCGCGCCTGCCGCTGCCGCTGCAACTGCATGTGCAACGCCTGGCGGACGGCCAGACCCAGGATTGGCTGCTGGTGGTGCAACGCGAAGGCGCCGCATTGCGCTGGTCGATGATGGACCCGCTGGGTATTCCCCAGGCCCGGCAGAAACTGGTCGACGGCCAGTGGCAGGCCGATGGCTTGCTGCCGCCCAACCCGCAGGCGCGTGAGCTGTTCGCCGCGCTGTTATTTGCCCTGACGTCGGCGGATGAGGTGCGCGCGCTGTACCCCAGCGCCCAGGCGCGGGACCTGACGCGCACCCTGCCGGGCCATTGGCAGATCGTGTACCAGTCTTCCGAAGTATTCAGCGTGAACATCGCGGGGCAGCCTTTGAGCTACCGCATCACGCCGCTTGGAGCCGCCCGATGAGCGCCTACCTGAACGCCCTCGGCCTGATCTGCGCCCTTGGCCGAGGCCAGGCCGAAGTCAGCCGCAACCTGTTCGCCGGCGATTGCTCGGGCATGCGCGCCGAAAGTGGCTGGGTGCCGGAACGCGTATTGCCGGTGGGCGGCGTGCAGGGTGAGCTGGCGCGTATCCCGGTTGAACTGGGCCAGCAAAGCAGCCGCAACAATCAACTGTTGCTGGAAGCGGCGTTGCAGATCGAGGACGAGATTCGCCAGGCGATCCACACCTACGGCACCTCGCGCGTGGGCGTGGTGCTCGGCACCAGTACTTCGGGCATCGATGAGGCCAGTCGTGGCATCGCCGAGTACCTGCGTGACAACCACTTCCCCGGCACCTATGACTATCAGCAACAGGAACTCAGCGCGCCGGCAAATTTCCTCGCCGACTGGTTGCAACTGAGCGGCCCGGCCTATGTGATTTCCACCGCCTGCACCTCCAGCGCCCGTGCGCTGATGAGTGCCCGGCGCCTGCTGGACCTGGGCCTGTGCGACGCGGTGATCTGCGGCGGCGTGGACAGCCTGTGCAAGCTGACCCTCAACGGTTTCAGCGCGCTGGAAGCGGTATCCGACACGCGCTGCAACCCGTTTTCGCGCAACCGCGACGGCATCAATATCGGTGAAGCGGCCGTGCTGTTCCTGATGAGCAGGCAACCGGCGCCCATCGCCCTGTTGGGCAGCGGCGCCAGTTGCGATGCGCACCATATTTCCGCGCCGGAGCCGAGCGGCAAGGGCGCGTTGCAGGCGATGCGCAAGGCCTTGGCCAGCGCAAAACTGATGCCTGAGCAGATCGGCTACCTGAACCTGCATGGCACCGCTACCCAGCACAACGACGCCATGGAAAGCCTGGCAGTCGCCAGCCTGTTCCCCGCCGGCGTGACCTGCTCGTCGACCAAACCCATGAGCGGCCATACCCTGGGCGCCGCCGGCGCGCTGGAAGCCGCGTTCTGCTGGCTGAGCCTGCGCCACGGCCAGGTGCCACCGCATGTGTGGGACGGCGAGGCCGACCCTGTGCTCCCGGCCTTGCAATGGGCGCGTGTCGGCGAACCTTTGGAGAAAACCTGCCTGATGAGCAACTCGTTTGCCTTCGGCGGCAACAACGTCAGCCTGATTATCGGAGAGGCCCCATGATCGATTGGCCACTCGCCGAACTGATCCCCCACGCGGGCGACATGATCCTGATCGACCAGGTGCTGTCGTTCGACGAAGAACAGATTCACACCCGCGCCACCGTCAAGCCCGGTGGCCTGTTCAACCGCCCTGACGGCAGCCTGCCGGCCTGGGTCGGCATCGAACTGATGGCCCAGAGCGTCGCCGCCTACGCCGGCTGCCACGCCCGCCGCAAAGGCGAGCCGGTGGCGTTGGGCTTCCTGCTGGGCACGCGTAAGTTCGAGTGCAACGTCGAGCACTTCCCGGCCGGCGCCGAGCTGAGCATCCACGGCCTGCGGTCGCTGGAAGACGACAACGGCATGGGTGTGTTCGAATGCCACCTGCGCGGCGACGGGTTCCACGCCAGCGCGCGCTTGAACGTATTTCGACCGCCCCAGGCGGCCGCCTATTTAGATGAATCGAAGGACGAAACGCCATGACTGAATCCGTACTGGTCACCGGCTCCAGCCGTGGCATCGGCCGCGCCATTGCCCTGCGCCTGGCCCAGGCGGGCCACGACATTGTGCTGCACTGCCGCAGCGGCCGCGCCGAGGCGGATGCGGTGCAGGTGCAGATCCAGGCCCTGGGCCGTCAGGCGCGGGTGCTGCAGTTCGACGTGGCGGATCGCGCCAGCTGCAAGCACATCCTTGAAGCCGATGTGGAGCAACACGGCGCCTATTACGGCGTGGTGCTCAACGCCGGCCTGACCCGCGACGGCGCGTTCCCGGCCTTGTCGGAGGACGACTGGGACGTGGTGATGCGCACCAATCTGGACGGTTTCTACAACGTGCTGCACCCGGTGATGATGCCGATGATCCGTCGTCGCGCGGCCGGGCGCATCGTGTGCATTACCTCGGTATCGGGGCTGATCGGCAATCGCGGGCAGGTCAACTACAGTGCCTCGAAAGCCGGCCTGATCGGCGCGGCCAAGGCCCTGGCCATCGAGCTGGGCAAGCGCAGGATCACGGTCAACTGCGTCGCGCCGGGGCTGATCGACACGGCCATGCTGGACGAAAACGTACCCGTCGAGGAACTGATGAAAATGATTCCGGCACAACGCATGGGCACCCCGGAAGAAGTGGCCGGGGCGGTGAACTTCCTGATGTCTGCGGAAGCCGGTTACATCACCCGCCAGGTGCTGGCGGTGAATGGGGGCCTGTGCTGATGAAGCGTGTCGTCGTCACCGGCATGGCCGGCGTGACCTCCCTGGGCAGCGACTGGCCGACCATTTCGGCCAACTTCCGCGCCAACCGCAGCGGTATCCGGCGCATGGACGAATGGGACCGTTTCACCGAACTGAACACGCGCTTGGCCGGGCCCATCGACGATTTCGTGGTGCCCTCTCACTGGACGCGCAAGCAATTGCGCAGCATGGGCCGCGTCTCGCGCCTGGCGGTGTGGGCCGCGGAGCAGGCGTTGCAGGATGCCGGTTTGCTCGGCGATGAGTCGATCAAGGACGGGCGCATGGGCGTGGCCTGTGGTTCGTCCACCGGCAGCACCGATGAGATCAAGGCTTTCGGCAACATGCTGCTCAACTCGGTGGCCGAGGGGCTCAACGCCAACTCCTATGTGCGCATGATGCCGCACACCACGGCGGCCAATATCAGCATCTTTTTTGGCCTGACCGGGCGCTTGATTCCCACTTCGAGCGCCTGCACCAGCGGCAGCCAGGGCATCGGCTATGCCTACGAGGCGATCAAGTTCGGGCGCCTGCCGTTGATGCTCGCCGGCGGTGCCGAAGAGCTGTGCCCCACCGAAGCCATGGTATTCGATGCGCTGTACGCCACCAGCCTGAAAAACGACGCACCGCAGACCAGCCCACGCCCCTACGACAGCGGCCGCGACGGCCTGGTGATCGGTGAAGGCGGCGGCATGCTGGTGCTCGAAGAACTGGAACACGCCCTGGCGCGCGGTGCGCATATCCATGCGGAAATCGTCGGCTTCGGCAGTAACGCCGACGGTCAGCACACCACCCGCCCGGAACAGAAAACCATGCGCCGTGCCATGGAACTGGCCCTGGAAGACGCCGGGCTGGCACCGGCCGCCATCGGTTACGTAAACGGGCATGGCACCGCCACCGATCAGGGCGACATCGCCGAGACCCTGGCCACCAGCAGCCTGTTCGGCAGTCGCATGCCTATCAGTTCGCAAAAGAGCTTTCTGGGCCACACCCTGGGCGCGTGCGGGGCGCTGGAGTCGTGGTTCAGCATCGAAATGATGAACCGCGACCAGTACGTGCACACTTTCAACCTGGACACGGTCGACCCGCAGTGCGGCGAGCTGGATTACCTGCAGGGCGGCTTTCGCCAGATGCATCACGACTATGTGATGAACAACAATTTTGCCTTTGGTGGCGTCAATACGTCGCTGATCTTTCGCCGCTGGTCCTGATTTTTTAATCGATTGGAGAAAACGGAATGTCTTCCTTGCTACGCGCCACCTTCATCACTTTGGCTCTGCTGAGCGCCGCCGGCTGCACCAGCAAACCGGTGCTCAACCCTCACAGTGAGCTACCGGCCGGAACGCAGGTCAGCGAAGAAAAAATGAAGCAGGTGATCGTCAACGCCTTGCAGAAACGCGAATGGACCGTGCAGCGCCTGAGCCCGCAACTGGTGCAGGCCGAAATCACCGTACGCGGCCAGTACCACGCTGAAATCGACATCCGCTACACCCGCAGCAGCTATGCCATCACCTACCGCGACAGCCGCGACCTGGGCTACAAGGACGGCAAGATCCATCGCAATTACAACCGCTGGGTGAACAACCTGGATAACGACATCATGGCGGGGTTGCGCAGTAATGGTGTAAGTGGCGAGGCAGGGTCGGCGGCGCAGTTGTTTGAGCAGACGGGAACGTCGAAGTAAAACCAAAGCCAGGCACCACCTCTGTGGCGAGCGGGCTTGCCCCGCGTTGGGCTGCGAAGCGGCCCCAACAAGATCACCGCGTTTTTTCAGACAGATCACAGCGTCAGATTTGGGGCTGCTGCGCAGCCCAACGCGGGGCAAGCCCGCTCGCCACCAACAACTCCACAAACGCCTTCGCCATCGGCGTTTGTGCGCCTTTGCGCTGCACCAGCCAGACCGCCGTCACCGCCTCCTGATCCAGCAACGTGCGATAGACCACGCCATCGATGCGGATACGCTGATACGACGCCGGCAGTACCGACACGCCTAACCCCGCCGCCACCAACCCGATAATCGTCATCGCCTCCCCAGCTTCCTGGGCGAAGCGCGGGCTGAAGCCGGCGTCGCGGCACAGGTTGAGCAGCTGGGCGTACAAGCCACTGCCGTAACTGCGTGGGAAAAACACAAACGGCTCCTGCGCCAATTGCGCCAGGTGCAAGCCACGCTCGGAGCCTTGCGCCAGAGGGTGGCCGGCGCTCAGCACGGCCACCAGCGGTTCGCGCATCAGCTCGATCACAGCCAGCGAATCCGGCAAGGGCAACGGACGCATCAGCCCGACCTGAATCGACTCATCCACCAGCGACTCGGCCACCTCGGTGCTGCTCATTTCCTGCAGGTTGAGGTGAACCGCCGGGAATGCCTGACGGAAGGCAAAGATCGCCTGGGGAATGCTGGCATTGAACGGCGCCGATGACGTGAAGCCAATCTTCAATTCTCCCAGTTCGCCCAACTGTGCCCGCCGCGCCACGTCTGCGGCTTTATCGACCTGGGCCAGCACCAGGCGTGCCTCTTGCAGGAACAGGCGCCCCGCTTCACTCAATTCGACCCGACGATTGGTGCGCTCGAACAGCCGCGCCCCCACTTCGTTCTCCAACGCCTGGATCTGCTGGCTCAGGGGCGGTTGCGAGATGCCCAGTACCTGCGCCGCACGGCCAAAATGCAGCTCTTCGGCGACCGCGATGAAATACCGCAGATGACGTAATTCCATGCTTGCCTCATTAGGTCGTTAAAGCTATCAAACAGGTCGAACAATATATTGGAAAGAATCATTAGCCAGCTATATGCTTTTTTGCATTGCCTGCTCTGCCCGGCTTTTATCGTCCCGAGGTCTCTGTGAAACCTGCTGTCGCGCCACTCACTCAAGATGCCCCGCCCACCGCTCTGGATGAGGTGGTGGCGCAACTTAACGACGAGTACATCGAAAAAGGCACGCCGCTGTTCATGCGCACGGTGCTCGCGCTGTTCTCCGGCGGCTTCGCCACGTTTGCCCTGCTGTATTGCGTACAACCGATGATGCCGGCGCTGTCCCATGAGTTTTCCATCAACGCGGCGCAGAGCAGCCTGGTCCTCTCGGTTTCCACGGCGATGCTGGCGCTGGGGCTGCTGATCACCGGTCCGATTTCAGACACCCTGGGGCGTAAACCGGTGATGGTGGCCGCGTTGTTCTGTGCCGCGCTTGCCACCATCGCCAGCGGCCTGATGCCTTCCTGGGAAGGCATCCTGTTTATGCGTGCGCTGGTGGGGCTGGCGCTCAGTGGGCTGGCGGCCGTGGCCATGACGTACTTGAGCGAAGAGATCCACCCTCAACACATCGGTCTGGCCATGGGCCTGTATATCGGCGGCAACGCCATCGGCGGCATGAGCGGGCGCCTGATCATGGGAGTACTGATCGATTTCGTCAGTTGGCACACCGGGATGCTGATCATCGGCGCCCTGGCGCTGGTTGCCGCGACGGTGTTCTGGAAAATCCTTCCCGAATCGCGCAATTTCCGCCCTCGCAGCCTGAGGCCGCGCAGCCTGCTGGACGGGTTTGTCATGCACTTCAAGGATGCCGGGCTGCCGTGGCTGTTTCTGGAAGCGTTCCTGCTGATGGGTGCGTTCGTGACCTTGTTCAACTACATCGGTTATCGCCTGCTCGCCGCCCCTTACGATCTGAGCCAGGCGTGGGTGGGCCTGTTATCGCTGGTCTACCTCTCGGGCATCTACAGCTCGGCCAGGATCGGTTCGCTGGCCGACCGCCTCGGCCGCCGGCGCGTGCTGTGGGCCACCATCCTGGTGATGCTGGCGGGCATGGCCCTGACCCTGTTCACACCGTTGTGGCTGATCGTTCCGGGCATGCTGGTGTTCACTTTCGGGTTTTTCGGCGCCCACTCGGTGGCCAGCAGCTGGATCGGCCGCCGTGCGGTGAAAGCCAAAGGGCAAGCATCGTCGCTGTACCTGTTCTGCTACTACGCCGGGTCGAGTATTGCCGGCACGGCGGGCGGGTTCTTCTGGCACTTTGGCGGATGGCATGGCATTGGCGGTTTTATCGTCGCGCTGTTGATCGGCGCCTTGCTGGTGGCGTTGAAGCTGGCAAAGCTGCCACCGCTGGCCTCGGCCTGAGGAGCGGCCGCCGCGAACGACATCCGCGCCATCACCCGCTTGCCGCGACGTTCATGCAGGACCACCGCGCCGATGTGCAGCACCAGCATCAACAACAGCGCCACGCAGGACAGCACGTGTACGCGGGTATAGAGGGCGATACGCGCAGGGTCGGTTTCAAATGGCGCAATGAAGGCCAGGTTAAAGATATTGATCGGTCGATCCATCATCAGCACGCCCGTCGCCAGCACCACGGCCAGCACCAGGTACATGGCCTTATGCACCAGCAACGCCATGTATTCCTGCAACGTGCGCTTGATGGAAAAATCCAGGCCATGGCCGAAGGAGCAGTACACCCGCAAGGCAAAAACCGGAATATAGAGGGTGGTCAACGACACATTGAAGAACGCGACCCATGCCTTTACCGACGCCGGCACGCTGAAGACGGCCACGGCAAAACCGGACAACAAAGACCACATAATGATGACGGCCGAAACCCAATGCAGCAGTTTCTGGCCCGTTGAATACGCTGAAGTGTTCATCCTGATAGCACCTGACAATGAACGCCAATCGCTGGCGAGTGGAAACGTCGGGTAGGATTTTTACCGAGGCGAGTTACCAGAGGCTGTAGGAGAAATCCCAACCTCTGCAGACTATCAAGGCAGGACTTAACGAACGCTGAAGCGCAGCGAGCCGCCCTCTGCCAGGCAGGGGGCGGCTCGCTTGGGGCGGGATGTTACTGGTGATATTGCGCGGACAATTCGTGCACAGCTTGCAGGAACGCCCCGGCGTGGTCTGGATTCACTTCCGGGGTGATGCCATGGCCGAGGTTGAACACGTGTCCGGTGCCGTTGCCATAACTGGCCAGGATGCGCCCGACTTCGGCGCGAATCGCTTCCGGCTTGGCGTACAGCACGGTCGGGTCCATGTTGCCTTGCAGCGCGACTTGGCTGCCGACGCGACGGCGGGCCTCGCCGATATCGCAGGTCCAATCCAGGCCCAGGGCGTCCGCACCGGCATCGGCGATGCTTTCCAGCCACAGGCCCCCCCCCTTGGTGAACAGAATCACCGGCACCTGGCGGCCTTCGTGTTCACGGATCAGGCCGCTGACGATCTTGCGCATGTAGGCCAGGGAGAATTCCTGGTACGCCGCTGCCGACAGGTTGCCGCCCCAGGTATCGAAGATCTGTACGGCTTGCGCACCGGCCATGATCTGGCCGTTGAGGTACGCGGTCACCGACTGGGCCAGCTTGTCCAGCAGCAGGTGCATGGCTTGTGGGTTGTCGTAGAGCATGGCTTTGGTCTTGCGGAAGTCTTTCGACGAACCGCCTTCGACCATGTAGGTGGCCAGGGTCCACGGGCTGCCGGAGAAGCCGATCAGCGGCACGCGCCCGTTGAGCTCGCGGCGGATGGTGCTGACGGCGTCCATCACGTAGCCCAGGTCCTTGTGCGGATCGGGAATCGGCAGGGCCTCGATGTCGGCCAGGGTGCTGACGACTTTGCGGAAACGTGGACCTTCACCGGTCTCGAAGTACAGGCCCTGGCCCATGGCATCGGGGATGGTGAGGATATCGGAGAACAGAATGGCCGCATCCAGTTGTGGGTAGCGGTCCAGCGGCTGCATCGTGACTTCGCAGGCGAACGCAGGGTTCATGCACAAGCTCATGAAGTCGCCGGCGTGGGCGCGGCTGGCGCGGTATTCCGGCAGGTAGCGACCGGCTTGACGCATCATCCACACGGGAGTGACGTCTACAGGCTGCTTGAGCAGGGCACGCAGGAAACGGTCGTTCTTGAGGGCAGTCATGTCGGCATCCGCAAAAAAAGTGCGGGTATGGTCTCAAAAGACAGCGGCAAGCGGCAAGCTACAAGCGGCAAGTTGAAGCCATTGTGCTTTTAACTTGCCGCTTGCCGCTTGAAACTTGCCGCTACGTCATCAGACGCACAGGTAATCCAGGATCCCTTCAGCCGCATTACGGCCTTCGAAGATCGCGGTTACCACCAGGTCGGAACCGCGCACCATATCGCCACCGGCGAAGATTTTCGGGTTGCTGGTCTGGTGCTTGTACTGGCCCTGTTCCGGCGCGACGACGCGGCCCTGGCTGTCGGTCTGGATCTGGAACTGCTCGAACCACGGCGCCGGGCTTGGGCGGAAACCGAATGCGATGACCACGGCGTCGGCCGGGATGATCTCTTCGGAGCCCGGGATCGGCTCGGGGCTGCGACGGCCACGGGCATCCGGTGCGCCGAGACGGGTCTCGACCACCTTGACGCCTTCGACGCGATCTTCACCGACAATCGCGATCGGCTGGCGGTTGTAGAGGAATTTCACCCCCTCTTCCTTGGCGTTCTTCACCTCTTTGCGCGAACCCGGCATGTTGGCTTCGTCACGACGGTAGGCACAGGTTACCGACTTGGCACCCTGGCGAATCGACGTACGGTTGCAGTCCATCGCGGTGTCACCACCGCCCAGCACCACGACCTTCTTGCCTTTCATGTCGACAAAATCTTCCGGCGACTTTTCGAAACCCAGGTTGCGGTTGACGTTGGCGATCAGGAAGTCCAGAGCGTCGTACACGCCCGGCAGGTCCTCACCGGCAAAACCGCCCTTCATGTAGGTATAGGTGCCCATGCCCATGAACACGGCATCGTATTCTTCGAGCAGTTGCTCCATGGTCACGTCCTTGCCGATTTCGGTATTGAGGCGGAACTCGATACCCATGCCGGTGAAGACTTCGCGACGATGGCTCAGGACGGTTTTTTCCAGCTTGAACTCGGGGATACCGAAGGTCAGCAGGCCGCCGATTTCCGGGTTCTTGTCGAACACCACCGGGGTCACGCCGCCACGCACCAGCACGTCGGCACAACCCAGGCCCGCCGGGCCTGCGCCAATGATCGCCACGCGCTTGCCGGTCGGCTTGACCTTGGACATGTCCGGGCGCCAGCCCATGGCGAACGCCGTGTCGGTGATGTACTTCTCAACCGAACCGATGGTCACCGCACCGAAACCGTCGTTAAGGGTGCAGGCACCCTCGCACAGACGATCCTGTGGGCACACCCGGCCGCACACTTCCGGCAGGGTGTTGGTCTGGTGCGACAGCTCGGCGGCGGCGAGGATGTTGCCCTCGGCCACCAGTTTCAGCCAGTTGGGAATGAAGTTGTGCACCGGGCACTTCCATTCGCAATACGGGTTACCGCAGCCCAGGCAACGGTGTGCCTGTTCGGCCGAGTGCTGGGGTTTAAAGGGTTCGTAGATTTCCACGAACTCTTTCTTGCGTTGACGCAACAGTTTCTTCTTCGGATCTTTGCGCCCGACATCGATGAACTGGAAGTCGTTATTCAGACGTTCAGCCATGTTAAAACCTCATCAAACTCTTCAGGCGCATATCACTGCGGGTTGGCACGGATGCTGGAAAGCAACGATTTCAGGTTGGCAGCCTTGGGCTTGACCAGCCAGAAACGACGCAGGTAATCATCGAGATTCTCGGCGAGGTTGCGACCCCATTCGCTGCCGGTTTCCTCGACGTACTCGTCCAGCACGTGCTGCAAGTGGTTCCGGTAGGATTCCATGGCTTCGCCGCTGATCCGCTGGATCTCGACCAACTCGTGGTTGACCTTGTCGACGAAGGTGTTGTCCTGATCCAGCACGTAGGCGAAACCGCCGGTCATGCCCGAACCGAAGTTGTAACCGGTCTTGCCCAGTACCGCGACAAAACCACCGGTCATGTACTCGCAGCAGTGGTCGCCCGTGCCTTCAACCACGGTGTGGGCACCGGAGTTACGCACGGCAAAACGCTCACCGGCCGTACCGGCGGCGAACAGCTTGCCGCCCGTGGCGCCGTACAAGCAGGTGTTGCCGATAATGGCACTGTCCTGGGTCTTGTAGACGCTGCCTGTAGGCGGAACGATCACCAGCTTGCCGCCGGTCATGCCCTTGCCCACGTAGTCGTTGGCGTCGCCTTCGAGGTACATGTTCAGGCCACCGGCGTTCCATACGCCGAAGCTCTGGCCAGCGGTGCCCTTGAAGCGGAACGTGATCGGCGCCTTCGCCATGCCCTGGTTGCCGTGCTTGCGCGCAATTTCGCCGGAGATGCGTGCGCCGATGGAACGGTCGCAGTTGCAGATGTCCAGGGCGAATTCGCCACCGCTGGCGTCGTTGATCGAGGAGCTGGCCATCTCGACCATTTTCTCGGCCAGCAGGCCTTTGTCGAACGGTGGGTTGCGGTCTACCTGGCAGAATTGCGGCTTGTCTGCCGGGATGTGATCGCTGCCCAGCAGCGGCGTGAGGTCCAGGTGCTGTTGCTTGGCGGTCTGGCCTTCAAGGATGTCCAGCAGGTCGGTACGACCGATCAGCTCTTCCAGCGAGCGCACGCCCAGCTTGGCCAGCCACTCACGGGTTTCTTCGGCGACGTAGGTGAAGAAATTCACCACCATGTCGACGGTACCGATGTAGTGATCCTTGCGCAGCTTCTCGTTCTGAGTGGCGACGCCGGTGGCGCAGTTGTTCAGGTGGCAGATGCGCAGGTATTTGCAGCCCAGGGCGATCATCGGCGCGGTGCCGAAGCCGAAGCTCTCGGCGCCGAGGATTGCCGCCTTGATCACGTCAAGACCGGTTTTCAGGCCGCCGTCGGTTTGCACACGGACCTTGCCGCGCAGGTCGTTGCCGCGCAGGGTCTGGTGGGTCTCGGCCAGGCCGAGCTCCCACGGCGCGCCGGCGTATTTGATGGAGGTCAGCGGCGATGCGCCGGTGCCGCCGTCGTAACCGGAGATGGTGATCAGGTCGGCATAGGCCTTGGCCACACCGGCGGCGATGGTACCCACGCCGGCTTCCGCGACCAGTTTCACCGAGACCAGCGCCTGCGGGTTGACTTGTTTGAGGTCGAAAATCAGCTGCGACAAATCTTCGATCGAGTAGATGTCGTGGTGCGGCGGTGGCGAGATCAGGGTCACGCCCGGGACCGCATAACGCAGCTTGGCGATCAGACCGTTGACCTTGCCGCCCGGCAGTTGGCCGCCCTCACCGGGCTTGGCGCCCTGGGCTACCTTGATCTGCAGCACTTCGGCGTTGACCAGGTATTCCGGGGTGACGCCGAAACGACCAGTCGCGACCTGCTTGATTTTCGAACTCTTGATAGTGCCGTAGCGCGCCGGGTCTTCACCGCCTTCGCCGGAGTTGGAGCGCGCGCCCAGGCGGTTCATGGCTTCGGCCAGGGCTTCGTGGGCCTCGGGCGACAAGGCGCCCAGGGAAATACCCGCAGAGTCGAAACGCTTGAGGATCGATTCCAGCGGCTCGACTTCGCTGATGTCCATCGGCGTGTCCAAGGTCTTGACCTTGAGCAAGTCACGGATCATCGATACCGGGCGGTTATCCACCAGGCTCGTGTATTGCTTGAACTTGGCGTAGTCGCCCTGCTGCACGGCGGCTTGCAGGGTGCTGACCACGTCCGGGTTGTACGCGTGATACTCGCCACCGTGCACAAACTTGAGCAGGCCGCCTTGCTGGATCGGCTTGCGCGCGCTCCAGGCTTCGGCCGCCAGGGCTTTCTGCTCGGCTTCGATGTCGACGAACCGCGCGCCCTTGATACGGCTCGGCACGCCACGGAAGCTCAGCTCGCAGACTTCTTCCGACAGGCCGATGGCTTCGAACAACTGCGCCCCACGGTAGGAGGTGACGGTGGAGATGCCCATCTTCGACAGGATCTTCAGCAGGCCTTTGGTGATGCCCTTGCGGTAGTTCTTGAACACCTCGTAGAGGTCGCCCAGTACTTCACCGGTACGGATCAGGTCACCCAGCACTTCATAGGCGAGGAACGGGTACACCGCCGAGGCGCCGAAGCCGATCAGCACCGCAAAGTGATGCGGGTCGCGGGCGGTGGCGGTTTCCACGAGGATGTTGGAATCGCAGCGCAGGCCTTTTTCGGTCAGGCGGTGGTGCACGGCACCGGTAGCCAGCGAGGCATGGATCGGCAGCTTGCCCGGCGCAATATGACGGTCGGTCAGCACGATCTGGGTACGCCCGGCGCGCACGGCTTCTTCGGCCTGGTCGGCGACGTTGCGCACTGCGGCTTCAAGGCCGAGGCTCTCGTCATAGTTCAGGTCGATGATCTGACGGTCGAAGCCTGGGCGCTCCAGGTTCATCAACGAACGCCACTTGGCCGGGGAGATGACCGGCGAGCTGAGGATCACACGGGAGGCGTGCTCGGGCGACTCCTGGAAGATGTTGCGCTCGGCACCGAGGCACACTTCCAGGGACATCACGATAGCTTCGCGCAGCGGGTCGATCGGTGGGTTGGTCACCTGGGCGAATTGCTGGCGGAAGTAGTCGTACGGCGTGCGCACGCGCTGGGACAAGACGGCCATCGGCGTGTCGTCGCCCATGGAGCCGACCGCCTCGTAGCCTTGCTCGCCGAGCGGACGCAGCACCTGGTCGCGCTCTTCGAACGTGACCTGATACATCTTCATGTACTGCTTAAGCTGGTCGATGTCGTAGAAGGCCGAACCGTGGTCGTTGTCTTCCATGGTCGCCTGGATGCGCAGGGCGTTCTTGCGCAGCCATTGTTTGTACGGGTGACGCGACTTCAAGCGGTTGTCGATGGCGTCGGTGTCGAGGATCTGCCCGGTTTCGGTGTCCACGGCCAGGATCTGGCCAGGGCCGACGCGGCCTTTGGCGATCACGTCTTCAGGCTTGTAGTCCCATACGCCGATTTCCGACGCCAGGGTGATAAAGCCGTTGGTGGTGGTGACCCAACGCGCCGGGCGCAGACCGTTGCGGTCGAGCAGGCACACCGCGTAGCGGCCGTCGGTCATGACCACGCCGGCCGGGCCGTCCCACGGCTCCATGTGCATCGAGTTGTACTCGTAGAATGCACGCAGGTCCGGGTCCATGGTCTCGACGTTCTGCCACGCTGGCGGAATGATCATGCGCACGCCACGGAACAGGTCGATGCCGCCGGTGACCATCAGTTCGAGCATGTTGTCCATGCTGGAGGAGTCGGAGCCCACGCGGTTGACCAGCGGGCCGAGCTCTTCCAGGTCCATCAGGTCATTGGCGAATTTGGTGCGACGGGCCACGGCCCAGTTGCGGTTGCCGGTGATGGTGTTGATCTCGCCATTGTGGGCGAGGAAGCGAAACGGCTGGGCCAGCGGCCATTTCGGCAGGGTGTTGGTGGAGAAGCGCTGGTGGAACACGCAGATTGCAGTCTGCAGACGCTCATCGCTCAGGTCTGGATAGAAGGCGGTGAGGTCCGCCGGCATCATCAGGCCTTTATAAATGATGGTCTTGTGGGAAAAGCTGCAGATGTAGTGGTCGGTGTCGGCAGCGTTGGCCACGGACGAGCGACGACGGGAGGTGAACAGCTTGATCGCCATGTCCTGGTCGCTCAGGCCTTCACCGGCGATGAACACCTGTTCGATCTGCGGCAGGCGCTCATGGGCCAGACGGCCGAGCACGCTGGTGTCGATCGGCACTTTGCGCCAGCCGACAAGTTGCAGGCCGGCGGCGACGATCTCGCGGTTCATGTTCTCGCGAGCGGCTTCGGCTTTGACCGGGTCCTGGTTGAAAAACACCATGCCCACGGCGTACTGCTTGGGCAGGTCGACCGCGAAATGCTCCTTGGCGACAGCGCGCAGGAACTGGTCGGGCTTTTGAATCAGCAAGCCGCAACCGTCACCGGTCTTGCCGTCGGCGTTGATCCCACCGCGGTGGGTCATGCAGGTCAGGGCCTCGATGGCCGTTTGCAGAAGGGTATGACTGGGCTCGCCCTGCATATGGGCTATCAGGCCGAATCCGCAGTTATCCTTGAATTCATCGGGTTGGTACAGACCTGCTTTCATAGACACTTTCTCACCAGGCTGCCTCTTATACCGAGGCAAATTTCTTTTCAATTCAACCGGTTACCTTCCACGCCGAACGTTCGCCGGCTTAGCGGGGGCAAAAGGGAGGTCATTGTACACACCGACACAGACGCTCACAAATTTAGCGACGAAATGTCGCAAATCTATGTCGCATTTATGAAAGGTTTAAAGCGATATGCTGTGCTAGTCAAAACTTTTTTAATTCTGACCGCTACGACTCAAAAGCTACCGTGACGCAGACACCACAAAGCGCGCGGTCCCTGGAGACTGCACGCCATGCGATTTTTTTGAGGTGCCGGGAGGGCGGCCTGGGTAAGGCCGCCGGATCTTCAGCGAGTTGTTGCGAGTTCTTGTTGAACGCTGGCAACAGTGCGAGGCCAAGGTTTACCAGCCTGAACCTTCGCTGGCAAGGCCTTGATAGCGGAATCAGCGGCTGCACGGCTGGAGAAGTTGCCGTAGGTGATCACATAGAGAGGCTTGCCGTTGAGCACTTTCTTGAAATAACGGTACTCGCCGCCCTGCTCTTTCACGAACGCCTGGGCATTGGCTTCGGAGCTGGTGCCGAGGATCTGCACCACGAAGTTACCGCTCGGCTGGCTGGCGTACCAACTGCTGCCGGCGGCGCCTGCCTTGGCCACGGTGGTGGCGGGTTTTTCAGCGGGCTTGGCGGCCGGGGCCGGCTTGGCCGCAGGGGCTGGCGCAGGCGCTGCGACCACAGGCTTGGTGACCGGTGCAGGTTTGGCGGTTGCGACGGTCGGTGCCGGCGTTGGGGCAGGCGTCGGCTTGGCAGCGGGCTGGCCGGCCGGTACGCCCGCAGGCGGCGCGGTGGTGGTTACGGTCGGCGGCGTGGCGCTGGAGCCTTCCACCGGCACGCCGTCGTCGCCTTCGGAAATGCCACCGGCTTCTTCGGCGAGCGGGCCGCGCATCACAGGCTGACCGACCATCGGCAGGTTGGTCGGCTGACCGGAGTTGGCGAATTCGACATTCGGTGTGGGTTTGCCCAGTGGCAACTGCGCCTGTTCGGCAGGCGCGCCAGCAGGGGTGGGAGCCTTGTTGCGGCCTGGGATCAACCAGGCGGCGGCAACGGCAACCACGACCACTGCGGAAATGGCCAGTACGTGCTTCTTAGGCATAGTGAACCCCATCTTTGGACGCTTGACCGCTGAGCGGCTGGCAATCATGGCTTCGATCATCGCATCGCGGGCAACCTGGTTGATGGTGCCAGGCCAGCCGCCTGCGCTGTCGTGAATATCAGAGATCTGCGCAGCGGAGAAAAGTTCGATGCCCGCCCCTGCGCCTTCGAGGCGTTGAGCCAGGTATTCGCGGGTTTCTTCCTCTTCATACGGCTGCAGTTCGATGACGTGGAACAGTTCCTGATCGCCACTGATCTGCTCAAGGTCGGCGATCAGCGAAGACTCACCAAACAGGAACACATGGGGGCGACCTTCCGGCGTACCCGCAGCCAACGCCAGCAGGGCTTCCAGGGCCGATTCGTCGAGCTGCTCGGCATCGTCCACCAGCAGGTAGACCTCCTGGCCGGTCAAGCCCAACTGCACCACCTGCTTGAGGATCGCGCTCGGCTCGGCGGTGGCCACATCCAGCGCCTGGGCCACCTGGCTCAGCACACCCGCCGCATCAGCGGCGCCGCGGGCCGACACCACCACGCTCTGTACCGATTGCTTGTTGGTACTGGCAACCAGGGCCTGGCGCAGCAACGTCTTGCCGCTGCCCAAGGGGCCCGTGACGACCAGCAGCAACTGGCTGTAGCGCGCGAGATGGTGAAGCTGCCCCAGCACCGGCTTGCGCTGGGCCGGGAAGAATTTGAAACCCGGCACCCGTGGAGCAAAAGGGTCGTGGCTTAACTGGTAATGGCCGAGGAACGCCTCGTCGGCATGCAAACTAGTCATGGTGATCCTGTTAACCTTTAAGCTGGGCCAGGGCGCGGTAATCCGCTCCCAGCGTGGCCTGTAAAATCTCTCTCGGATAATCGTCGGTCACCACCGCTTCGCCCATGTGGCGCAGCAGCACCAGTCGCAGTCGACCGTCGATCACTTTCTTGTCTATTGCCATATGTTCGAGGAAATCCGCCTCGGTCATCTCCTGCGGCGGAACGACCGGCAGACCGGCCCGCTGAAACAGGCGAATACCGCGATCCCGCTCCTGGGCGCTGATCCATCCAAGCCGGTGCGACATGTCCATAGCCATCACCGTGCCAGCCGCCACGGCCTCGCCATGCAACCACACACCATAGCCCATGTGGGTTTCGATCGCATGCCCGAAGGTGTGACCCAGATTCAACGTGGCCCGCACGCCGGACTCACGCTCGTCGGCATTGACCACCAGGGCCTTGGCGGCGCAGGAGCGGGAAATCGCTTCGGTGAGCGCCACCTGATCGAGGCCGCGCAAGGCGTCCATGTGCTCTTCCAGCCAAGTCAGGAAAGGCTCATCGCAGATCAATCCATACTTGATGACTTCCGCCAGGCCCGCCGACAGCTCACGCGGCGGCAGCGTGTTAAGGGTAGCGGTGTCGATCAACACGGCATTGGGCTGATAGAACGCACCGACCATGTTCTTGCCCAGCGGATGGTTGATGCCGGTCTTACCGCCCACCGACGAATCGACCTGGGACAGCAGGGTGGTCGGCACCTGGATAAAGTCCACGCCGCGCTGGTAGCAGGCAGCGGCGAAACCAGCCATATCGCCGATAACGCCGCCTCCGAGGGCCACCACCGTGGTACGCCGGTCATGGCGCGCGGTCAGCAGGCCATCGAAAATCAGTTGCAGGGTTTGCCAGTTCTTGTGGGCTTCGCCGTCGGGCAGTATTACCGAAATCACCGAGTAGGCCGCAAGGCTGCGGCTCAGACGCTCAAGATACAGCGGCGCGACCGTTTCGTTGGAGATGATCGCCACTTGCCGCCCGGCAATGTGCGGTGCGAGCAACTCGGGCTGGTCCAACAGGCCCTCGCCAATGTGAATCGGGTAGCTGCGCTCGCCTAGATCGACCTTAAGTGTCTGCATGTGTCCCCGCGTGAGAGATGAATTGACGACCGGTAACGTCAGGATACGACGCTGCCTGATGGCTCTACGCCACAACCCGCAGGGCGATGGCGCGACGCCGAGAATAGCGCATTTCGCCCCTGGCTTTAACGGGGAGGCAGCCGTTGCAGGCGCTCAAGAATGTCGAGCACCACCATACGTGGCGGCCGCTCATCGGTTTCCACCACCAGATCGGCAATTTCCCGATACAGCGGATCGCGCAGCGTCAGTAGATCGCGCAGGGTTTTCGCCGGATCGGCGGTGCGCAGCAATGGGCGATTGCGATCGCGCGCAGTCCGACCGACCTGCTGCTCGACCGATGCATGCAGGTAAACCACCCGACCACCGGCATGCAGCGCACGGCGGTTTTCATCGCGCATCACTGCGCCACCGCCGGTGGCCAATACCACGCCATCGCAGCCGCATAATTCAGCAATCATTGCCTGCTCGCGGTCGCGAAAGCCCAGTTCGCCTTCTTTATCGAAGATCCACGGGATATTGGCACCCGTGCGCAATTCAATTTCCTTATCGGAGTCTTTGAACGGCAGGCGCAGCTCTTTGGCCAGCAAACGGCCGATGGTGCTTTTTCCAGCCCCCATCGGTCCCACAAGAATCAAATTTCGCACAGAATCAACGACTCACAGCAATCGCCTGGTTATTCATAATACGCGGAGTCAGGAATACCAGCAGCTCGGATTTTTTCTCCGCCAGCACATCGCGCCGGAAAAGGCGGCCAAGATACGGCACATCGCCCAAAAATGGCACTTTATCTACCACTTTGCTTTGGGTATTGGAGAAAACTCCGCCGATCACAATGGTCTCGCCATCCTTGACCAGCACCTTGGCGTTGACCTCGTTTTTCTTGATCGGTGGTACGTCGTTGAGCCTGTTGAGGTAGTCCGGCTCATCCTTGGTGACTTTCACTTCCATGATCACCCGGTCATCAGGGGTGATCTGAGGGGTCACTTCCAACGACAGCGAGGCCTCCTTGAACGACACCGACGTGGCGCCACTGGAGCTGGACTCCTGGTACGGAATCTCGGTGCCCTTAAGGATGCGCGCGGTCTCCTTGTCGGAGGTCACGACCTTGGGCTGGGAAACGATCTCGCCGTTGCCGGTCTTTTCCATGGCCGTCAGTTCCAGGTCCAGCAGCACGTTGTCGGTGATGTAAGCCACACCCAGGCCGGACGCGCCGGCTATTGCGCCGAGGTCGACAAACGGTGAGCCAGGCGGATTTTCCGGCGGTTCTACGCCATCGGGCAGGGGCTTTGGAATGCCACCGGCCTGCCAGTCGCCGCGATTGAGCCGTCCGCCCCAGCGTGCTCCCAGGCTTTTGTCGTAATCGACGTTGGCCTCCACGATCCGCGCTTCGATCATGACCTGCCGCACGGGGATATCCAACTGCGCCACGATGCGCCGCAGCTCGTCGAGCCGCTCGCCGGTCTGGTAGGCGATGATGTTGTTGGTGCGCTCATCCACCGCCACCGAACCGCGTTCGTCGGTGGCCCCTTCAAGGCCGGTCACCGACTGGAACAGCCTGGCCAGATCGGCTGCCTTGGCATAATTGACCTGCAACAGCTCCCGCCGCAGCGGTGTGAGGTTGGCTATCTGCCTGCGCGACTCCAGCGTCAGCAGTTCGCGGGCTGCCAATTCCTCGGCGGGCGCTACCAGCAATACGCCGGCGTGAATGCGCTTATCCAACCCCTTGGTCTGTAACACCAGCTCCAGCGCCTGATCCCAGGGCACATCTTTGAGGCGCAGTGTGATCGAACCCTGGACGTCATCGCTGGCGACCAGGTTAAGGCCGGCCACATCGGCAATCTGCTGCAATACCGCGCGCAGCTCTATGTTCTGGAAGTTGAGCGTGAGCTTGTCGCCGCTGTAGGCACCCGCCATGGCCCCACCCGGCGGCGGCAGTTGAATAAGATCTATACGGTTGGGCACAGCGGCAGCCATCGGTGCTGTGAACGCTATCCATAGCGCCACACCGAAGGACGAGAAAGTCCTTTTCATTTGTTCGATTCCGTTATGAGTTGACGTTCAACACGAGGGTTCTGGGGCGCTCCAGCCACGCACCCTGTTTATCGGGAAACAGCTCGACCACTTCAATATGGCTGTCATGAATAGCCGTAACGCGCCCGTGGTCCGGCCCGAGATAATCGCCCAGCGCCAGGCGATACACATCGGTCGCCACGCGCAACAGCGCAAAGGTCTGCGCGCCTCGCGCGAGCGTGCCGACCATCTGGAAGCGTTCCAGCGCCTGGCGCTCCAGAGGGCCTCTGGGCCGCTCCAGATCCGGCGCAGGCGCACGCCGCCCAGGCCTATGCTCAACCTGCAAGGTCGACGGCTGGAACGGATCGCGCAAACCGGCCCCTTGATAGACAAAGGACGGGCCTTGTGGCAGTGGTCGCTCACGCACCGGAGCCCCAACGGCGGCCTGATCACGCCGGTACGTCTTGACCAGCAGATCGAGGCGCAATAATCGGCCCTCACGCTGCACGTCCATCTCATGCACCGTGGTAAGTCGCGAAAGCCCTTCAACGGCGCTCATAAACATGGCCAGATCGTGATAGGCACCCGTGACGCCGATCTGCACCGGTTGCGCGGTATACAGCGGCGCCGGCTGTTCTTCCTGCGGAGCCACCCTTTCGACTAACACGCCATTGGCCAGCGCCAACCGCGCGATATCCTCCAGCAGGCCGGGCATTTCGGACCCGCCGGGCAACAGCCGTAACAGTGCATCGGCCTCGGCCTGCATCACCTGGAGCTGCCGCGCACGCACGTCACGGCTGGCCGCTACGGCGCTCTGCTGCGCGAGTTGCTGGCGAAGAATCCCCTCCTGCGCCTGTGCCTGATGCAACCGAGCCCGTGCAGGACTCAAGAGCATCCATTCACCCACAGCCAGCACTGCACCGGCCAGGACGCAGCCGAGCAAGAGCTTGCCAGGCAAGGGCCATTTTGCAGCGTGGTAAGAGAGTGCGCCGAGTTCGAGCCTGGGCAGGCTCATGGCTGGGCCTCGGAGGATTCTCCCTGGCGCACCATCAATTGAAATTCGTTATCACCGCTCGCACCTTCGGTGCGCACGTGCTGCAGGCGCGCTGTGTGGACGCCTTGCGACACCTCCAGCCGGCGCATCAGTTGGGCGATGTCCTGGCTGGATTCGGCACTGCCGCGAATACTCACCGTATCGCCTTTGGCCACTACTTCATGCAGATGCACCCCATCCGGCACCGCACGCGCCAGTTGGTCCAGTAACTGGGCGCCGGAAGAGCGACCATTGTGCAAGTCCTGCACGATCTTCATACGCTCGGCCAATTGCTGGCTTTGCGCCTCCAGGTCGTCAAGGGTCTTGATGCTGGAATCCTGAAGAGCGAGATCTTTGTCCAGGTGATTATTACGCGTCACCTGCCGATCTATGGCCTGGTCAATGACCTGGTCCGCCAGCCACACAACCACCAACGCCACGCAGACGAACACCAGCATCAACACCATAAAGTAGCGGCGTCGCCGCTCGGCCCGAGCCTGGCGCCAGGGCAAAAGATTGATACGTGTCTTCAAGCGAAACTCCTCAGGGCCAGTCCGCAGGCGATTCCCATTCCTTGGGCGTCCATGGCCCATTGTGCACCATCGACTCGATGGCCCGACGTGAAGCTGGCGAAATCCTGACTGCTCGCGCGCGCCATTGCAAACGCTTCAACATCGACCACCGCCGGCACCAGCCCAGCCATGGCTAGAACGGCCTCCCGGGCCTCCACATGTTCCTTCAGGCACGCCGCCAGCAATACCTCGACCCGTGTCGGGTCAGCAACCGAGCGCCCCTGGACTTGAAAGTCGAAGGCCATGTCATCCAACGGGTATGGAATGTACTGCTCTGCCTCCCTCTCGACCACCCCCGCCATCTCTTCCTCCGCGAGCCCGGCCTCCAGCTCGATCAATCGCGTGATGACCGAAGGGCCCGACACCGCCACTGCAGCGCGCCTGGACGTTGCCTGAACCCTGGGCAGCGCCGCGCGCAGGGCCTGCCCGATGCCTTCGAAGTCCAAAAAAGCACCATCTACCACCGCCCGGGCGGGCAACCCGTGGATGGCATACCCTGCGACGCTGTAACCAGCGGGATCGAGCCGCAACTCGACGAGCCTGATGGCCGTGTCGCTGATATCGATGCCCAGCAAGGTGTCGACTTTTCGCCTGAATAATCCTTTTCTCATAAAACTCCCCAAAACTTTCCCTGTCATACCGCCTGGTTGCCTGACACCGTGCATTCGGTCGCCTTGTTGCAGAGGCGCGAATGACGCCCCAGGCCGAAAATGCTTTAATGCCCAGCGTTTTTTCCCGCTTTTATCTGCAGCTCGGGTTGATCCATCGTTCGCCATGCATGCCCCGACGCCTAACCCATTCTTTTCTCTGGAAATCCAAAAGCCTTGATTCGTCTGCTGAAGTTTTTCGGGTACTCCATTGTCGCCATCGTCTGCGGGCTCCTGCTCGTGCTCAGCGGGGCGTATCTCTACCTTAGTCCGGGTTTACCGTCGGTAGAGGCCCTCAGAAGTATCCAGTTGCAGATTCCTCTGCGGGTCTACAGCAGCGATGAAAAACTGATCGCGGAGTTCGGCGAAATGCGCCGCACACCGATCCGTTTTGCCGACATTCCGCCCAATTTCATCAGCGCCCTGCTGTCGGCCGAGGACGATAATTTTGCCAACCACTATGGCGTCGACCCCAGCAGCCTGGTGCGCGCCGCGACACAGTTGGTAAAAAGCGGACATATTCAATCCGGCGGCAGCACCATCACCATGCAGGTGGCGAAGAACTTCTTCCTCACCAGCGAGCGCAGTTTTTCACGCAAGGCCACCGAGATCCTCCTGGCCCTGCAGATCGAGCGCCAGCTGACCAAGGACGAGATCCTCGAGCTGTACGTCAACAAGATCTACCTGGGCAACCGCGCCTACGGCATCGAAGCCGCGTCCCAGGTGTACTACGGCAAGTCCATCCGCGACGCCAGCCTGGCGCAGATGGCCATGATCGCCGGTCTGCCCAAGGCTCCGTCGCGCTTCAACCCCCTGGCCAACCCGGCACGCAGCAAAGAGCGTCGCGACTGGATCCTGGGACGCATGTACAAGCTGGGCAAGATTTCCCAGAGTGCTTACGAAAGCGCCGTGGCCGAGCCGCTGAATGCCAGCTATCACGTGCCGACGCCGGAAGTGAATGCACCGTATATCGCCGAAATGGCCCGCGCCGAGATGGTCGGTCGCTACGGCAGCGACGCCTACACCGAAGGCTTTCGCGTGACCACTACCGTTCCGAGCGATTTGCAGGAAATTGCCAACGATTCGGTGCATTCCGGGTTGGTTGCCTACGACCAGCGTCACGGCTACCGCGGTCCAGAATCACGCCTGCCAGGCAAGACCCTGAGCGCCTGGACCGCAGAGTTGGGTAAACAGCGCCCGATCAGCGGCCTGGAGCCGGCCATTGTCACCCAGGTCAAGAAAGACGGCCTGCAAGTGCTCACCCGTACCGGCGAAGCCCATGTGGCCTGGGACAGCATGAAATGGGCGCGCCCTTTCCTGAATACCAACAGCATGGGCGCCATGCCCAAGCAGCCATCGGACGTCGCGCAGGTGGGCGACCTGATCCGTGTGCAACGCCAGAAGGACGACAGCCTGAAATTCAGCCAGGTGCCATTGGCCCAGGGCGCGCTGGTATCGCTGGACCCGCAGAACGGTGCGATTCGTGCCCTGGTCGGCGGCTTCGCGTTCGAACAGAGCAACTACAACCGCGCCACCCAGGCCAAGCGCCAACCGGGTTCGAGTTTCAAACCGTTCATCTACAGCGCCGCGCTGGATAACGGCTACACGGCTGCCAGCCTGGTCAACGATGCGCCGATCGTGTTTGTAGACGAGTATCTGGACAAGGTCTGGCGCCCGAAGAACGACACCAACACCTTCCTCGGTCCGATCCGTATCCGTGAAGCGCTGTACAAGTCGCGCAACCTTGTGTCGATCCGCCTGCTGCAGGCCATGGGCGTCGGCAAGACCATCGACTACATCACGCGCTTTGGCTTCAACAAGTCAGACCTGCCGCCGAACCTGTCGCTGGCGCTCGGCACCGCCACCCTCACGCCGATGGAAATCGCCACCGGCTGGAGCACCTTTGCCAACGGCGGCTACAAGATCACGCCGTACCTGATCGACAAGATCGAAAGCCGCAACGGCGACACCCTCTTCACCGCCAACCCGCCACGCGTTCCGGGCGATGTGGTCAACGGTGTGGCGGCCACTGACGGCCTGGCCGCGCCGAGCCACGGCGGCATCACCATCGAGCCAACACCCGGCACGACTCCGGCAGCCGCCAACCCCAGCGCCCCCAGCGAACCGCAGGCACCGGCTGTGGCCGAGCGCGTGGTGGATGGCCGTACCACCTACATCCTCAACAGCATCCTGGAAGATGTGATCAAGAAGGGCACCGGCCGCCGCGCCCTGGCCCTGGGCCGCGCGGATATCGCGGGCAAGACCGGTACCACCAACGAATCCAAGGACGCCTGGTTCTCCGGCTACAACGGCGACTACGTCACCACGGTGTGGACCGGCTATGACCAACCGGAAAGCCTCGGTCGCCGTGAGTTCGGCGGCACCGTCGCGCTGCCGATCTGGATGAGCTACATGGGCGCAGCCTTGAAGGACAAGCCGCTGCACACCCAGCCGGAACCGGAAGGCATCCTCAGCCTGAGGATCGACCCGGTGAGTGGCCGTGCGGCCTCGCCAAGCACGCCGAATGCGTACTTCGAACTGTTCAAGAGCGAAGACACGCCGCCGTCGGTCAACGAACTGGGCAATGGCGTCGTGCCGGGCAGCCCGCTGCCGGCGGATGAAGGCGCGCCGATCGATCTCTTTTAGAGAGCGGCAAGCTGTCAGCTACAAGCGGCAAGTTAAGAGCTGCGATGTGCCGTTCTTGAACTTGTCGCTTGCAGCTTGAAACTTCCCCATAAAAAAACCCGGCGTTCTTAGCCGGTTTTTTTTATGGGTCTACGGGTCTACGGCTTAGCCGTTGAACACATCATCCACGCTCTGCAGCGGGTAGTTCTTCGGATACGGCAGGGTCGCCACACCGGTCTCGATCGCAGCCTTGGCCACGGCGTCGGAGATCAGGGTGATCAGGCGCTTGTCCATTGGTTTCGGGATGATGTACTCACGTCCGAATTCCAGCTTGGCGCCACCGTAGGCGTCGCACACGTCCTGAGGCACCGGCAGCTTGGCCAGCTCACGCAGGGCGTTGGCGGCCGCTACTTTCATTTCTTCGTTGATGCGCTTGGCGCGAACGTCCAGGGCACCACGGAAGATGAACGGGAAGCCCAATACGTTGTTGACCTGGTTCGGGTAGTCCGAACGGCCGGTGGCCATGATCACGTCGCTGCGGGTGGCGTGAGCCAGTTCCGGCGCGATTTCAGGGTCCGGGTTGGAGCAGGCGAACACGATCGGGTTGGCCGCCATGGACTTGAGGCCTTCGGCGCTCAGCAGGTTCGGGCCGGACAGGCCGACGAATACGTCAGCGCCGTTCAGCGCGTCAGCCAGGGTGCGCTTGGAGGACGGGTGGGCAAACATCGCCTTGTACTGGTTCAGGTCGGTACGCTCGGACTGGATAACGCCCTTGCTGTCGACCATGTAGATGTTTTCCAGCTTGGCGCCCATGCTGACGATCAACTTCATGCAGGAGATGGCCGCCGCACCGGCACCCAGGCAGACGATCTTGGCGTCAGCCAGGGTTTTGCCGGCGATTTCCAGGGCATTGATCATGCCGGCCGCGGTCACGATCGCGGTGCCGTGCTGGTCATCGTGGAATACCGGAATGTCGCACTGTTCGATCAGGGCCTTTTCGATCTCGAAGCACTCAGGCGCCTTGATGTCTTCCAGGTTGATGCCACCGAAAGTGATGGAAATGCGCTTGACCGTGTCGATGAAGGCCTGCGGGCTTTCGGAATCGACTTCGATGTCGAACACGTCGATGCCGGCAAAGCGCTTGAACAGCACGCCTTTACCTTCCATGACCGGCTTGGATGCCAATGGGCCGAGGTTGCCCAGGCCGAGAATCGCGGTGCCATCGGAAATTACTGCAACCAGGTTGCCTTTGCCGGTGTACTTGTACGCCAGCTCGGGGTCGCGAGCGATTTCACGTACGGGCTCGGCCACGCCAGGGCTGTAAGCCAGCGACAGGTCGCGGGCGGTGGCGGTGGCTTTGGTGAGCTCTACACTCAGCTTTCCTGGACGAGGATGGGCATGATATTCGAGAGCGGCAGTTTTCAAATCAGACATATCGGCATTCCGCTTTTACTGTTGGTCGACGGACCGCCGAGGATACGCGTGTCGCAAAGTCCCTACAAGACTGGGCAGTCACCGGTGTCAAGGCCCCAAAGCGCCGTACTTTGGTCTAAAGCCACGGGATACAAGGGCTTGACTGTTCACAATCCACTTAAAAAATGTCTACAATTTTTTATCAGCGATGCACTTTCAGCATGCCGGGATCGGTCAGTGGCAATAACCAACGCGCCTGATGAGTTTTAATGCCACCGCGCCGGGCGCGATCCTGCACCCAGCCTCGAGCCTCGACGGTCTCGCCCTGCAGATTCCTCAGCAGGCGACTGTCGAAGTGCCCGGCCAGATCGGGCGCAATGCGTAATACCAATGAGCCCTGCAACTCGATCCAGATTCCGCCACGGTTGCGTTCGATACCGCGAACTTGCCCACTGATCACGGCGAATCCGGAACGTTTGACGTGTGCCACCGTGCGCACCGGCGATTGGCGCCACAACCCCTTTTGCGCATTGCGCGCGCTGGCTTCGGCAGCCTGCTGGCATGTCACCAGGTCGACATTCGGCGCGACCGCGACCTGAAACCCCAGGCCGTCGGCGAGCAACTGCGCTTCCAGGTTGCGGCCATCGGCGCCGTATAGATGGGCCAGGGTTCGCCCGTAGCGATCCTTGGCCTCGCGTCCCGGCACCAGGCCGACTCGCCCGCCACTGGCCTGCACCAACGCCTGCAGACGCTGGCGCGCGGCGACAGCGAACGGCTCGTCAGGGCGCCCCTTCTGGCCGATTTCCGGCGCATTGAGGCCAATCATGCGCACGCTGCGACCATCGCTGAGACGCACGGTGTCGCCATCCACCACCCGCGCCACCTGCACCTGCACCAAGGACGCCGGCGCGCTGCAAAAGGCCTGCGCTTGAACGGCCGACAGCCAAATCCCAGGCACAAAAAAGGCGCCCACAAGGGACGCCTTCTTCAACCACAGGTAAAAGCCCATAAGGCTTTTGAACCTTACTCTGCTGGAGTAGCAGCAGGCTTCTTGCCGAAAGCACCAAAGCGATCTGCGAAGCGCTGTACACGGCCGCCGGTGTCCAGAGTTTTCTGCTTACCGGTGTAGAACGGGTGGCACTCGTTGCATACGTCAGTACCCAGTGGCTTGCACAGGTTCGAACGAGTTTCGAACTTGTTGCCGCAGCTGCAGGTCACTTCGATGGTTTCGTACGCTGGATGGATATCGGCTTTCATGGTGACTTCCTCGGGCTAGCGTGCCGCCACTCGACACTATTGTCGAATACCGCACGTAATTAGGCCGCGGATTCTACCAGACCTTTGTAATCGCGCAAGCGGCCCCTATGCCAGAAAAGCCCCTTTCATCAGAAAACCACGGCATACCCATTAACGCCCTCCTCTGCTAGGCTCGCGCCCCTGCGCCACCGCCTGCCTTTATAAGAGACTCCCCGCGTGCCCGACGCCATTTTGCGCCTCGCCCTGCCCTCGCCCCTGCGCCGCCTGTTCGATTACCGTGCGCCGGCCGGCGTGCTGCGTGCGCAGTTGCAGCCGGGGATGCGCGTGCGTGTGCCGTTCGGCCGTCGGGAAATGATCGGGATCCTGGTGGAAGTGGCCGACCACAGCGAGGTGCCGGCCGAGAAACTCAAGCCGGCCTTGGCGATCCTCGACGCCACCCCGCCGCTGCCGCCTGCGCTGTTCAAGCTATGCCTGTGGACCGCGCAGTATTACCAGCACAGCCTGGGCGATACCTTGAGCTGGGCGCTGCCGGTTCTGCTGCGCCAGGGCGAACTGGCCGAGGCGCGCCAGGAACGTTTCTGGTCGACGGTGCCCGGCGCGCGCCTGGACGACCCACGCATCGCCCGCGCCCCGCGCCAGCGTGAAGCCCTGGCGACGCTGGCTCAACACCCCCATGGCGTGGCGCATCAATTGTTGAGCAAGCTAATGCTGAGCAAGGACAGCCTCGACCTGCTGCTCGCCAAAGGCCTGGTGCAGGTGGAAATCCGCAAGCATGCCCCCGACGCCCGCCACGAACACTGGCTGGCCCAGCCGGAACTGCCGTTGAATGCCGAGCAGCGTGCCGCCTATGAAGCGATTCGCGCCGGCTTCGACAGCTTCCATGCGTTCCTGCTGGCCGGCGTGACCGGCAGTGGCAAGACCGAAGTTTATCTGCAACTGATCCGTGAAACCCTGCAGGCCGGCAAACAAGCCCTGGTGCTGATCCCGGAGATCAACCTCGGCCCACAAACCCTGGCCCGCTTCGAACAACGCTTCAATGCACGCATTGCCCTGGTGCATTCGGCGATCAACGACCGTGAGCGCCTGGAGTCCTGGCTGGCGGCGCGGGACGGCGAGGCCGATATCATTATCGGCACCCGTTCGGCGCTGTTCACGCCAATGAAAAACCCTGGGCTGATCATCATCGACGAGGAGCACGACGGCTCCTATAAACAGCAGGAAGGCCTGCGCTACCACGCCCGCGACCTGGCGTTGGTGCGCGCGCGCCAGGAAGACATTCCGATTGTGCTGGGTTCGGCCACGCCATCGCTGGAGAGCCTGCACAACGCCTACACCGGCCGTTACGGACTCCTGCGCTTGAATGAGCGAGCCGGTGGCGCCAAACAACCACGTTTCCTGCGGCTGGACGTGAAAAGTCGCCCGCTGGACAGCGGCATTTCCGGGCCGATGCAGCAAGCCATCGGCCAGACCCTTGCCGCCGGCCAGCAGGTGCTGGTGTTCCTCAACCGCCGCGGGTTTGCCCCCACCCTGCTGTGCCATGACTGCGGCTGGATGTCCGAGTGCGAACGCTGCGATGCGCGCATGACCGTGCATCAGCGCTACGGCGAGTTGCGTTGCCATCACTGCGGCCACGTGGAACGGGTGCCACGCCACTGCCCGCAATGCGGCAAAGTGGACCTGCGACCGGTCGGCGCGGGTACCGAGCGCGCCGAGGAGCGCCTGGGCATTCTGTTCCCTGACTACCCGGTGCTGCGGGTCGACCGCGACAGCACCTCGCGCAAAGACGCGATGAACCAGCTGTTCGCCACGATCCAGAAGGGCCAGCCGTGCATCCTCGTGGGCACGCAGATGCTCGCCAAGGGTCATCACTTCCCTCGGGTGACGCTGGTGTCGATCCTGGACGCCGACGGCGGCCTGTTTTCCGGGGATTTCCGTGCCAGCGAACGCATGGCCCAGTTGATCGTGCAAGTCGCCGGCCGCGCGGGACGCGCCGAGGAGCCTGGGCGAGTGATCATCCAGACGCACCTGGCCGACCATCCGTTGCTGATCCAGCTGACCGAACAAGGTTATTTTGCCTTTGCCGAACAGGCCCTGAGCGAGCGTCGTTCCGCCGGCCTGCCGCCATTCGCGCACTTGGCGCTGCTGCGCGCCGAGGCTCATAAACCCGGGCAGGCCGAAGGTTTTCTGGATGAAGCCTGCAGCGCCGCCGAACGTTTGCTCGGCGAGCTGGGTCTGACCGGCATCGAACTGCTCGGCCCGGTGCCCGCGCCCATGGAACGCCGCGCCGGACGTTATCGTGCTCAACTGCTTTTGCAGGCAACGTCACGTGCGCCCTTGCATCGCCTGTTAAGTAGCTGGTTACTTGCGCTGGAGCAAATGCCAAGCGGTCGCCAGGTGAGATGGTCGTTGGACGTAGACCCGGTAGATTTGTATTAAGCCTGGCCACAGGTCCCGCGAAGGTTGGCAAGCCCGCCCCCGCCACGGATAATGCCCAGTTTTTCCACCTGCGCATCGCGCGCCGCCGCTTGCGGTCGAAAGAGAACACCATGAAAGACACCATTCGCCAGCTGATCCAACAAGCCCTCACCCAACTCGTCAACGAAGGTGTGTTGCCTGAAGGCCTGACGCCGGCGATCCAGGTGGAGAACACCCGTGACAAGACCCACGGCGACTTCGCCAGCAATATTGCGATGATGCTGGCCAAGCCGGCCGGCATGAAGCCGCGCGACCTGGCGGAGAAAATCATCGCCGCCCTGCCCGCCGACCCGCAGGTGAGCAAGGCCGAGATCGCAGGCCCGGGCTTTATCAATATTTTCCAGAACACCCAGGCCCTGGCCTCGCGCCTGGACGCCGCGCTGGCCGATGCCCGTATCGGCGCGCGCAAGGCCGGCGACATCCAACGCGTGGTCATCGACCTGTCGGCGCCCAACCTGGCTAAAGAGATGCACGTCGGCCACCTGCGCTCGACCATCATCGGCGACGGCGTGGCACGGGTGCTGGAGTTCCTCGGCGACACCGTGATTCGCCAGAACCACGTCGGCGACTGGGGTACCCAGTTCGGCATGCTGATGGCCTACCTGCAGGAAAATCCGATCACCAGCAATGAGCTGTCGGACCTGGAAAACTTCTACCGCGCCGCCAAGAAGCGCTTCGACGAATCCGAAGCGTTCGCCGATCGCGCCCGTGGCCTGGTGGTCAAGCTGCAGGCCGGCGACGAGGAATGCCTGGACCTGTGGAATCGCTTCCGCGATATCTCGCTGTCCCACTGCCAGGAAATCTACGAGCTGCTCAACGTCAAGTTGACCATGGCCGACGTGATGGGCGAGAGCGCCTATAACGACGACCTGATCAATGTGGTCAACGACCTCAAGGCCAAGGGTTTGCTGGTGGAGAGCAACGGCGCGCAGTGCGTGTTCCTCGAAGAATTCAAGACCGCCGACGGCGAGCCGCTGCCGGTGATCATCGTCAAGGCCGATGGCGGCTATCTGTACGCCACCACCGACCTGGCGGCCGTGCGCTACCGCAGCGGCGTGCTCAAGGCGGACCGTGCGTTGTACTTCGTCGACCAGCGCCAGGCCCTGCACTTCCAACAGGTGTTCGAGGTGGCACGTCGCGCCGGGTTCGTCACCCACCCGATGCACATGGAACACATGGGCTTCGGCACCATGAACGGCGCCGACGGCCGACCGTTCAAGACCCGCGATGGCGGCACGGTCAAGCTGATCGACCTGCTTAACGAAGCCCAGGAGCGGGCCTACAACCTGGTGAAGGAAAAGAACCCGGAGCTGGCAGAGGCCGACTTGCGCAATATCGCCCGCGTAGTAGGCATCGGCGCGGTGAAGTACGCCGACCTGTCCAAGCACCGCACCAGCGACTACAGCTTCAACTTCGACCTGATGCTCAACTTCGAAGGCAACACCGCGCCGTACCTGCTGTATGCCTACACCCGCGTGGCCGGTGTGTTCCGCAAACTGGGCAAGGACTTCAGCCAGGTCGAAGGCCGGATCGTGCTGGACGCGCCCCATGAACAGGACCTGGCCGCCAAGCTGGCGCAGTTCGGCGAAGTGCTGAACAGCGTCGGCGAAAAAGGCACGCCGCATATCCTTTGCACCTATTTGTACGAAGTAGCCGGGTTGTTCTCCAGCTTCTACGAGAACTGCCCGATCCTCACCGCCGACGACGAAGCCCAGAAGCAGAGTCGCCTGCGCCTGGCCGCACTGGCTGGACGGACCCTCAAGCAAGGCCTGGAGTTGTTGGGCCTGGAAACCCTGGAGCGTATGTAAGTTGGCTGCCAAGAAAAAACCTGCACCCAAGCGCGGCGCGAGCCGCTACCAGGCCCCGGCGAAGAAGCCGATCCCGGGCTGGTTGTGGATGGCTATCGGCCTCACGGTCGGTGCGTTTGTGGTGTTTCTGATGAAGCTGGACCCGGGTCAGGGCGATGACGTCAAACGGGTCAAGCAGGAACAGCAGAAAGCCTCGAAGATCGCCGAAGCCAACAAGACCACTCCAAGCCCTACGGCGCCGGTGAAGCCGAAATACGACTTCTACACGCTGTTGCCGGAATCAGAAGTGATCGTGCCGCCTGACGCTGTGCCGGAGAAAACCCTGCCGACACCGCAAGTGCCGACCACCCCAGTCACCCCGGCGGAAGCGGCGAAAATCGACACGGCGCGGGCCCAGGCGGCGTTGGCCGGGATTACTCCTCCGCCAGCACCGCCGGTTGCCGAAACCAAGGCCGCACCGGTGACCAAGTTCTTCCTGCAGGCGGGCTCGTTCCCGAAGCAGGCCGATGCGGATCGCGTGCGTGCCCAGATCATTCTGTTGGGCCAGACGGTGACGGTGGAGTCGGGCACGGTGAAGGATGCCACCTGGTATCGCGTGTTGGTGGGGCCGTTCAGCAACCGCGAACAGCTGACCGTGGCGCAGAAGCAGTTAGCCGGGGCCGGGTTTAGCAACCTGTTGTTACAACAGCGCCAGAGCCGCTGACCCAGAATCAGCACCAAACAGTGTGGGAGGGGGCTTGCCCCCGATGCAGTGTGTCAGCCAGTACATCTGTTACTGATGCACCGTCATCGGGGGCAAGCCCCCTCCCACACTTGGTATTGCCGGCTCTGGAATGTGTGTCAGACCCTTGAGCACCACTCGTCCGCCATCACCCCCCATGGTTGAAATCCCCCCCGCCACCCCCATATGAGTTTCCATCAGGGCATTTTCGCCCCGCTGCGTGGAGACTCTCCCCTTGACCACCATCGTTTCAGTACGTCGCCACGGCAAAGTCGTCATGGGCGGCGACGGCCAGGTTTCCCTGGGTAATACCGTGATGAAAGGCAACGCGAAAAAAGTGCGTCGCCTGTACCACGGCCAGGTGCTCGCCGGTTTCGCCGGTGCCACTGCCGACGCATTCACCCTCTTTGAACGTTTCGAGGGCCAACTGGAAAAACACCAGGGCCACCTCGTGCGCGCCGCCGTCGAGCTCGCCAAAGAATGGCGCACCGACCGCTCACTCAGCCGTCTGGAAGCCATGCTGGCCGTCGCCAACAAAGACGCGTCCCTGATCATTACCGGCAATGGCGATGTGGTCGAGCCCGAGCATGGCCTGATTGCCATGGGCTCCGGCGGGGGCTATGCCCAGGCCGCGGCCAGTGCGCTGTTGAAGAAAACCGACCTGTCGGCACGGGAAATCGTCGAGACCGCCCTGGGTATCGCCGGCGATATCTGCGTGTTCACCAACCACAACCAGACCATTGAGGAGCAGGACCTCGCCGAGTAAGCCGTAGGCTTATTCCGCTTGAGGCCGCCAAACACTATGTCCATGACTCCCCGTGAAATCGTCCATGAACTCAACCGCCATATCATCGGCCAGGACGATGCCAAGCGCGCCGTTGCCATCGCACTGCGTAACCGCTGGCGCCGGATGCAATTGCCCGAAGAATTGCGCGTTGAAGTAACACCCAAGAACATCCTGATGATCGGCCCCACCGGTGTCGGTAAAACCGAAATCGCCCGACGCCTGGCCAAACTGGCCAACGCCCCGTTCATCAAGGTCGAGGCCACCAAGTTCACCGAAGTGGGCTATGTGGGCCGTGACGTCGAGTCGATCATTCGCGATCTGGCCGACGCCGCGCTGAAGATGCTGCGCGAGCAGGAGATGACCAAGGTCAGCCATCGCGCCGAAGACGCCGCCGAGGAACGCATTCTTGACGCCCTGCTGCCACCGGCGCGCATGGGTTTCAATGAAGACGCCGCACCAGCGTCGGATTCCAACACACGCCAGCTGTTCCGCAAGCGTCTGCGCGAAGGTCAGTTGGATGACAAGGAGATCGAAATCGAAGTAGCCGAAGTGTCCGGCGTCGACATCTCCGCGCCGCCTGGCATGGAAGAAATGACCAGCCAGTTGCAGAACCTGTTCGCCAACATGGGCAAGGGCAAGAAGAAGAGCCGCAAGCTCAAGGTCAAGGAAGCGCTCAAGCTGGTGCGCGACGAGGAAGCCGGGCGCCTGGTGAATGAAGAAGAACTCAAGGCCAAGGCCCTCGAAGCGGTCGAGCAGCATGGCATTGTGTTTATCGACGAGATCGATAAGGTGGCCAAGCGTGGCAACTCCGGCGGCGTCGATGTGTCCCGTGAAGGCGTACAGCGCGACCTGCTGCCGCTGATCGAAGGCTGCACCGTCAATACCAAGCTGGGCATGGTCAAGACCGACCACATCCTGTTCATCGCTTCCGGTGCGTTCCACCTGAGCAAGCCCAGCGATCTGGTGCCGGAGCTGCAGGGTCGCCTGCCGATTCGCGTCGAGCTCAAGGCCCTGACTCCGGGCGACTTCGAGCGCATCCTCAGCGAGCCGCACGCTTCGCTTACCGAGCAATACCGCGAGTTGCTGAAAACCGAAGGGCTGGGCATCGAGTTCCAGGCCGATGGCATCAAGCGCCTGGCGGAGATCGCCTGGCAAGTCAACGAGAAGACCGAGAACATCGGTGCCCGTCGCCTGCACACCCTGCTTGAGCGCCTGCTTGAAGAAGTGTCCTTCAGCGCCGGCGACATGGCGGGCTTGCAGAATGGCGAAGCGATCAAAATCGACGTCGACTACGTCAACAGCCACTTGGGCGAATTGGCGCAGAACGAAGACTTGTCGCGGTACATTCTGTAAGCCGCAAGCTGTAAGCTACAAGCCGCGAGTTGAGCACATTCAACTCGCGGCTTGTAGCTTGCAGCCCAAGGTGTCCCCAATGCCGAAATTCCCCACCGCTGTTAATTTGCACAAAACCTCCAACACCCTCGGCCTCACCTACGGCCCCGATGAGGTCTACCAGTTGCCCGCCGAGTTTCTGCGGGTGCACTCGCCTTCCGCCGAGGTCCAGGGCCACGGCAAACCCATCCTGCAATTCGGCAAGCTGAACGTGCGGCTGACCAAGGTCGAGCCCGCCGGCCAGTACGCACTGAAATTGACCTTCGACGACGGTCACGACAGCGGGCTGTTCACCTGGGACTACCTCTACCAACTGGCCGTGCGTCAGGAAACGTTGTGGGCCGATTATCTCGCCGAACTCAAGGCCGCCGGCAAAACCCGCGACCCGAGTGAATCGGTCGTGCGCCTGATGCTCTAAGTCAGCCGTCTTGCTCTTTAGAGGGCATTTTCTAATTCCATCTGCTTGAATGCCCTGTCTATAGGCCAATGATTGGCCGGCTTGCGAAAAAAATTAAACTCGGGTAACCAATGGAACTGGCAAGTTCCCTGCATTTGACGATGCGGTATCAACGGTCACCCGAGTCGCAGTACCAGGCTTGTGTTGTGTATCGAAACTTGGTGCGCAGCGGTACCCGGTACTCGTCTTTCGGACAATGGAGCGTCGTAGATGAGTAACAAGAACAACGATGACTTGAAACGCCAGGCCTCGGAAAACACCCTGGGGTTGAACCCGATCATCGCGCTACGCAAAAAGGATTTATTGGCCTCGGCGAAGATGGTACTGACCCAAGCCATCAAGCAACCGTTGCACAGCGTCAAGCATGTCGCCCATTTCGGCGTGGAACTGAAAAACGTGATGTTCGGCAAATCGGCGCTGGCGCCGGAAAGCGATGACCGTCGCTTCCACGATCCGGCCTGGAGCCAGAACCCGCTCTACAAACGTTACTTGCAAACCTACCTGGCGTGGCGCAAGGAACTGCACGACTGGATCGGCGACAGCAACCTGTCCGAACAGGACATCAGCCGCGGCCACTTCGTGATCAATCTGATGACCGAAGCCATGGCGCCCACCAACAGCGCGGCCAACCCGGCGGCGGTCAAACGTTTCTTTGAAACCGGCGGCAAGAGCCTGCTCGACGGCCTGTCCCACCTGGCCAAGGACATGGTGCATAACGGTGGCATGCCGAGCCAGGTCAATATGGGCGCCTTCGAAGTGGGCAAGAGCCTGGGCACCACCGAAGGCGCGGTGGTGTTTCGCAACGATGTGCTGGAGCTGATCCAGTACAAGCCCGTCACCGAGCAGGTGCACGAACGCCCGCTGCTGGTGGTACCGCCGCAGATCAACAAATTCTATGTATTCGACTTGAGTCCGGATAAAAGCCTGGCGCGCTTCTGCCTGCGCAACGGCCAGCAGACCTTCATCATCAGCTGGCGCAACCCGACCAAGGCCCAGCGCGAGTGGGGCTTGTCGACCTATATCGAGGCGCTCAAGGAAGCCGTCGATGTGGTCACGGCGATCACCGGCAGCAAGGACATCAACATGCTCGGCGCCTGCTCCGGCGGCATCACCTGCACTGCGCTGCTGGGCCACTACGCGGCGCTGGGCGAGAAGAAAGTCAACGCCCTGACATTGCTGGTAAGCGTACTGGACACCACCCTGGACACCCAGGTCGCGCTGTTTGTCGACGAGCAGACCCTGGAAGCGGCCAAGCGTCACTCCTATCAGGCCGGCGTGCTGGAAGGCCGCGACATGGCCAAGGTGTTCGCGTGGATGCGCCCCAATGACCTGATCTGGAACTACTGGGTCAACAACTACCTGCTGGGTAACGAGCCGCCGGTGTTCGACATCCTGTTCTGGAACAACGACACCACGCGCCTGCCGGCGGCGTTTCACGGCGACCTGATCGAGTTGTTCAAGAACAACCCGCTGGTTCGCCCCAACGCCCTGGAAGTGTGCGGCACGCCGATCGACCTCAAGCAAGTGACCGCCGATATCTACTCCCTGGCCGGCACCAACGACCACATCACCCCATGGCAGTCGTGCTACAAATCGGCGCAGTTGTTTGGGGGCAAGGTGGAGTTCGTGCTGTCCAGCAGCGGACATATCCAGAGCATCCTCAACCCGCCGGGCAACCCCAAGGCGCGCTACCAGACCAGCGATGGCCTGGCAGGCAAGCCGCTGGAATGGCAGGAAAACGCCACCAAGCACACCGATTCGTGGTGGTTGCATTGGCAGGCATGGCAGGCGGAGCGGGCGGGCAAGCTGAAAAAGGCCCCAACGGTATTAGGCAACAAGACGTACGCCGCAGCCGAAGCGGCGCCAGGTACCTATGTGCATGAACGTTAGCTTCAAGCTACAAGCCTCGAGCCGATTGAGTTCAGCTTGAGGCTTGTAGCTTGAAGCTGCCCCTCTAACCCTAAGGGTTCCCCCATGCCGCAACCGTTCATCTTTCGTACCATCGACCTGGATGGCCAGACCATCCGCACGGCGGTACGTCCGGGCAAGCCTCACTTGACGCCATTGCTGATCTTCAACGGCATCGGCGCCAACCTGGAGCTGGTGTTTCCGTTCGTCCAGGCCCTGGACCCGGACCTGGAGGTGATTGCCTTCGACGTTCCTGGGGTGGGCGGCTCCTCGACGCCCAGCCGGCCTTACCGCTTCCCCGGCCTGGCCAAGCTCACCGCGCGCATGCTCGATTACCTCGACTACGGCCAGGTAAACGCAGTCGGGGTGTCCTGGGGCGGCGCGCTGGCTCAGCAGTTCGCCTATGACTACCCGGAGCGCTGCAAGAAGCTGATCCTGGCGGCGACCGCCGCAGGCGCCTTCATGGTACCGGGCAAGCCGAAGGTGCTGTGGCTGATGGCGAGCCCGCGCCGCTATATCCAGCCGTCTCATGTGGTGCGCATCGCGCCGATGATCTACGGCGGCTCATTCCGTCGCGACGCCAAGCTGGCGGCCGAACATGCCAGCAAAGTGCGTTCGGCCGGCAAGCTCGGCTACTACTGGCAACTGTTCGCGGGGCTGGGCTGGACCAGCATCCATTGGCTGCACAAGATCCGCCAGCCCACCCTGGTACTGGCCGGGGACGACGACCCGCTGATCCCACTGATCAATATGCGCATGCTTGCCTGGCGCATTCCCAATGCGCAGCTGCACATCATCGATGACGGCCACCTGTTCCTGATCACCCGCGCAGAGGCCGTGGCGCCGATCATCATGAAATTCCTGGAGGAGGAGCGCCTGCGCGCAGTGATTCACCCACGACCCGCGGTGTAAGGACCACACCGCCGCGCAACTTGCCAGGAACCGACTATGGTTCTGACTTGGCCTGCCTGTTGATGGTTTGACGAAGGAGTGTTGGCTCATGCGAGAAAGACCCGTGACGAACCCGGCGCCCACCCCTGCCGCGTTCATCAATGCGCAAAATGCGATCACCGGGCTGAGAGGCCGCGACCTGCTGTCGACCCTGCGCAGCGTGGCCGCTCATGGCCTGCGTAACCCGGTGCACACTGCGCGTCACGCCCTCGCCCTGGGCGGCCAGCTGGGCCGCGTCCTGCTCGGCGAGACGGTGCATGAGCCCAACCCCCGCGACGGCCGCTTCGTCGACCCCACCTGGCAACTCAACCCCTTGTATCGGCGCAGCCTGCAGGCGTACCTGAGCTGGCAGAAACAGACCCGGCACTGGATCGACGACAGCACCCTGGGCAACGATGACCGGGCGCGGGCGCACTTTGCCCTGTCGCTGTTCAACGATGCGGTATCGCCCTCCAACACCTTGCTCAATCCGCTGGCGGTCAAAGAGCTGCTCAACTCCGGCGGCAACAGCGTGGTGCGCGGGGTGAGCAACCTGTTCGACGACTTGCTGCACAACAATGGACTGCCGCGCCAAGTCAGCAAGCACGCGTTCGAAGTCGGCAAGACCGTTGCCGCTACACCCGGCTCGGTGGTGTTTCGCAACGAGCTGCTGGAGCTGATCCAGTACAAACCGATGAGCGAAAAACAGTACACCAGGCCGCTGCTGATCGTGCCGCCGCAAATCAACAAGTACTACATTTTCGACCTGAGCCCGGCCAACAGCTTTGTGCAGTACGCGCTCAAGAACGGCCTGCAGACGTTTATCGTGAGCTGGCGCAACCCGGATGTGCGGCATCGCGAATGGGGCCTGTCGACCTACGTGGCGGCGCTGGAAGAAGCGCTCAATGTTTGCCGGGCCATCAGCGGTGCGCGCGAGGTCAACCTGATGGGCGCCTGCGCCGGCGGCCTGACCATCGCCGCCCTGCAAGGCCACCTGCAGGCCAAGCGCCAATTGCGGCGTATCTCCAGCGCCAGCTACCTGGTGAGCCTGCTGGACAGCCAGATCGACAGCCCCGCCACGCTGTTCGCCGATGAACAGACCCTGGAAGCCGCCAAGCGTCGGTCCTACCAACAAGGTGTGCTGGACGGGCGCGACATGGCCAAGGTGTTTGCCTGGATGCGCCCCAACGACCTGATCTGGAACTACTGGATCAACAATTACTTGCTGGGCAAGGAACCGCCGGCGTTCGACATCCTGTACTGGAACAACGACAACACACGCCTGCCCGCCGCGCTGCACGGCGACCTGCTGGACTTTTTCAAGCACAACCCGCTCAGCCATCCAGGCGGCCTGGAAGTGTGCGGCACGCCCATCGACCTGCAGAAGGTCACCGTGGACAGCTTCAGCGTGGCCGGTATCAACGACCACATCACGCCGTGGGACGCGGTGTATCGCTCCACGCAATTACTGGGCGGTGATCGCCGCTTCGTGCTGTCCAACAGCGGGCATATCCAGAGCATCCTTAACCCGCCGGGCAACCCCAAGGCCAATTACGTCGAAAACCCCAGGCTGAGCAGCGACCCACGCGCCTGGTACTACGACGCCAACCATGTCGAAGGCAGCTGGTGGCCGCAGTGGCTGGACTGGGTACAGCAACGTTCGGGCGTGCAGCGCGACACCCTTACCGCCCTGGGCAACCAGAATTACCCACCGATGGAAGCGGCGCCGGGCACCTATGTGCGGGTGCGCTGAGCTCGACGACAGATTAAGAAGACTGGATGAAGACCCGCGATCGAATTCTTGAATGCGCTCTGCAACTGTTCAACCACAAGGGCGAACCCAACGTGTCGACCATGGAGGTGGCCAATGAAATGGGGATCAGTCCCGGCAACCTCTATTACCACTTCCACGGCAAGGAGCCGTTGGTACTGGGGTTGTTCGAACGTTTTCAAAATGAACTGGCGCCGCTGCTCGACCCACCGGCGGATGCGCAGCTGGAGCCTCAGGATTACTGGCTGTTCCTGCACCTGATCATCGAACGCATGGCCCATTACCGGTTCCTGTTCCAGGACCTGTCGAACCTGGCCGGGCGCCTGCCGAAGCTGGCCAAGGGCATTCGCAATCTGCTCACGGCGCTCAAGCGCACACTGGCGTCACTGCTGGCACGCTTGAAGGCGGGCGGGCAATTGGTCAGCGATACGCAGGCACTCGGGCAACTGGTGGAACAGATCACCCTGACGTTACTGTTTTCCCTGGACTACCAACGCATTCTCGACCGCGAAGGGGAAGTGCGCGTGGTGGTGTACCAAATCATGATGCTGGTGGCGCCGCATCTGCTGGCGCCGGCGCGGCACGCCACCGAGCGCCTGGCACTGCGTTATCTGGATGATCGGATTTAAGCGTTGGGGTGGCTATCCAGGTTCACCGAACTGGTGAGAAAACTTGAACAGCTCACTGTCGCTGCTTATCCCCAGTTTTCGATAAGCCGATTGTTTTTGTGTGCTGATGGTACTTGCACTGCGTGAGAACTTGGCGGCAATTGAACTGACGGACATGCCATCCAGAAAACAGCGCAATACTTCCTGCTCTTTGGGCGTAAGACCGTTATTCAAACGACCCGACGCGCAAAAGTCCGCATTCGCTCTCTTGTTCGCCACTTCCAACACCGACTGCATGCCCTGCAGTTCGGGCACCATACACGGCTGCAAGTAAAGTCGGCCCTGTGCGACGGTGCGTACAGCCGTGGTCAACTCAGCCAGGTTCTGAGTTTTACCGAGAATCCCCCAGCAACCGGCCTTCAACGACAGCGCCACCGTCGCTGGCGTGTAGTGCGAACACACAATCAACGGCCGGCACTGACTGAAGCGCCGATTGAGCGCCTGGAGCAGGTTCAGGCCGTCGATTTCCGAGGGTGCCAGGATAAAATCCATCACCACCACGTCCGCAGTCTGCCGGGCGAGCGCTTCGAGCAATTGCCTGCCTGTCCCGAAGGAACCGATCACCTTGATGTCGGCGGCTTGGCTCAGGCCCCACTCGATGCCCTGCCGCACCATTTCATGGTCATCAAGCAACATGACCGTATAAGGAGTGGAATCTGCTGCAGGCATAAAGGCACCCACCCAAGTTAATGCAACGCTGCACGCACCATCATCGGTTATTACCTGCTCGGTATAGCCCAGCGATATCTACGCTTCAATACAAGCCGACAATTAATACCCACTTGCCCTACAGAACTTCCCGACAGAAAAGACTTAACGAAACTTCATACACACCCAACAGCTATTTTAGAAAGTTCAAGTAAAACAGTACGCTTTCGAACATTTTCGAACTGAAACTCGTCACTCTTCTATAGAGACAATTAACTTCTAGATACAAATTAGTGATCCCGCCAATCGCGAACAACTGGACACGCATCCCGGATGCAGCGTCATCACCCGCGACCGGGAACACTCTCCATCAGCCTTGGAAATACCATGAACGTTAATGCTCTCTGCACTGCAACCGCTGCGCTGGTCTTGTCCGTTGCCGCGTCACAGGCCACATACGCCAACGACGGTGTTATCAACTTCAGCGGCCTGGTCACCGATGTGACCTGCACCGTGGAAGGCGCGGCACCGGGCTCGGGTGCCGTGGTCAAGGACGTCAACCTGGGAGGCGTCTCGGCCTCGCGTCTGGCCACCGCCGGCAGCCGCGCCAACCTCACGGGCTTCACGATTCGCATAGGCGCACCCGGCGAAGGCAGCTGCACCAACGGACGCACCGCGATGGTGGCCTTCGACCCCACCAGCGCAGCCATCGATGTGGCCACCGGCCGCTTGAACATCGACGGTTTTGACGACCCTTCCGACACCACTCACGCCAAGAACGTCCAAGTGGAAGTCACCAACCGCGACGGCTCGCCGATCAATGTCTACACCGAAAAGTCCGCCGGCGTGGTGATTGCCGACAACCAGGCCGTCATCCCGCTGGCCGCGCAGCTGTATGCCACCGGAGCCGCTTCCGAGGGCACGGTCAGTACGCGGGTCGGCTTCACGGTCGAGTACGCCGAGTGAGGCTCGTGGGGGCTGCACCCAAGGTGTCGGGGGCCCCCCTGATTCGGGGAGCGTTCAAACGATGAAGACATGGGTCTGTTTCACACTTGCCGCCTGTGCCCTGGCGGCCTCCACCGGCCACGCCGGCGTGATCGTGCATGGCACGCGTGTGGTTTACCCGGCCGACAGGGCGGAAGTCGTGGTTCGCCTGGAAAACCGCGGTAACCGACCCGCCCTGGTGCAGACCTGGGTGGACACGGGCGACCGTCAGTCCACCCCGGCCACAGCCAGGACGCCCTTCGCCCTGTCGCCGCCGATCTTTCGCATCGAGCCCCAGCAACAACAGGCCTTGCGCCTGCGCTACGTCGGCGAGCCATTGGCGGCCGACCGGGAGCGGCTGTTCTGGCTCAACGTGTTGGAAGTACCGCCGCGCTCGGTGGATGCGGGGCAAAACAATCAGCTGGAACTGTCCTTCCGCACCCGCTTGCGCGTGTTCCTGCGCCCGCACGCCCTGCCCTACCCCGTCGCCGCTGCGGCCGCCAGGCTGCAATGGAAACTGGTCGAGCATTCCCAAGGGTTCGCGCTGCAGGCCACCAACCCTACGCCGTACCATGTTTCCCTGGCCAAGGTGACCTTGCTCAGCGCCGGCCGACGTTTTGAAAAAGCCCCGAACCAGGCAGCCAATGACAGCCTGTTACTGCCGGCCGGTGACGTCAAACGGTTCGCACTGCCGCTGCTGCGCCATCGTCCTTGCGGCTCAGCCACGGTCGAATTCACCACGGTCAGCGACTTCGGCGCGCGAGTGCCGCACTCGACCGACCTTGCCCTCTCCTGCGCCGGGTGACTGAGCCATGAACGCGACGTCGATTTTCCACGCACCGACCCTACTTGTACTGCTGGTGTCAGTGCTGTCGAGTGTGGCTTCGGCGCGGGCGAGCGTGGTGATCAACAGCACGCGCATCGTCTACCCCCAGAACGATAAGGAGGTCACGGTCAGGCTCGAGAGCAAGAACCAGGCCCCCGTATTGATCCAGGCCTGGCTGGACGACGGCGACGAAAACGCCACGCCGGACCTCACCGCCGTTCCCTTCATTGCCACCCCGCCCATCTTTCGCATGGACCCGGGCAAGCAACAGGTGCTACGGCTGGCCTACACCGGCGATCTGCAGCCCGGCGCCCAGGAGCGTCTGTTCTGGCTCAACCTGCTGGAGGTGCCGTCGCAGCCGGCGGACGCACCACGCAGCAACCAGCTGCAACTGGCCTTTCGTTCGCGGATCAAGCTGTTCCTGCGCCCACCGAACCTGGCGTACGCGGTCGAAGCGGCGCCCGCCAAGCTGCAATGGCGCTACGTGCAGACCGCTCAGGGCCAGGTGCTGGAAGCCTATAACCCGAGCCCGTATCACGTGACGTTCGAACACATCGAACTGCGTGGCGCCGACCAACGCCCGGCCTATGCGGTCGCGACATACGGCGCCGGCACCATGGTGGCGCCCGGTGCACGCAGCCGCTTCGCTCTGCCGGGGTTCAACCCGCCGCCCGCGGCTGCGGCGACCGTCGCGTTCCAGACGCTCGACGACTTCGGGGTCAAGGTTTCACACCAGGCGAAGGTCGCGCAATGACCGCCCTGGCGCCACGCCATCCGCCGTAGCGTCGTCGCCGACGCTATTGGATCGATCACACACCTTCGGCTGATGCCCTTTTATGCGGGCAGGGATTTCCCATGCCGGCATTCGCACCGCCCCCGCTTTTTGGAAACGCTAGACATGAGTTCGCACACGCCGGCCAGACCCGGCACTTGGTCCCTGGACCACCATCGGTTGAAACTGGCCGCCCGCTCTTTGTTGCTGCTTGCCGGCGCCGACGTGCTGCAGGCCCACGGTGCCGAGTACGTCGAGTTCAACCCGGCGTTTTTTACCGACAGCGCGGCGGGCCAGTCGGTGGATGTGTCCAGGTTCAGCCAGGGCAACGTTGTACTGCCCGGCAGCTACCGCGCCGACGTGCATCTGAATGGCCAATGGATGGGACGAGAAACCCTGGTGTTCGCCGCGCTCGACGGTCGCGATAACGCCCAGCTGTGCCTTTCGCGCGAGGCGCTGCTGCGATTGGGCGTCGACATGGACAATGTCCAGCAGCACGCCATCGAAGCAGGCACCACCGCCATCGCACCGTTTGCCGCTTGCGCCGACATCGCAACCTACCTGCCCGGCGCCCGCAGCCTGTACGACTCGGGTGAAAACCGCCTGGACCTGCACATTCCGCAGATCTACCTGCCACGCACGGCGCGCGGCTATGTGGACCCTCGGCACTGGGACAGCGGCGTGGACGCCGCCTTTGTGCGCTACAACGCCGATACATTTTCCACCAGGACCAACGACCGCTCCCTGGCCTCCCGCTACCTGGGCCTGAACACCGGACTCAATCTGGGCGACTGGCACTGGCGCCACGACGGCAGTTACAGCCACTCCCAGGCCGCTTCCGGGTATCAGAGCAGCGCCACCTATGTGCAACGCGAAGTGAGCCCGCTGCGCGCGCAACTGCTGACGGGTGAGATCTACACCCCCGGCGAGCTGTTCGACAGTGTTCGCCTGCGCGGTGCCAGCCTGTTCAGCGATGATCGGATGCTACCCGACTCCCAGACCGGTTTTGCGCCGGTGGTGCGTGGCGTCGCCCTCACCAATGCGCGGGTCAGCGTGCGCCAGCGCGGCGTGCTGCTCGATGAAGTGTCGGTGGCCCCCGGGCCGTTTGTGCTCAACGATCTGTTTCCCACCGGCTACGGCGGCGATCTTACGGTAACGGTGACTGAGGCCGACGGACGCAAGCGTGAATTCATCGTGCCGTTCGCCGCCAACGCCAACCTGCTGCGCCCCGGCCACCAGCGCTATGCGCTGAGCGTCGGCCAATTGGATGAGGTGGGCCTGCGCCATCCGCCCAAGCTGCTGCAGGCCACCTATCAGCGTGGCCTGAGCAACCTGCTCACCGGTTACGCCGGCGCGGTGCTGGGCGAGGACTATCGCTCGCAATTGCTGGGCGCAGCCTTCAATACCCCCCTGGGCGCGTTGTCGCTGGACCTGACTCACTCCGATGCCAGTCTGCCCGGCCACGGCACTCGCCAGGGGCAAAGTGTGCAGCTTCGCTACAGCAAGAACTTCACCGAGACCGGCACCCATTTCGCGCTCGGTGCCTATCGATACTCCACCGAGGGTTTCCTGAGCGTGCGCGATTCGGCGCGCCTACGTGACCTGGCCATCGACGCCGGCAACCTCGATAACGTGTCGCGCCTGCGTGACCGCATGGACCTCAGCCTTAACCAGAGCCTGGGCAACGGCTCGGTGTACTTCACCGGGTCGTCGCAGAATTACTGGAACCGCACCCAGGGCAACCTGACCTTCACCGCCGGTTACAGCGCCAATTGGCGCGGGCTGCACTGCACCCTCAGCGCCCAACGAACCCGCGATCTGCTGACGGAAAAGGTCGACAAACAAATCGACCTTACCTTCAGCCTGCCCCTGGGCCACGGCGCGCGCTCGCCAACCCTGACCACCACCGCGTACCACGGCAGCCAAAGCAGCGGCGAACTTGTCAGCCTGGGCGGCAGCCTCGGTGAGCGCAGTGAGTTGACCTACGGCCTGGGTGCCAGCCGCGCACGCGGCAGCACCCAGGCCACCTATGCGGACGTGAAGTACCAGACGCCCTACAGCGCGCTGTCCGCCGGGTTTGGCCAGAGCAACGCCTACCGCACCACCTCGCTGGGCATGACAGGCGGCCTGGTCGCCCACGCCGGCGGCGTGACCTTCGCCCCAGAGCTGGGCGACACCCTTGGCATTGTGCAGGCGCCGGATGCGCAAGGCGCGCGCATCAATGGCAACCACAGTGGCCAGATCGGCGGGAACGGCTATGCCGTGGTACCCCATCTCACGCCCTATCGACAGAACGTCGTCGAGCTGGACCCCAAGGATTTGTCGGTGGACGTCGAACTCAAGACCGCCGCGCAAAACGTGGCGCCGCGCGCGGGCGCGGTGGTCAGGCTGCACTTTGAGACGGTCAGCGGCCAGGCGCTGTTGATCACAGCCCTGCGCGAAGACGGCAGCGCGCTGCCGTTCGGCTCGGACGTGTTCGATGAGCAGGGCGCCAGCGTCGGGATTGTCGCCCAGGGTGGCAAAGCCTTTGTGCGCGTGGCACAGCCCCAGGGGTGGTTGAGCGTCAAGTGGGGCACCCAGGCCCATGCCAGCTGCCGATTGGCGTATGCCCTCGGCACCAGGGGCAACACCGACAGCGCCAGGCGTTTGCGCCACGTGAACGCCGGCACGTGCCGGGGCAGCCCCGCCATTGCCGTACAACTGAAGCCGACCCGCCACCCACGGCCTGCGTCCCTATGACCGGCCAAGGTTCACCCCTGTTTTTTGGGAGATCAAAGATGAAGCGCGTCCTCACTGGCCTGTCGATACTCCTGGGGCTGGGCCTGGCCCTCGGCGCCCGGGCCGATTGCGTAAGCTACCCCAACTCCACGCACACGCTCACCCTTCCGGCAACAATCACCGTGCCCAACAGTCTGGCGGTGGGAGGCGTCATAACCCGCGCGCATTTCAGCGGCACGGCACCGGGCCAGCTCATTCGTTGCCCCTCACACACGTGGCGGACCGTCATCGGGCGTTATCCACAGGTTACCGATCCGAGCACCGGCGCCTATCACACCGAGGTGCAAGGGGTGGGCATCCGCATCACCATTACCGATGCCCGAGGCGTGACTAATGCCTACGGACTGTTCAGCCAAAGCACCGTGATGCCGCCCGGCTCGTACTACACCCTCACCCGTGCAGAGGCGACGTTCTACAAAATCGGGCCAGTCACCACCGGGGTCGTGCCCAGCGGCGATATTTTCCTGGATCGCTGGGGCAGCGGGCCCAACGGTTTTTTGCTGCGGCTGGGCAACTCGGTGCGCTTTGTCCGTCCCGTTGCAACGTGCGATCTGTCCGTCGGCGACGTGGACCGAACGATTGCCCTGGCGCCGGTAAAAGTCAGCGACTTTCAGAGCGCCACCAGCGCAGGTGCGCGCAACTTTGAGTTAACCGCCAATTGCAGCGATGCCGCACAGGTCACCTTTCGCTTCACCGGCAGTCCGGCACCAGGCAATGACCGACTGTTTGCCAACACCGGGACTGCCGGCGGAATCGCGCTGCGCCTGTATTCACGGCTTAACGGCGGCACCCAGGACATCCTTGCCAATGGCACCGACAGCAGTCGCACAGTGGCCGTATCCGCCAATCGCGCCGTACTGCCGCTCGGCGCGGCCTATCACAAGAACGGCACGGTCAGCCAAGGCTCCCTCGCCAGCACCGCCACCGTGACCCTGACGTACAACTGAGGCCTGGAGAACGATTTGATAAGCATCCGAAACCTTGCGCTCCGGCTGGCAATGACTGCCTGCCTGGCGACAACCGCGGCTCAGGCCGCCACCACCGGCACCTTGCGTTTCAGCGGCCAGGTCGACGCCGGCACCTGCGACCTCGATGCCGGCGACGTCAATCGCAGCATCACCCTGCCGACCATCAAAATTTCAGACTTCGACCAGGCCGCCTATGCCGGAACGTTGGATTTTGAGCTCTCCGCCGATTGCGAATCGGATATCAGCAGTGTGACGTTCCTGTTCACCGGCACACCCGCGGGCGGGGACGCCTCGCTGTTCGCCAACACCGGCACCTCAGGCGGCACGGCGCTGTGGCTGGCCCATCGGGCGCCAGCCTTTTCGATCATTCCGGCCAACGGCACCCCGACGCAACGCAGCCGCACGGTGGCGACCAGCAACAGGAAGGCCGTACTGCCGCTGACGGCCGCCTACCATAAAACCGGCGCAATACTGACCCAGGGTACGTTGGCCAGCACCGTGACCGTGTCGATCACTTACCACTGAGCGCGCAAAAAAATGCCCGACCTTTGCAGGCCGGGCATTTTTCAGGTCCTGGAAAAATCAGGACTGACTGGAAGGCGTCGCACTGGACGGCGTTGCAGTCGGGGTGGTCGCGGCAGGCGTCGGCGCGGACACCGAGTTGGCGCTGGAAGGTGACGCTGCCGGGGCCGCTGCCTTGCTGGTCGCAGGCTTTTTGGCGGCGGCGGGTTTCTTCGTCGCGGCAGGTTTGGCCGCAGGCTTTGCGCTGGCCGGCTTGGCGGCGGCGGTTTTGGCCGCAGGCTTCGCTGCTGGCTTGGCCGCAGGTTTTGCCGCGGCTTTGGCGGCGGGCTTGGCCGCTGCTTTAGCCGCTGCCGGCTTAGTGGCGGCCTTGGCGGCCGGTTTCGCTGCAGCGGTTTTGGCCGCAGGCTTGGCAGTCGCAGCCGGTTTGGCTGCCGCTTTGGCCGGCGCCTTGGCGGCGGCTTTCACCAACGGCTTGGCGGCGGTTTTTGCGGCCGGCTTGGCAGCCGCCGTTTTAGCCGCAGGTTTGGCAGCGGCGGCTTTTACCGGGGCCACTTTGGCGCCGGTGAGTTTTTCGATCTGCTTGGTCAGGGTGTCGACCTTGCTGTGCAGCGTCTTGAGTTCAGCTTTACTGGGCACGCCCAGGCGTGAAATGGCACTGTTGAGACGCTTGTCGAATGTTTCTTCCAACTTGCCCCAGGTATCGGAAATGCTTGTCTTGGCTGAACCCGCGCTTGCCTTGGCCGCGTCGACTTTCTTGCCGACCGTGGTTTTGGTCAACTTCTCGGCTTTCTCGCCATCCTTGACCAATGTCTCGAAGTACTTGCCGCCATCACTGCTGACCTTCGAGTACACGCCTAAACCAGCAAGCCAGATCTTACGGGAGTATTTTTCAACTTCCCCGATCCACGAGCTGCCTTCTTTCTGAGTATTCTTTTTAACAGCCATCCCGTTGTCTCCTTAGTGTTTACGCGCGACACGTTCGAGCAATGCCGTCAGCTCTTCGAGCTTAGCAGAGAGTGTCTCAACGTCATGTTTAGACGCAATGCCGATTCGATTCAAGGCACTTGCAACACGAGTATCAAAAGCCTTTTCAACTTTATCCAGCTGAACTTCTACCAGACCTTTGACCGACGAGACATTACTCTTTACTTGATCAATCTGACTGTTGGCCGCATCAAGTTGTTCAACTGCAACTTTTTTGCCTTTGCTTTCAATATGTTGTCCGCTCTTAACGAGTTCCTTGAAGTATTCGCCGCCCTCGCTGCCGACCTTGGCGTAGGCCCCCAGGCCGGCCAGCCAGATCTTGCGGGCATAGCTTCTGACATCACCCAGGGCGCTGGACGGGGCGTCGATTTTTTTCTTCAGGATAACTTTGGCCATGGTGCACCTCACGCAGGATTGGGTGGAGGAACGGCCCGCAGGAGTTGCGGGCTTGGGCACAAAGTAGGAGCAAAAATTAGAATCGGCACCCTAACGGCAACCGGTCAGGCCAACGCCTTGTCCAGGGCTTTTTCGATTTCGGCCTTGAGAGTGCCGCTCATGGCCGACATCAACAGGCCCAGTTCCACATCGATACGCAGTGAATCGTCTTCAACGGCTACCGTGCCCTTAACCCCGGAGCGCTTGAGGTTCAGGGTATCGCCGGACCAGGAGGAGTCCACGCCATATTGTTCCTTGAGTTTACTGGCCAACTTGTCGGCCTTTGCCCGCGCCCCTTCTTTACCCAGGGAGTGTGCACGCTCAACGGTGATACGGGCCATTGCGATGATTCCTCTTGCAGAGACTTGAAAAACAGCGACTTGCACCCTGTGAATGCGGCAAAACGCCTCGGTGGCCGCCTATCTTACCTGCAGCCTTGCCAAGACAAAGCAGGCCTTGGGGATTATCATGTGCCGCATTCTCTTTTGGTGACAGCGATATGACTGATCAGCGCAAAGGCAGCGATGCCGAACCCACCACTCACTTCGGCTTCAAGAACGTCCCGGAAAGCCAGAAAGCGGAAAAAGTCGCTGAGGTGTTCCACTCGGTAGCCGCCAAGTACGACCTGATGAACGATGTGCTCTCCGGTGGCATGCACCGCCTGTGGAAGCGCTTCACCATCGAGTTGTCGGGCGTACGCCCCGGCAATCGCGTGCTGGACATCGCCGGCGGCACCGGCGACCTGGCCGCCAAGTTTTCCAAGCTCGTCGGCCCGACCGGCCAGGTGGTATTGGCAGACATCAACGGCTCGATGCTCAAGGTCGGCCGCGACCGCCTGCTCGACAAGGGCGTGGCCGGCAATATCGAATTCGTCCAGGCCGACGCTGAAAAGCTGCCGTTCCCCGACAACCACTTCGACTGCGTGACCATCGCCTTCGGCCTGCGCAACGTGACCCACAAGGAAGACGCGATCCGCTCGATGCTGCGCGTGCTCAAGCCCGGTGGCCGCTTGTTGGTGCTGGAGTTCTCCAAGCCGACCAACGCGCTGATGTCCAAGGTCTACGACACCTACTCCTTCGCCTTCATGCCGTTGATGGGCAAGCTGATCACCAATGACGCCGAGAGCTACCGCTACCTGGCCGAATCGATCCGCATGCACCCTGACCAGGAAACCCTGAAGTCGATGATGGTAGAGGCCGGCTTCGACCGCGTGACCTACCACAACATGACCTCGGGCATCGTCGCCCTGCATCGCGGTATCAAGCCCTGATGCTGCTCAAGGGCCTTCTCGCCAGCGTCGAACACGGCCTCAACCGTGTACTGCGCCTGGACAGCACCGCTCTGGCGCGGCTTGCGCACTTGAACGGCAAGGTCATCGCCGTGGACTGCAGCAGCCCTGCCCTGCAGCTGTTTATCCTGCCCAGCGACGAAGGCCTGATGCTGGCGACCCAATGGGCCGCCGACGCCGACTGCACCCTGCGCGCGCCGGCATCGAGCCTGTTGCACCTGGCGCTGAGCCGCAACAAGACCGCCATCCTGCACAGCACCGAAGTGGAGCTGGAAGGCGACAGCGCGGTGCTGATGGATCTGGCCGCCGTGCTGCAGGATCTGGAACTGGATTGGGAATACGAGCTCTCGCGCTGGATCGGCCCCGTCGCCACCCAGTTGATCAGCGGCCACCTGCGCAGCCGCGCACGTTGGTACCAGCAAGGGTTCGCCAGTCTTAACCAGAATCTCGCCGAATACCTGAGCGAAGAATCGCGCACCCTGGTCGGGCAACGGGAAGCGCAAGCGCGCTTTCGCGAACTCGACAAGGCCAAAATCGACCTGGAACGCCTTGAGGCCCGCCTCGAGCGCCTGAGCCGTTCCCTTGATCCAAGCGATAACGCATGAAGCTGCTCGCCGTCCGCCGTTTGTTTCGTATCCAGCGCGTCGTAATCCGCTACCGCCTCGATGACCTGCTGTTCGCCCTGCCGCTGCCGTGGTTCCTGCTGGCGGTGCGTTATGTGCTGCCGTGGCGCTGGTTTCCGCGCAGACGCCTGGCGCTCAGCCGTGGCGCGCGCCTGCGCCTGGCGTTGCAGGACCTGGGGCCGATCTTTATCAAGTTCGGGCAGATCCTCTCCACTCGTCGCGACCTGTTGCCCGAAGACATCGCCGACGAACTGATGCTGCTGCAGGACCGCGTGCCGCCGTTCGATTCCCAGCAATCGATGAAGCTGATCGAAGAGCAACTGGGCCGCAAGATCAGCGAAGTGTTCAGCCGCTTCGACGTCGAGCCGCTGGCCTCGGCCTCGGTGGCGCAGGTGCACGCGGCGCAGCTCAAGACCGGCGAAGAAGTGGTGGTCAAGGTGATTCGCCCCGGCCTCAAGCCGATCATCGGCCAGGACCTGGCATGGCTGTTCATCCTCGCCCGCGCCGCCGAGCGTTTCAGCGCCGACGCACGCCTGCTGCACCCGGTGGATGTGGTCGCGGACTACGAAAAAACCATCTACGACGAGCTCGACCTGCTGCGCGAGGCCGCCAATGCCAGCCAGTTGCGCCGCAACTTCGAAGGCTCGCAGTTGCTGTACGTGCCGCAGGTGTACTGGGACTGGTGTCGCCCGAAAGTGCTGGTGATGGAGCGCATCTATGGCGTGCAGGTCACTGACCTGGCCACCCTGGCCGACCAGCGCACCGACATGAAAATGCTCGCCGAGCGCGGCGTGGAAATCTTCTTCACCCAAGTGTTCCGCGACAGTTTTTTCCACGCCGACATGCATCCGGGCAACATTTTCGTCAGCACCGTCAACCCGTGGAGCCCGCAGTACATCGCGATCGACTGCGGCATCGTCGGCAGCCTCACGCCGGAAGACCAGGATTACCTGGCGCGCAACCTGTTCGCCTTCTTCAAGCGCGATTACCGCCGCGTGGCGCAACTGCACATCGATTCGGGCTGGGTGCCGGCGGAGACCAAGCTCAATGAGTTCGAAGCGGCAATCCGTACCGTGTGCGAGCCGATCTTTGAAAAACCATTAAAAGATATTTCATTTGGCCAGGTACTGATGCGCCTGTTCCAGACCGCGCGGCGCTTCAATATGGAAGTGCAGCCGCAGTTGGTCCTGCTGCAAAAGACCCTGCTCAACATCGAAGGCCTGGGTCGCCAGCTGTACCCGGACCTCGATTTGTGGGCGACGGCGCAGCCCTTCCTGGAACGCTGGATGCGCGAGCGGGTCAGCCCGAAGACCCTGCTGGGCAACCTGCACAGCCAGTTCGAACAACTGCCGCACCTGGCCAATATGACCCGCGACCTGCTCGAACGCATGTCCCAGCCCCATGCCAAAGACCCCGCGCCACCCTGGCGCCAGCGCCGGGACGACTGGTTCCTGCGCCTGCTGGGTGCGGCCCACCTGGTGGGTGGCGTGATGCTGGCGATCGGCGGCACGCCGACCCAATTGGGCCACTGGCCAGCCGGCATCATGGTCGCGGTGGGTGTTTATCTGATCGTGCGTCGATAACCCATCCGGTTATACACTGTCGCAAATTGCCGGAGCCGAACATGAAAGACTGGCTGGACGAAATCAAATGGGACAGTGACGGCCTGGTGCCGGCCATTGCCCAGGACTACAAGACCGGGCGCGTGCTGATGATGGCCTGGATGAACCGCGAGGCCCTGAGCCTTACTGCCACCGAGCAGCGCGCCATCTACTGGTCACGTTCGCGTGGCAAACTGTGGCGCAAGGGCGAAGAGTCCGGGCATGTGCAGACCCTGCACGAGCTGCGTCTGGATTGCGATGCGGATGTCGTTATCCTGAAAGTCGAGCAGATCGGCGGCATTGCCTGCCACACCGGCCGTCACAGCTGTTTCTATCGCGTGTTCGAGGACGGCGAATGGAAAGTGGTCGAACCGGTGCTTAAAGACCCGCACGCCATTTACTCCGCAGGACACTGAACATGAGCGATACCCTGAACCGTGTGGCCCAGGTGCTGGAGGACCGCAAAGGTGCGGACGCCGACAGCTCCTACGTCGCCAGCCTGTACCACAAGGGCTTGAACAAGATCCTGGAGAAGCTCGGCGAAGAATCGATCGAGACCATCATTGCCGCCAAGGACGCCCAGATCAGTGGCGACTGCAGCGATGTGATCTACGAGACCGCCGACCTGTGGTTCCACAGCCTGGTCATGCTCGCCCAACTGGGGCAGCATCCGCAGGCCGTGCTGGATGAACTGGACCGTCGCTTCGGCCTGTCCGGGCATGCCGAAAAGGCCTCGCGCCCGTCCGCTTGAATAACGTTTATTAGAGGATTTGCAGCATGGGCATTTTTGACTGGAAACACTGGATCGTCATTCTGGTGGTGGTGGTGCTGGTGTTCGGCACCAAGAAACTGAAAAACCTCGGCACCGACGTCGGCGAGTCGATCAAGGGCTTTCGCAAGGCCATGAACGACGATGAGAAGCCTGCCGACCCTGCCGCCAACCCGGTGCCACCAGCCCAGCCTGTGCACCCTCAGGCCGCCCAGCCGATCACCGAGCGTCGCACCTTCGACGTGCAGGCCGAAAAAGTCGAAGAGCCGACCCGCAAAGACTCGTGAGCACTGACTAATGTTTGGTATCAGCTTCTCTGAACTGCTCCTCGTCGGCCTCGTCGCCTTGCTGGTGCTGGGGCCGGAACGCCTGCCCGGCGCGGCACGCACGGCCGGCCTGTGGATCGGGCGCCTGAAACGCAGTTTCAACGCCATCAAACAGGAAGTTGAACGGGAAATCGGCGCCGACGAAATTCGCCGGCAACTGCACAACGAACACATCCTGTCGTTGGAGCAGGAGGCGCGCAAGATCCTGTCGCCCGTGCAGGAGCCGGACAAACCGGCAGCGCCTGTGATTGAACACAGCATTGCACCGGCACCCGCCATCGAGGCCGCGCCGACCCCGCCGGAGCCAGCACCGGCGCCGACCGCGTCGCCGGCTCCCCATGACCCTACATTGCCGCCGCGAGCCCCATGAGCGCTGATAAACCGGAAAACGACCAGCACATGCCGCTGGTCTCGCACCTCACCGAGCTGCGTACCCGCCTGCTGCGTTGCGTAGCGGCCATCTTCATTATCTTTGCCGGGCTGTTTGCCTTTACCCAGCAGATCTATACGTTCGTCTCCACGCCCCTGCGCCAGTACCTGCCGGCCGGCGCGACGATGATCGCCACCGATGTGTCATCGCCGTTTCTCACGCCGTTGAAGCTGACGATGATGGTCTCGCTGTTCCTGGCGATCCCGGTGATCCTGCATCAGATCTGGGGCTTTATCGCACCGGGCCTGTACAAGCATGAGAAGCGCATCGCGGTGCCGCTGCTGGTGTCGAGCATCCTGCTGTTCTACACCGGCATGGCGTTCGCCTACTTCCTGGTGTTCCCGTTGATCTTCAAATTCTTCGCCGCCGCCACCCCGGCCGGCGTGGAGATGATGACCGATATCACCAGCTACCTCGACTTTGTGATGACGCTGTTCTTCGCCTTTGGCGTGGCCTTCGAAATCCCGGTGGCGGTGGTGCTGCTGGTGTGGATCGGCGTGGTCGACGTTAAATACCTGAAGAAGATCCGCCCTTACGTGATCATCGGCTGCTTCGTGGTCGGCATGATCCTGACCCCGCCGGACATCTTTTCCCAGACCCTGCTGGCCGTGCCGATGTGGATGCTGTTCGAGATCGGCATTCTGTTCAGCGGGCTGATCAGCAAGCGCAGCGACCACCCGGATGACCAACCCGCCGACGACGACCAGCCGCCAGCGACGCAACCGTGAACCTGCTGCTGCTGGAAGACGCCGACTTTATCGCGGCCGACCGGGTGATCCTGCGCGATCGGCGCCTGGTGCATATGCAGGATGTCCATCGTGCAACGGTGGGCGATAACCTGCGCGTCGGGCGCATCGGTGGGCTGATGGGCAACGCGCAACTGCTGCGCCTTGACGCCACGGAGGCTGAGTTGCAGGTCAGCTTCGATCTGCCGCCCCCGGACAAACTGCCGCTGACCCTGCTGCTGGCCCTGCCACGCCCGAAGATGCTGCGTCGGGTGCTGCAGACCGTGGCGTCCATGGGTGTGCCCAAGGTGGTGCTGGTCAATAGCTACCGGGTGGAGAAAAGTTTCTGGCAGACCCCGTTCCTGGCGCCCGAGGCGATTCGCGAGCAACTGGTCCTGGGCCTGGAGCAGGCGCGGGACACAGTGCTGCCTGAAATCATCATCGAGAAGCGCTTCAAACCATTCGTCGAAGACCGCCTGCCGGCCATGACTGACGGCACACTGGGCCTGATCGGCCATCCCGGGGATTACCCGGCGTGCCCGCGCGCACTGGATGAGCCGGTCACACTGGCGATCGGCCCGGAAGGCGGCTGGATCCCCTACGAGGTGGAGCTGCTGACCAAGGCCGGCTTGCAGCCGGTGCAATTGGGCGCGCGTATCCTGCGCGTCGAAACGGCCGTCACCGCCCTGCTCGCCCGCCTCTTCTAACACGACCTGCCCCTCCCACATTTTTTCAGTTAACACTGAGCACGCAGTGGAACCAAAGGCTCCAATAACTCTGTGGTGTGCAGGCTTGCCCTGTGGTGAGCAGGCTTGCCCTGCGCTGGGACGCAAAGCGGCCCCCTTCCACGCGACGCGGTTCCACCTGACACGCCGAAGTGCCTGGGTTGAGGGGGACAGCGTCGCTACAGAATTGCGCAGGCAGGCCGATAACTCCTGAATAAGTCCAAGCCTTGTTCCAGGGGAGTTTGCAGCATGTACCGTTGGTTAGCCGAAAAACTGGGAAATGTCAGCGTTAAAACCAAGCTGGCCGTGGGCTTCGGCCTGGTGCTGCTCTTGACCTTGATGATCACGCTCACCGGCTGGACCGGCCTGTCGGGCGTGATCAGTCGCGGTGACAAGCTGGGGTATATCGCCAGCCTCAACGACCTGACCAAAGACCTGCGTATCGCACGCATGGATTACGAAATGCGCCGTGGCGAACAGGGCACGACCGCCGTCAACGGCCTGCTGGATAAATTGGACGGCGGCCTGAAAACCGCGCGCACGCTGATCGAGCAGCCTGCCGACATTGCCTTGATCGACGAACAATTAGCGGCGGTCGACGCCTACAAGCGCGCGTTCGACGCCATGGCGCAAGCCGGTGCCAACCGCGAAAACGCCCGCAGCAAATTGGGCGATACCGCCGACAATGCGGTACTCAAGGTCGCTGAAGTTGAAAAGGCTCTGCTGCAAGGCGAAAGCGTCAGCCAGTTCAACAGCATCGTCGACCTGAGCAAGCTGATTCAGCAGGCCCGCTTCCAGGTGCGCGGCTACACCTACAGCGGCAAAGTCGAAGCCGAACAACCCGCGCTGGATGCCATCGACAACGCCTTGAAGAAAATCACCAGCCTCAATGGCCAACTCCCTGATCAATTTTCGACCAACCTGCAACAGGCCAGCGTCTCGCTGCAAGCCTACCGCGCCGCAGTCAGCCAATACCGCGATTCCCAGGTAGCGAGCGCCGCCGCGGTAAAAATCATGGGCGCACAAGGCGATACCTTGCTGGACCGCAGCGACAAGTTGACCGCGTCCCAGACCGTCGTGCGCGACACCGATGCCGCCCACGCAAAAAACCTGTTGTTGCTCGCCACCGTCCTGGCGCTGATCGTAGGCCTGGTGGCCGCATGGGCCATCACCCGCCAGATCATCATTCCACTGGAGCAGACCCTCAAGGTCGCCGAACGCGTCGCTTCAGGCGACCTGAGCCACAACCTGACCTCACTGCGCCAGGACGAACTGGGCCAATTGCAGCGCGCCATGCAGAGCATGACCGTGGGCCTGCGCGAGTTGATCGGCGGCATCAGCGAAGGCGTCACCCAGATCGCCAGTGCCGCCGAGCAACTGTCGGCCGTGACCGAACAGACCAGCGCCGGGGTCAACAGCCAGAAGGTCGAGACCGATCAGGTGGCCACCGCGATGAACGAGATGGCTGCAACGGTGCAGGAAGTGGCACGCAACGCCGAAGAAGCCTCGGAAGCCGCCGTGGCGGCGGACCAGCAGGCTCGCGAAGGCGACAAAGTCGTCAACGAAGCCATCACGCAGATCGAACGCCTGGCCACCGAGGTGGGCAACTCCACCGAAGCCATGGGCCATCTCAAGCGCGAAAGCGACAAGATCGGCAGCGTGCTCGACGTGATCAAATCCGTGGCCCAGCAAACCAACCTGCTGGCCCTTAATGCGGCCATTGAAGCCGCGCGCGCCGGTGAAGCCGGGCGCGGTTTCGCGGTCGTGGCCGATGAAGTGCGCAGCCTCGCCCAGCGCACCCAGAAGTCCACCGAAGAGATCGAAGAACTGATTGCCGGCCTGCAAAGCGGTACCCAGCAAGTGGCGAGCATCATGGACAACAGCCGTGGCCTTACCGACAGCAGCGTCGAACTGACCCGCCGCGCCGGCAGCGCCCTGGCCAGCATCACGCGCACGGTATCGACAATCCAGGCGATGAACTCGCAGATCGCCACGGCCGCCGAGCAGCAGAGCGCGGTGGCCGAAGAGATCAACCGCAGCGTGCTCAACGTGCGCGACGTGTCCGAGCAAACCTCGGCCGCCAGCGAAGAAACCGCCGCCTCCAGCGCCGAGTTGGCCCGCCTGGGCGTTTACTTGCAGACCCTGGTCGGACGCTTCCGCATCTGATCCGTCCTGCGCGACGGCCGCCCCTGGTCGTCGCGCAGGGCAAGTTGTGAAATTTCCTACGCGGTTATCAGCCCCTCGGGTCTCCGAATCGATTTAGCGTTTCTTCCGTCGAGAAGCGCTTTTTTCAGATTAGGAGCTCAACCCATGTTTCCTCAACTGATCCGCTTGCTGGTCAATGCCAGCGTCCGCATCAAACTCGCCCTGGGCTTTGTCCAAGTGCTGTTGCTCAGCCTGGTGATTGCGGTGACAGGCTGGCAAGCCCTGAATGCCGCGTTGTTTCGGTCGGGCAACCTGACCGTTCTGGGGCAATTGGCCGTGTCGGCCGAGGCCATGCGTGCCGACCGTATCCTTTATCGAACCCTCAGTGACGCCGCCAGCCTGGGCAAAATGAATGCGCAGATCGCAACTATCGATGAGCACCTGGGCTACTTGTCCCAGACCCTCAAAGACCCCAACGACCTGCAACACATCAGAGAAGCGGAGCGCCTGGTGGCGCTTTTCAAAGAAGAGATCAGCGAGTTGCCCGACTTGATCGAGCACCGTGAAAGTATTCGCCCGCCCCTCAAAAAAGTCTCGCTCCAGGCCAGCGACACCCTCGCGCAACTGGCCAGCGAATTGCCCGACCAGGAGGATCAGAGCGCCCTCGACGCCATCGAGGCATTGCGCCAGGCCATGGAGCACGCGGAGGATCGCGCCCAGAGCCCGGCCTGGGCCGCCACGTCGTTGCAAGCCTACACCGAGGCCGTCGACCGGACACTGGAGGCGCTGAACGTTGCGCTGACGGCCGTCACCCGCCTGCCGGTGAATTCAACATTGCTCAAAACCGACCTGGACAACTACCGCACCCAGTTGCTCCTGCTCAAGGAGGCCCAGGTCAAGACCGAAACCGTGCAGGACAGATTCGAACAGCAACTGGACCAGTTACTGGAGCACAGCGATCAAGTCAGCCAGGGCCAGACCGCCAAGCGCGACCTGGAGGCGGATCACACCCGCACGCTGCTGGTCAGTGTCACGGCGGCTGCGCTGCTGCTTGGGGGCCTCGCCGCCTGGTGGATTGCGCGGCTGATCACCCTGCCGTTGCGCCAGGCCCTCGCTGCCGCCAATCGCGTTGCCGAGGGCAACCTTAGCCATGATGCCGAGACACAGCGCCAGGATGAGCTGGGCCAGTTACAGCACAGCATCCGGCGCATGACCCTCAACCTGCGCGAGCTGATCAGCGGCATTGGCGACAGTGCGCGGCAGATCGCCGGCGCGGCCGGGCAGCTCTCCACCGTCACCGAACAGACACGCACCGGGGTGAACAATCAGAAGGAAGAAACCGACCAGGTCGCCACCGCCATGAACCAAATGCTCGCCACCGCCCAGGAAGTCGCCCGGCATGCCGAGCAAGCCTCGCAGGCGGCCAATGAAGCCGACCTGCAGGCCAGCGCCGGTGACAAAGTGGTCGCGCAGGCGATCGAGCAGATCGGCAACCTGGCCAGTGAAATGGAGCTTTCCGGCCAGGCGATGCTGAGGCTGCAGCGGGAAAGCCAGAAGATCGGCAGCGTGCTGGACGTGATCAAGTCGGTGTCGCAGCAGACCAACCTGCTGGCATTAAATGCGGCCATTGAAGCGGCCCGCGCGGGGAGTGCCGGCCAAGGCTTTGCGGTAGTCGCCGATGAAGTGCGCAGCCTGGCCCAACGCACCCAGGAGTCGGCCGAAGAAATCGAAGGCTTGATCCTCGGATTGAACAACGGCACCCAGCAAGTCGCGGACATCATGGACAGCAGTCGCAGCCTGACCGACCACAGCGTGCAGTTGACCCGCGACGCCGGCGACGCACTGATGGCCATTGCCCGCACGGTGTCGGTCATCCAGGAAATGAACCCGCAGATTGCCGCAGCCGCCGAGGAACAAAGCGCGGTAGCCGAAGAGATCAATCGCAGCGTATTGAAGGTGAGGGACGTATCCGAACAAACCGCCGCCGCCAGCGAGGAGACTGCGACGGCAAGCGTTCAGTTGACCCGGTTGAGCCTGGATCTGCAGACGCTGATCGATAGATTCAAGCTCTAAACCGGCCTGACAGCACTACAGAACCTGACGCAGGAACGCTTGGGCGCGAGGGTCTTTGGGCGCCTCGAAAAACTCCGCCGGCGCCGCGTCTTCCAGCAACTTGCCGTGGTCGAAAAACAGCACCCGGTCGGCCACTTCGCGGGCAAAGCCCATTTCGTGGGTGACGCAGACCATGGTCATGCCTTCCAGGGCCAGGGTTTTCATCACGTCGAGTACTTCGCCGACCATCTCCGGGTCGAGCGCCGACGTGGGCTCGTCGAACAGCATGACCTTGGGTTCCATCGCCAGCGCACGGGCGATGGCGACGCGCTGCTGCTGGCCGCCGGACAAACGGGACGGAAACTCATTGGCTTTTTGCGCAATACCAACCTTCTCCAGCAGCGCCAGGGCCTTGGCCTCGCGCTCTTGCTTGCCGCGCTTGCGCACAACCTTCTGCGCCAGGCACAGGTTCTCCAGCACTGTCATGTGGGGGAACAGGTTGAAATGCTGGAACACCATACCGACTTCACGGCGGTAGGCATTCACATCGGTTTTCGGGTCGGCCAGTTGCAGGCCGTCGATGCTCACCGAGCCCGAGTCGAATTCTTCCAGGCCATTGAGGCAGCGCAGGAACGTCGATTTGCCGGAGCCGGACGGGCCGATTACCACCAGCACTTCGCCCCTGGCCACCTGGGTGGTAACGTTATCCACCGCGCGCACCACCTGGCCACGGGTGTCGAAGACTTTTACCAGATCGCGGACTTCAATCACTTTGCGCGAGCCTCCGCTCAAGCCGGCTAGCCATTTTCGACAGCGGCAGGTTGATCAGCAGGTACAACCCTGCGACGCAGAACAGGATTTCGAACGGCGAGAACGAGGTGGTGATCACTTCGCGGCCGCTCTTGAGCAGTTCGGTGATGGCGATTACCGACACCAGCGAGGTGTCCTTCACCAGGCTGATAAATTGCCCGGCCAGCGGCGGCAGCACGCGCTTGAACGCCTGCGGCAACACAACGTGGCGCATCGACTGGCTGGCACTCAGGCCCAGGGAGCGTGCGGCTTCGTCCTGGCCACGGGTGATGGACTGCACGCCGGCGCGCACGATTTCCGCCACATAGGCCCCGGTGAACAGCGACAGTGCGGCGATCCCGGCAAACTCGCGGGACAGGTTGAGCACCGTGCCGATAAAGAAATAGAAAATGAAAATCTGCACCAGCAGCGGCGTGCCGCGCACCAATTCGACGTAGAGCGTCGACAGGTCACGCAGGGTCGGGTTGCTGGACAAGCGGCACAGACCGGTCGCCAGGCCAATCGCCAGCCCGAGAATGCCGGACACCACCGACAGCCACAGCGTGGTCCACAAGCCCCACATCAGCGGGCCCAATGCCCAATGCCGGTTTACGCCAATGACATCGCCTTCGGCGACATCGTCACCACGGGCCACGTGCAGGCTATTGTCGGCGACCGTCACCTTTTGCTCGGCGCCTGCGTCATTGCGCAGGGTCACTTCGGCCACGTCGCCTTTGCGGACCAGCTCGATGACGGTGGAGATGTCCGCTGCACGCTCGGCTTGCTCGGCCTGATAAGCGAAGTACTGCGGCACGCGGTTCCAGCGCCATTCGTAGGACATCAACGAGGTGGCGTAGTACAGGGCGCCCGCCAGGCCGACCAGCACGACCACGGTCAGCAGGTGCCAGGGCCATTGGGCTTTTTTCTGTTTCATTTCACTTTCCGGATGTGTGTTGCCTGGCAGGCCGCCATCGTGGGCAAGCCCCACTCCCACAACTTGACCGAGTTCCAACTGTCGACGGTGGGAGCGGGCTTGCCCGCGATGGGCGCTACGCGGTGTTCAGTCAGACCTTATTCCATGTCCTTGAGCCACTCGGAGCTCTTGAACCACTTGTCATGGATGCGATCGTAGGTGCCGTCGTTCCTGATCTGGTGCAGGAAGTTGTTGATGTAGTTGATGCTGTCGTAGTCGCCTTTCTTTAAACCAAATGCCAGAGGCTCGAAGGTGAAGGGTTCTTCCAGGAACACCAGCTTGCCATTGCCGACTTTCTTCTCGGCCACCACGTTATATGGAGCGTCATACACAAAGGCATCGGCCTTGCCGTTGACCACGTCCAGCACGCCTTCCTGCTCGTTGTCGTAGCCATGGTACTTGGCCTTGGCGATCAGCTTTTTGGCGACCATTTCCCCGGTGGTGCCGAGCTTGGAGGTCAGGCGGTATTTCTCGTCGTTCAGGTCTTTGTAGGACTTGATGGTGCCTTCCAGGTCCTTGCGAATCAGCAGGGTCTGGCCGACCACGATGAACGGTTCGCTGAAGTTGAGGCGCAGGTTGCGCTCCTGGGTCAGGGTCATGCCGCTGCCGATCATGTCGAACTTGCCGGTCAGGAAGGCCGGGATGATGCCGTCGTAGCCGGTGGAGACCAGCTCCAGCTTGACGCCCATGGACTTGGCCAGGGCCTTGAGGATGTCGACTTCGAAGCCAATGATCTCGCCGCGCTTGTCCGTCATTTCGAACGGCATATACGTCGGGTCCATGCCCACTTTCAACGTGCCGCGCTTGACCGCATCGTCGATGGCGCCGGCCTGGGCCGCATGGGCGGCAACCAGTGCGGTGACGCCCAGCAGCAGCATCGAAAGATACTTTTTCATCATCAAGTCCCCTGAACCATTCTTATAAGGTCGGCGCGCAAAAGGGCTGCACCATTTCGGGGTGCGATCCTAACCCACTCGCCGCCTGTCACAAAGGTTTCACAGGCAATTGTTGTCGGCGCTTGTCGGAATACCTGCGAGACACCGATATGCAAACCCTCAGCGGTCAGTCGACGCCCACCAGCCAGCCCGTGTCCTTGAACCACTTGTCATGCAGGCGATCGTAGGTGCCGTCCTGGGCCACTTGATTGAGAAAGTGGTTGATCCAGTTGAGGCTGTCGAAATCGCCTTTTTTCAAGCCGAAGGCCAAGGGCTCAAAGGTGAACGGCTGCTCCAGCAGCAATAACCGGCTGTTTTGCATCCGGCTCAGGGCGATCAGGTTGTAGGGCGCGTCGTGGATAAACGCATCGGCGTTTCCGTTGACGACTTGGCGCACGCCCTCCTCCGGGGTGGCAAAGCTGCTCAATCGGGCCGCTCCCAGGAAGCGTTTCGCCGCGACTTCGCCGGTGGTGCCTTCGGTGACAGCGATGCGATAACCGGCATCGTCCAGATCTTCCACGCTGGTGACTTTGCCGGCCAGGCTTGGGTGCAGCAGCACGGTCTGGCCGACCACGATGAAGGAGTCGCTGAAGTTGAGCTTCAGGTTGCGCTCCTGGGTGACGGTCATGCCGCTGCCGATGATGTCGAATTTTTTCGCCAGCAGCCCCGGCAACAGCTCGGTATACGGCACGGCGACCAGCTCAAGCTCGACGCCCATGGCTTGACTCATTTCCTTGAGCAGGTCGATTTCAAAACCGACGATGCGGCCCTGCTTATCGGTCATTTCAAAAGGAATGTAGGTGGGCGTAGTGCCTACTTTCAGCACGCCCCGCCGCACAGCATCGTCAATGGCGCCCGCCTGCGTCACGCCGTTGTGAATCAACGCGACAGCCCCCATCAGCAACGCCGAACAGTACCTTTTGATCATGAATCCCCCTGTGGCCGAGTCGAATTTGGGGGCGATCCTAACCTACTCACGGGCACGTCAATACGCCCTGGAACCGGGTATTTTGTTTCGAAATAACAAGAGGTTACGGCGATAGGAGGCAAGCGGTAAGCGCTGTAGGAACTGCGCTTGAAACACCCCCGAGGTGAGCCCTCGGGGGTGTCTGAATCAGGCTGGTTGGGCCTGGGACGACTGCGGTTGCAACGGCAGCAACGGCGCGTGAGGGTCGGCCTTGATCGAGTCACGCCAGGCGGCGAGCCATTCGGGATGCCCTTCGCTCCAGACCTGCTCGTGCAGGCGAGCCAGGGCCACCGGGTCGCTGAGCAAAGCCACGCGTTCGGCATTGTTGAGGCCGGCGGGACCGACCTTCAAGGCATGACGAACCCGTTCGGCACGCAGGTACTCGATCGGCTCGGCCTGGCCGTGACGCGACGTCGCCAGTGCACAGGCCAGGGCATTCTGCTGCGGGTCGACCACCGAGCGCACGAAGCCGTCGTGCAGCGCGTGCCAACGGTTCTCGTGGGTGTACTTGTCGGTCGACAACAGCGCCTGCGGCGGATTGTATTCCTCAGGAATGAGGAACAGGCTCTCATCGCGGGACTTGATGCCCAGGTTCACCCGGCTGGAGATCACCGACACCGGAATCGACAACATCAGCGAACCGACGATCGGCACCAGCCACCACAGGAAGCTTGGGTTCAACCACACCACCAGCAAGGCCCACAGGAAGCCCAGCAAGGTTTGCGTGCCGTGGCGTTTGAACGCCTCGCCCCACGTGGTGGAGTCGTCATCCCGCTTGGGCGAATTCCAGGTCGCGGCCCAGCCGAGGAAGGCGGCGAGCACGAAACGGGTGTGGAAAATCATCCGCACCGGCGCCAGCAGCATGGAGAACAGCATCTCCAGCAGCATCGACATCGTGACCTTGAACTTGCCGCCGAACTCTTTCGCGCCCTTGGCCCAGATCAGGATGATGCTCAGCAGTTTAGGCAGGAACAGCAGCACGATGGTGGTGGAGAACAGCGCCACCGCCTTGTCCGGATGCCATTGCGGCCACAGCGGGTAAAGCTGGCGCGGCGCCATGAAGTACTGCGGCTCCATCAGGGTGTTTACCGCCAGCAGCGCGGTGGACAGCACCAGAAACAGGAACCACAACGGCGCCGACAGGTAGGACATCACGCCGGTCAGGAACACCGCACGGTGTACCGGGTGCATGCCTTTAACCAGGAACAGACGGAAGTTCATCAGGTTGCCGTGGCACCAGCGACGGTCACGCTTGAGTTCGTCCAGCAGGTTCGGCGGCAGTTCTTCATAGCTGCCCGGCAGGTCGTAGGCAATCCACACGCCCCAGCCGGCACGGCGCATCAGCGCCGCTTCAACAAAGTCGTGGGACAGGATGGACCCGGCGAACGCACCTTTACCCGGCAACGGCGCCAGGGCGCAGTGCTCGATAAACGGCTTCATGCGGATGATAGCGTTGTGACCCCAGTAGTGGGATTCACCCAGCTGCCAGAAGTGCAGGCCGGCGGTGAACAGCGGGCCGTACACGCGGGTGGCGAACTGCTGCATGCGCGCATACAGGGTGTCCATGCCCGACGCACGTGGCGCAGTCTGGATAATCCCGGCATCCGGCGTGGCTTCCATCAGGCGTACCAGGCTGGTCAGGCATTCGCCGCTCATGACGCTGTCGGCGTCAAGCACCACCATGTACTTGTAGTCACCGCCCCAACGACGGCAGAAGTCGTCGAGGTTGCCGCTCTTGCGTTTGACGCGACGACGGCGACGGCGATAGAAGATCTTGCCGAAGCCACCGGCTTCGCGGCACACGTCGAGCCAGGCCTGCTGTTCGGCGATGCAGATGTCGGCGTCGTTACTGTCGCTGAGCACGAAGAAGTCGAAACGGTCCAGGTCACCGGTGGCGGCCACCGATTCGAACGTGGCGCGCAGACCGGCGAATACCCGGGGCACGTCTTCGTTGCAGATCGGCATCACCAGCGCGGTACGGGCGTCTTTCGGAATCGGCTCGTCACCGGCACTTTTACCGGAGATCCGGTATTTATCGTGACCGGTGAGCAATTCGAGGAAGCCCATCAGCGCCGTCCAGAAACCGGCCGACACCCAGCAGAACAAAATCCCGAACATGATCAGGATGCTGGTCTGCAGCGCGTAGGGCAGCACCTGGGTCGCGGTCTGCAGCAAGGTCTGGTTGCGGATTTCGTCGAAGTCGACCAGCGACCAGCCCTGGTACGGCATGATGCCTTTCATGTACCAGCCGGCCACGATGGTCTGGCCCAGCATCAGCACCAGCAGGATGTAGCGGCGGATCGAGCCGACGGTGCGCCAGCGCGCGGCCGGCAGTACGCGTTCATCCTTCGGCGGCCTGGGCGGGTTGCTGCGCCCGGTGATGCGACGCCAGCCGCGCACCAGGATATTGGTGCGCCACGGCTCCGGCACTACGCGGGTACGACGGATCGGCGGCGTGGCCTTAAGGCACACGCGACCGGCGGCGTCGACCGCAAGCATTTCCGCGTCCTGCAGCTCTTCGGCGGTGTTGAGCGTCAACCGGCGGCCAACCGACGCCTGTGCGGCGTCGACCGGCGCGTCGAAGGTTGCGGACGACAGGCGCTCGTGCAGTTCGGCGAAGGAGGTGCAGCCCGCCAGTTCGGCGCGCTGCTCTGGGGTCATCGGGAGATGCGCCAGATACTCGGACAGAGTCTCTGGCTGGGCTTGGGAATTACTCATCGGCAGGCAACTGATAGCTCCAGGTTTCGGTCAGGACTTCTTCAGTCTTGATCGGCTCCGGTGTGGCTGGGGCAGCTTCCGGCTGCTTGGCTTCCTTGTCCTTGGCGTCTTTTTTGGCCTGCTTCTCATGTTGCTTGGCCAGGACCTTGTCGGCCTTGAGAACCTGGGTGGACACATGCTCAGGCTCGGCCGGAGCAACGTCCTGCACCAGGGCAGCACGCATTTCGGTCGGCTTGCTCGCGTCCTTGATCTTCATGCGCAGGGTCAGGCGCCAGCCTTTGGTGTGCTCGTTGTAACGCACGCTGTTTTCAACCAGTTCAGCGTTGTCACCCACGCTCACCTGGCTGCGCACGGGCGCATCCGGCAGCAGTTTTTTCAGGGACGGGCCTTCGAAGTCCACCAGGTACGCGACGCTGCCATCCGGCTGACGGATCAGGTTGGATTGCTTGACGTCACCGGTCGAACGCAGGGTCTGCTTGACCCACGCGCTGTCCGGCGAGTGGAACGCGGCGTCGTCGAGGGTCCAGTGCAGGCGGTAGGCGACGTCGAGCGGCTGGCCGACTTCCGGCAGTTTTTCCGGGCTCCAGAACGCAACGATGTTGTCGTTGGTCTCGTCGGCGGTCGGGATCTCAACCAGGTCCACGGAGCCTTTGCCCCAATCGCCTTCAGGTTCGATCCAGGCGCTTGGACGCTTGTCGTAGTTATCGTCCAGGTCTTCGTAGTGGCTGAAGTTGCGGCCACGTTGCAGCAGACCGAAACCACGCGGGTTTTCTACGCTGAAGTTGCTGACCGACAGGTGTTTAGGGTTGTTCAGTGGACGCCAGATCCACTCGCCGTTGCCGGCATGGATCGACAGGCCGCTGGAATCATGCAGCTCGCGACGGTAGTTGAGCACCTTGGACGGCTGGTTCGCGCCGAACAGGAACATGCTGGTCAATGGGGCAACGCCCAGCTTGCTGACCTTGTCGCGCAGGTACATCTGGGATTTGACGTCGACCACCGTGTCGGTGCCCGGACGCAGGGTCAGGCGATAGGCGCCGGTCGCGCGTGGCGAGTCCAACAGGGCGAAGATCACCAGGTGCTTGTCACCCGGCTTAGGACGCTCGATCCAGAACTCGGTGAAGCGTGGGAACTCTTCGCCGGACGGCAGCGCGGTGTCGATCGCCATGCCGCGGGCGGACAGGCCATACACCTGATCCTTGCCCACGACGCGGAAGTAGCTGGCGCCGAGCATGGTCATGATTTCGTCTTGCTTGTCGCCCTTGTTGATCGGGTACAGCACACGGAAACCGGCATAACCCAGCTGTTCGGTGGCTTTAGGGTCAAATTTCACGTCGCCGAAGTCAAAACGCGACGGGTCGTATTTGATTTCCTGGACGCTGTCAGCGGTCACTTCGTTGATTTTCACCGGTGTATCGAAGTGCATACCCTGGTGATAGAAGGACAGCTTGAACGGGGTGTTTTGATCGGCCCACTCGGCTTTTTCATTGCGGAAACGAATCTTCTGGTAGTCCGCGAACTTCATTTCGCGGAATTCGTTCGGCAGATTGCTGCGCGGAGCTTCGTATTTCTGCCCAGCCAGCTCTTTTGCCTTGGCCGACACATCATCCAGACTGAATGCCCACAGTTGACCCGCGCCGAACAGGCAAAACAGGGCAGAGCCCGTCACCAGTGCGTTTCGTAACCGTTTGGCAGACAATTTTGGTGCATTACAGGGACTAACAATCACGAGCAACCCTCGCCGAAAACAGATCAAAAAACCAACGGCCAGCTATCTATATGCCAGGTTGGCGAGCATTGTTCCGACTCCCCTGGGTCAAAATGATTCCCCAGTGGATGTCGGACAAGTCTCTACCTAAGTCAAAAATGGACCAAACAACGCTGATCCCCGTAGCGCGCGATTATCTAGTAGCCCGCGAGACAACGCATCAGGGGCAACGAAGTATTTGTAGCGAAAACCTGCGTTTTTAAGCATTAAAAGTCGTTTTCAATACATTCACGTCTGCAGGAGGAAGGTCACAGGGCCATCATTGACCAAATGCACCTGCATATCCGCGCCAAAACGGCCCGAAGCCACCTTGCCATGCAATTGTTGCGCTTGTAACAGCAAGTGATCAAAAAGCGCCGCTCCCAGGGCCGGAGGGGCCGCTGTGGAGAAGCTGGGCCGCAACCCGCTCTTGGTGTCCGCCGCCAGGGTGAACTGCGAGACCAGCAGCAATCCGCCGTCAATGTCCTTGAGCGACAGGTTCATCTTGCCTTCGTCATCGCCGAACACCCGATAGTTCAGCAGCCGGTGCAGCAGTTTGTCGGCGCTTTCGGGCGTATCTGAAGGCTCCACCGCCACCAGCACCAGCAACCCCTGGTCGATGGCACCCACGGTTTCACCCGCCACCTCGACTCGGGCGCCAAGCACCCGCTGCAGCAGGCCCTTCATGCTTCTTCAGGCGGCAGGTCGAGCAAACGCCGGGCCATTTCGCCGGTCGCGCGTACCAGCGCATCCGTGATGCCTGGCTCGGACGCCGCATGGCCCGCCTCGCGGATCACCTGCAGCTCGCTGTTGGGCCACGCCTGGTGTAATTCCCAGGCGTTATCCAACGGGCAGATCATATCGTAGCGCCCGTGGATGATTACGCCAGGCAGGTGCGCGATCTTGTGCATATCGCGAATCAGCTGGTCAGGCTCCAGGAACGAGTGGTTGGTGAAGTAATGGCACTCGATGCGCGCAATCGACAGCGCCCGCTGCGGCTCGGAAAACCGCTCCACATGCTGCGGGCTCGGACACAGGCCGAGCATGCGCCCTTCCCAGCCGGACCAGGCCTTGGCCGCGTGCATCTGGGCGATCTGGTCATTGCCGGTGAGGCGTTTGTGATACGCCGCGATCATGTCGTGACGCTCGTCGGCCGGGATCGGCGCGATGTAATCCTGCCAGTAATCCGGGAACAGGCGGCTCGCGCCTTCCTGGTAGAACCAGTGAATGTCCTGCGGGCGGGCCAGGAAGATGCCGCGCACGATCAGGCCATGCACGCGCTCGGGATGGGTCTGCGCATAGGCCAGCGCCAGGGTCGAGCCCCAGGAACCGCCGAACAGCACCCATTTATCGATGCCCAGGTGCTCGCGGATGCGCTCCATGTCGGCGACCAGGTCCCAGGTGGTGTTGTTCTCCAGGCTGGCGCGCGGCGTAGAGCGACCGCAACCGCGCTGGTCGAAGGTAACGATGCGATACAGGTTGGGATCGAAATAGCAACGGCTTTGGGCATCGCAACCGGCGCCGGGGCCACCATGGATGAATACAACCGGCAAGCCTTCGGGGGAGCCACTTTCATCGACATACAGGGTATGCGTGTCATCGACAGCCAGATCGTGCCGGGCGTAGGGTTTGATCTGCGGGAACCAAGTCTGCATTGCGCGCTCCGTAGGGGTTCGGGTTCATCCCTGGGGGGACGTCTATTATTCTGCCGTCTGGCACTATAAACCCGAATTGTGCAATGAGCATGTCCTTGAGCGCTTAGACCTGTGTCAGCCCTTCGCCCAGCTTAGGAAGGCTTAGCCAGCCATTGGTGGGATAAGTGCCTGGCAGGGTGCTATCCAGGGCAGGCCCCTCCCACGGTTGGGGCTGTCTTGGGCTGAGGGCAAGACCTGCGCTGCAGATCCTGCCTAGCCGTAACGCTTGCGCCCCCAGGCCAGCAGGCCTTCGAGCAACTGTTTCAACACCACCTGCGTCGGCTCGGCCAGGTCGGCGCGGTACTTGAACGGTTCGAACTCCTCCATATAGGTGCTCTGGCACAATTCCAGCTGCACGGCGTGGATATTCTCGGCCGGGTCGCCGTAATGCCGGGTGATATGCCCGCCCTTGAAGCGCCCGTTGAGCACATGGGTGTACTGCGGGTGCCTGGCGCAGATGGCTTCCAATTGGCCGGCCAGTTCCGGGGCGCAGGCCGCGCCGTTGAAGGTGCCGAGGTTGAAGTCCGGCAGTTTGCCGTCGAACAGGTGCGGGATCACCGAGCGAATCGAGTGCGCATCGAACAGCAGCGCATAGCCGAACTCTGCCTTGAGGCGTGCCAGCTCCTCCTGCAGCGCGCGGTGGTAGGGGCCCCAGATTTTCTGCAGGTAGGTCGCCCGTTCTTCCTCGGAGGGTTCCTGGCCGTCGAGAAACAACGGCACGCCATCGAACAGGGTCCTGGGGTACAGGCCGGTGGTGGCGCCGGCATACAGCGGCGTGTCGTCGGACGGTCGGTTCAGATCGATGACAAACCGCGAATACTCCGCCGACAAGGTGCTGGCACCCAATTCCTCGGCAAAGTCATACAGCAAAGGAATATGCCAGTCGGTGTCCGGCAAGCTTTGCGCCTCGGGGATCAGCCCGGCCTTTACCGCAGGCGTCAGGCGCAAGCCGGCGTGAGGCATGCTGATCAGCAGCGGTGTGCGGCCTTGTTTGAAGTTCAGAACCTTATCCACAACGGTACTCCTTAGACGATGGCATCGACGCCATGGCGCACGACGCGTTTATCCAGTTCGCCGCCCAGCCAGTAAGCCAGGTCGGCTGGACGGTCGATTTGCCAGGCGACAAAATCCGCAACCTTGCCCACCTCCAGCGAACCGTGGGTGTGGCCCATGCCCAGGGCGGTGGCCGCGTGTTGCGTGGCGCCGGCCAGGGCTTCTTCCGGGGTCATGCGGAACAAGGTGCAGGCCATGTTCAGCATCAGGCGCACAGACAGCGCTGGCGAGGTGCCGGGGTTGAGGTCGCTGGCGATGGCGATTTTCACACCGTGCTTGCGCAGGGCCTCCATGGGCGGCAACTGAGTCTCACGCAGAAAGTAGAATGCCCCCGGCAGCAACACCGCAACGGTGCCGGCGGCGGCCATGGCGATGGCGTCTTCTTCGGTCATAAACTCCAGGTGGTCCGCCGACAATGCGTGATAACGCGCCGCCAGGCTGGAGCCGTGCAGCGAGGACAGTTGTTCGGCGTGCAGCTTCACCGGCAGGCCAAGTTGCTGCGCGACGTCAAACACGCGGGCCACCTGTGCCGGGGAAAATGCCAGGTATTCGCAGAACGCATCCACCGCATCCACCAGCCCTTCGGCCGCCAGGGCCGGCAGCATTTCGCTGCAGATATGCTCGATATAGTCGTCGGTACGGTCCTTGTACTCCGGCGGCAAGGCATGGGCGGCCAGGCAGGTAGCGCGCACGCTGACCGGCAGCGCTTCCCCCAGGCGTCGGGCCACGCGCAGCATCTTGCGCTCGTTGGCCAGGTCCAGGCCGTAGCCGGATTTGATTTCCACCGTGGTCACACCGTCACGCAGCAGACTGCGCAGGCGCTTATGAGCGCTGGCGAACAGTTCATCTTCACTGGCGGCGCGGGTGGCGCGCACGGTGCTGGCGATCCCGCCGCCCTGGGCCGCGATCTCGGCATAGCTCACGCCTTCAAGGCGTTGCTCGAATTCGCCGCTGCGGTTGCCGCCGAACACCGTATGAGTGTGGCAATCGATCAGCCCGGGGGTTACCCACGCGCCTTGCAGGTCGTGGACCTGGGCGTAATCCGCGCTCGGCGCCTGGCTGCGTGGGCCGATCCACTCGATCAGCGAACCGGCGGTGACCATGGCCGCATCCTCGATGATCGAGTACTTGCCCTGGGCCATGGTTGCGACGTGGCAGTGCTGCCAAAGGGTTTTCATCCGACACTCCTTGGGTTACAGGCTCGGCAGCAACCGGGCCGGGACCAGCTCGTTCAGGCAGCGGCCGGCGAGCAGTTCACTGGCGGCGATGATGTCCGGGGCGAAAAAGCGGTCCTTGTCGTAAAACGCCACTTTGCTGCGCAGGATGCCACGGGCTTTTTCCAGTTTCGGCGAGGTTTTCAAGCCTTCGCGCAGGTCCAGGCCCTGGCACGCCGCCAGCCATTCCACGGCGAGGATGCCACGGGTGTTTTCGGCCATTTCCCACAGGCGCTTGCCGGCAGCCGGGGCCATTGAAACATGGTCTTCCTGGTTGGCGGAGGTCGGCAGGCTGTCGACGCTGTGGGGATGGGCCAATGCCTTGTTCTCACTGGCCAGCGCGGCGGCGGTGACCTGGGCGATCATGAAGCCGGAGTTGACCCCGCCATTGCCCACCAGGAACGGCGGCAACTGGGACATGTGCTTGTCCATCATCAGCGAGATACGGCGCTCGCTGAGCGAACCGATTTCGGCGATGGCCAGTGCCATGTTGTCGGCGGCCATGGCCACCGGCTCGGCGTGGAAGTTACCGCCGGAAATCACGTCGCCTTCGGCGGCAAATACCAGGGGGTTATCGGAGACGGCGTTGGCCTCCACCGCCAGCACTTCGGCAGCCTGGCGGAACTGGGTCAGGCAGGCGCCCATGACTTGTGGCTGGCAACGCAGGGAATACGGATCCTGCACCTTGTCGCAGTTCTGGTGCGACTGCGAGACCTGGCTGCTTTCACCCAGCAGATCACGGTAGGCCGCCGCCGAATCGATCTGCCCGCGTTGACCGCGAGCCGCATGAATGCGTGCGTCGAAGGGCGAGCGCGAACCCAGCACCGCTTCCACGGTAAGACCGCCGCACGCCAGGGCGCCGGCGAACAGGTCTTCACCTTCGAACAGGCCGCGCAAGGCATACGCCGTGGACACCTGAGTACCGTTAAGCAGCGCCAGGCCTTCCTTCGCCGCCAGGGTCAGCGGCGCGAGGCCGGCGATCTTGAGCGCGTCTTTCGCTTCAAGCCATTCGCCTTTGTAGCGCGCCTTGCCTTCGCCGAGCAGCACGAGGGACATGTGGGCCAGGGGAGCCAAGTCACCGGAGGCGCCCACCGAACCTTTCAAAGGAATATGCGGGTACACCTCTGCGTTGATCAGCGCGATCAGCGCGTCAATCACCACGCGGCGGATACCGGAGAAGCCACGGCTGAGGCTGTTGACCTTGAGCACCATGACCAGCCGCACCAACGCGTCGCTGATCGGCTCGCCAACACCGGCGGCGTGGGACAACACCAGGGAACGCTGGAGGTTTTCCAGATCGGCGCTGGCGATACGCGTGGAGGCCAGCAGGCCAAAACCGGTGTTGATGCCGTAGGCGGTGCGGTTTTCGGCGAGGATCTGCTCGACACACGCCACGCTGGCGTCGATCTGCGCCGATGCGCTGTCATCCAGGCTGAGGGTTACCGGCTGCTGATAGATGGCCCGCAGTTGGGCGAGGCTCAGTTGGCCCGGAATCAGGTTTAGCGCAGTCACAGTGATGCTCCTTTGGAATTATTGTTCAGTGCAAATGGGGAAGTGCTTGATGCAGCAAAGCGGTGTCCTTGAGCAACGCGGCGGCGGTCGCGATATCCGGCGCCAGCCAGCGGTCCTGCTCATAGGGCGGGATATGTTCACGCAGTAAACGCCAGGCACGCTCGGTGCCGACGCCGAAGCGCTGCGCCTTTAAAAATTCAAAGGCCTGGGCCGCCAGCAAGTACTCGATGGCGAGGATCTGGGTCACGTTGGCTAATACCTGGTGCAGCTTGAGCGCGGCATTGGTGCCCATGCTCAGGTGGTCTTCCTGCAGGCCCGAGGTAACGAAATTGTCGAGCACCGCCGGCTGCGCCAGTTGGCGATTCTGCCCGCACAACGACGCGGCGACGTACTGCACGATCATCATGCCGGAGTTGACCCCGGGGTTGCTCACCAGAAACGCCGGCAAGCCGCTGACATGGGGGTTGATCAAGCGGTCCAGGCGGCGCTCGGCCACCGAGCCGATTTCGGCCATGGCGATGGCGAGCATATCCGCCGCCAGCGCGACCGACTGCCCGTGGGGGTTGGCCTGGGACACCACCCGGTAGTTGTCCGGCGTGCCGAGCACCAGCGGGTTATCGGTCACGCTGTTGAGTTCGGTCTCGATCTGCCGCGTGGCGTGCGCCACCTGGTCACGCGTCGCACCGTGGATCTGCGGGATCGAGCGCAGGCTCAAAGCGTCCTGGGTACGAATGCCCTGGCTGGCGGCGATCACCTCGCTGCCGTCGAGCAACGCGCGCAGGTTGGCGCCCACCTGTTGCATGCCTGGGTGGGGCTTGAGGGCGATGATGGTTGCGTCGAACGCATCGAGCTGACCGCGCTGGGCCTCGAAGCTCATGGCGCCGATCACGTCGGCCCATTGCAGCAGATGATGGGCATCGGCCAGGGCCAGGCAGCTCAGGCCGGTCATGCACGGCGTGCCGTTGACCAGGCACAGCCCGTCCTTGGCGCCAAGCTCAACGGGCTGCAAGCCTTCGGCCTGCAAGGCTTGCTGCGCCGAGACGATGCCGCCGCGATAGCTCACATTGCTGACACCCAGCAACGCTACGCCGACGTGGGCCATATGGGTCAGGTAACCCACCGATCCCTGGGACGGCACCTGCGGGGTGATGCCATGGTTGAGCAGCGCCAGCAGCGCCCGCACCACCTGCGGGTGCAGGCCGGAATGGCCGTGGCTGTAGTTGACAAGGGCCGCGCAGATGATCGCGCGGGTCTGTTCATCGCTCAGCGCCGGGCCGACGCCACACGCGTGGCTGAGCAAGGTGTTGCGCGACAGCTGGCTGAGTTGTTCGCCTTGCAGCGACACATTGCACAGCGCCCCCAGCCCGGTGTTCACGCCGTAGGCGCGCTCACCGCTGCTGACGATGCGCTGCACGATGGCCTGGGCGTTATCGATCCGCGCCCAGGCCTGGGTCGACAGTTCGAGGACCGCGCCATGACGGGCCACGGCGACCACGTCCTGCCAGCGCAATGGCGTGTCGGCGATGGTGATTTTTGGTGCCTGGGACATTGTTGATCTCTTCATATTCTCTACAGCTTTGCCGGCCTCATCGGGGGCAAGCCCCCCTCCCACGTTGGGACAGTGTGAACCCGATCAAATGTGGGAAGGAGCTTGCTCCCGATAGGGCCAGCAGCCTCACCACAGGACCTGGGTCAGACCACCGCCGCCCGCCGCTGGACAAACCGGTCTACATACTCATCCGCCGGCGAATGCAGGATCTCGCGCGGGGTGCCGACCTGGATCAATTTGCCGTCCTTGAGGATCGCGATGCGGTTGCCGATGCGCACGGCTTCGTCGAGGTCGTGGGTGATGAACACGATGGTCTTGTGCAGGGTCTTCTGCAGTTCCAGCAACTGGTCCTGCATCTCGGCGCGGATCAGCGGATCGAGGGCGCTGAAGGCTTCGTCCATCAGGATGATGTCGGTGTCGGCCGCCAGGGCACGAGCCAGGCCCACCCGTTGGCGCATGCCGCCGGAGAGCTGATGCGGGTATTTGTTTTCGTAGCCCTTCAGGCCCACGGTGTCGATCCAGTGCAGGGCGCGCTCGGCGCACACCTGTTTGCTTTCACCGCGCACCTTGAGGCCGTAGGCGACGTTGTCGAGCACGCTTTTGTGGGGCAGCAGGCCGAAGCTCTGGAACACCATGCTGATCTTGTGGCGACGGAATTGACGCAGGGCTTCCATGTCCAGTTGCAGGATATCTTCGCCGTCCACCAGGATCGCGCCGCTGGTGGGGTCGATCAGGCGGTTGAAATGGCGCACCAGGGTCGACTTGCCCGAGCCGGACAGGCCCATGATCACAAAAATTTCGCCGGTGCCGATGCTCAGGGACAGGTCGTTGACACCGACCACGCAGCCGGTCTCGGCCAGCACCTGGTCCTTGGTCTTGCCCTGGCCGATCAGCGAGAGCGCGTCCTTGGCACGATTGCCGAAAATTTTGAAGACGTTTTTCACTTCGATTTTGCTGACGGTAGTCATTTGCTCGCCTCATGCCGTGGACGACCATAGGCCTGGGTTATGCGGTCGATGACCACTGCAAGAATCACGATCGCCAGCCCGGCTTCAAGGCCACGGCCGACGTTCAGCGTCTGGATGCCGACCAGTACATCTTCACCCAGGCCTCGGGCGCCGATCATCGAGGCGATCACCACCATCGACAACGCCATCATGGTGGTCTGGTTGATACCGGCCATGATGCTTGGCAGCGCCAGCGGCAGTTGCACGCCGAACAGTTGCTGCCAGCGGTTGGCGCCAAAGGCGTTGATAGCTTCCATGACCTCGCCGTCGACCTGGCGAATGCCCAGGTCCGTCAGGCGAATCAGCGGCGGTGCGGCGTAGATCACCGTGGCGAAAATCGCCGGCACTTTGCCCAGGCCGAACAGCATCAGCACCGGGATCAGGTACACGAAGCTGGGCATGGTCTGCATGATGTCCAGCAGCGGCATCAATACCGAGCGCAGGCGATTGCTGCGGGCCGACAGAATGCCCAGCGGGATGCCGATCAACACCGAAATCACCGTGGCGACCAGCATCAGCGCCAGGGTCTGCATCAGTTTGTCCCACAGGCCGACGGCACCCACCAGGAACAACAGCCCGACGATCACCGCCGTGGTCAGGACTTTACGGGTGGCGTGCCAGGCAACGGCGCCGACGATGGCCAGCATCAGCCACCAGGGCGCGGCGCGCAGCAGGCCTTCCAGGTTGACGATGGCCCATAACAGGGTGTCGGAGATGTGCCTGAACACATCGCCATAGTTGGTGACCAGTGAATCCACCCAACCGTTGACCCAGTCGGCGATGGAAAAGGTAAAACTCTCAGGAAACATAGCGTGCTCTCGATCCAGTGGGGTGTGGCCAGGCGCCCGGCTGCCTCTCAGGGTAGCCGGGCACGCTCGACCTACAAGGCCGCGTCGATTTTCTTGGCAGCCTCGTCGCTCACCCAGGCGTGCCAGACTTCAGGGTGTTCCTTGAGGAAGATTTTCGCCAGCTTCGGCGACTCGATGCGCTCCTTGGCCATGCGACCCAGGTTCTGGTTGAGCAGGTCGATCGGCAGGTTGACCTTTTCCAGCACGGCCACCAGTTCCGGCGCTTGCTCGTGGAAGGTCTTGGACAGGCCGACCTTGATGCTCACACTCTTATCCACACCGGGTTTTTCTTCAAGCTTGACCAGGTCGACCTGGCCCATCAGCGGCGTCGGCGACCAGTAGTAGAACAGGATCGGCTCGCCGCGCTTGTAGCTCGACAATACGGCGGCATCCAGCGCCGGGCCGGTGCCTGGGCGGAAGTTGGTGTAGGAACTTTCCAGACCGTAGCTTTTAAGCATTTCGCTGTTGTCCAGCTCGCAGGTCCAGCCCGCCGGGCAGTTGTAGAAACGGCCTTTGGACGGCTCTTCCGGGTCCTTGAACACGGCGGCGTACTGGCCCAGGTCAGCGATGTTTTTCAGGCCCGGCGCTTTGGCTTCCAGCTTGCGCTTGGCGTCGCCTTCGATCACGTAGCGTGGCACGTACCAACCTTCGATCGCCCCTACCACTGGAGCGCCGACGCCGACCACTTTGCCGGCCTTCTCGGCCTTGTTCCAGACTTCGCTGCGGCCGACCCACTCTTCGGCGAACACTTGGATGTCGTTGCTGCTCAGGGCGTTTTCCATGGTGATGGAATTGCCCGGCAGGCTGTCGGTTTTGCAGTCGTAGCCTTTTTCCAGCACGGTTTGCAGGATGTCGGTGAGCAACATGCCGCTTTCCCAGTTCAGGCCGGCGAATTTCACCGGTTTGCCGGACTCGCACCAACCGGCCGCCTGGGCGCCGGCAGTGGCCAGCAAGCCCGCAGAGAACACGGTGGCCAACAGGGTCTTATGCATTTTCATTGTTGTGACGCTCCCAATCATGAAATGGATTACGGCAGTCAGTAGGCATCCTGCCCTGTCCACGTCCCCTCAGGCTTGTGCAACCAGCCCGTTTGTCATCGGTGCAGCGCCCTGCTCTGGCGGCAGGATCAGGTGTTCGGGGTGTGCGGCAGGCCACTTTTTCGCAGCCCAGTAGTAAAGCGCGGCGGGAAGCAGCAGGCCGATGATCCAGGAAATATCCACATCGCCCAGGGCGGCCACCAGGGGGCCGGTGTAGAACTTGGTGGAGATGAACGGCAACTGCGCCAGTACACCGACGACATAAACGCTGATACCGAGCAGGTTCCAACGTCCATAGCGACCATTCGGATCGGTCAGCGCCGGCACGTCATAGCGATCGCGCGTGATGCAGTAGTAGTCGACCAGATTGATCGCACTCCAGGGGGTAAAAAACGCCAGCAGGAACAGGATGAAGGACTTGAACGCGCCGAGGAACGAGTGCTGCCCGAGCAAGGCGATCAGGGTCGCCGTACCGACAATGCCCAGCACGAACACCAGACGCTGCATGCGCGTGACCTCCAGGCGACCGCGAAAGCCGCTGATGATGGTCGCAATGCACATGAAGCTGCCGTAGGAGTTCAGCGTGGAGATGGTGACCTTGCCGAACGCGATGCTGAAATACAGCAGCGCCGCAGTGGCACCCGTGCCGCCCAGCCCCACAATGTAGGCCACTTCGTGACCGGCAAATTGCCCGTTGGACATGGCCGCGGCAAACACGCCGAGGACCATCGCCACTTGCGCGCCAACCACCGAACCTGCGCCTGCGGCGAGAAAGGTTTTCACCGAGGACGTCCCGCTCGGCAGGTAGCGTGAATAGTCCGCCACGTAAGGCCCGAAAGCGATCTGCCAGGATGCCGCGAGCGACACCGCCAGCAGGAAGCTGCTCCAGCTGAAATGACGGATCTGCAGGAGCGCGCCGACGTCGGCCTGGCTGATCAGGCGGCTGAACAGGTAGACAAAGGCAATCACGCCGATAACGCTGGCCACGCGGCCGATGAAGTGGATCACCCGATAACCGAGCACCGTGACCAACACGATGACACTGGCGAAGATCAGAATTCCGACGCTGTCGGTGACGCCGAACAACTGGCCCAGCGCCTGGCCGGACAACACCGTGCCGGTGGCGGTGAAGCCCAGGTACATCAGGCATACCAGCACAATCGGAATGGCCGCGCCGTAGACCCCGAACTGCACCCGACTGGAGATCATCTGCGGCAGGCCCAGCTTGGGGCCTTGCGCCGCGTGCAATGCCATCACGCCGCCGCCCAGCAGTTGGCCGATCAACAGACCGATCAACGACCAGAACACATCGCCGCCGAGCACCACGGCCAAGGCTCCGGTGACGATGGCGGTGATCTGCAGGTTGGCGCCCATCCACAGGGTGAACTGGCTCAAGAGACGACCGTGTCTTTCCGCTTCCGGGATGTAATCGATCGAACGCCTTTCGATCAATGGGGTGGTTGCACGTGTGTCAGCCATTTACTTTCAACCTCTGATGGATTGTCTTGAGTTCGCCGCCGGTCAACGGTGGGAGAGGACTTGGCCCCTCCCACATGGGGTTACTTGATCATCGGGAGATTGAGGCCCTGTTCTTTGGCGCAATCGATGGCGATCTGGTACCCGGCGTCTGCGTGACGCATCACCCCGGTGGCCGGGTCGTTGTGCAGCACGCGGGCAATTCGCTCGGCCGCTTCGTCGGTGCCGTCGCACACGATGACCATGCCCGAGTGCTGGGAGAAGCCCATACCCACGCCACCGCCGTGATGCAGCGAAACCCAGGTGGCGCCGCTGGCGGTGTTGAGCAGGGCGTTGAGCAGTGGCCAATCGGACACGGCGTCGGAGCCATCCTGCATGGATTCGGTTTCGCGGTTCGGGCTGGCCACCGAGCCGGAGTCCAGATGGTCGCGGCCGATCACCACCGGTGCCGACAACTCGCCGCTGCGCACCATTTCATTGAACGCCAGGCCGAGCTTGGCGCGCTGGCCCAGGCCGACCCAGCAGATACGCGCCGGCAGGCCCTGAAAGCTGATGCGCTCGCGCGCCATGTCCAGCCAGTTGTGCAGGTGTGCATCGTCGGGGATCAGCTCTTTGACTTTAGCGTCCGTCTTGTAGATGTCCTGCGGGTCGCCCGACAGCGCCGCCCAGCGGAACGGGCCGATGCCACGGCAGAACAGCGGACGGATGTAGGCCGGTACGAAACCTGGGAAGTCGAATGCGTTTTCGACGCCTTCCTCCTGGGCCATCTGGCGGATGTTGTTGCCGTAGTCGAAGGTCGGGATGCCTTGTTTCTGGAACTCCAGCATGGCCTTGACGTGCACGGCCATCGACTGCTTGGCGGCCTTGATCACGGCGGCCGGTTCGGTCTTGGCGCGGGCGCGGTATTCGTCCCAGGTCCAGCCGGCCGGCAGGTAGCCGTTAAGGGGGTCGTGAGCGCTGGTCTGGTCGGTGACCATGTCCGGGCGCACGCCGCGCTTGACCAGTTCCGGCAGGATTTCCGCCGCGTTACCCAGCAGCGCGATGGAGATGGCCTTGCCTTCCTGGGTGTATTTGGCGATGCGGGCCAGGGCGTCGTCGAGGTCGCTGGCCTGCTCGTCGACGTAGCGGCTATTCAGGCGGAAATCGATGCTGACCTGTTGGCATTCGATGTTCAACGAGCATGCACCGGCCAGGGTCGCGGCCAGCGGCTGCGCGCCGCCCATACCGCCGAGGCCGGCGGTAAGCACCCAGCGGCCTTTGAGATTGCTGTCGTAATGCTGGCGGCCAGCCTCGACGAAGGTTTCGTAGGTGCCCTGGACGATGCCCTGGCTACCGATGTAGATCCAACTGCCGGCAGTCATCTGGCCGTACATGGCCAGGCCCTTGGCATCCAGCTCATTGAAGTGCTCCCAACTGGCCCAGTGCGGCACCAGGTTGGAGTTGGCGATCAATACGCGCGGAGCGTTGCTATGGGTTTTAAACACGCCGACCGGTTTGCCCGATTGCACCAGCAGGGTCTCGTCGTCGTTCAGTTGGGTGAGGCTCTCGACGATCTGGTCGTAGCACTCCCAGTTGCGCGCGGCACGGCCGATACCGCCGTAGACCACCAGTTCTTTCGGGTTCTCGGCCACTTGCGGGTCGAGGTTGTTCATCAGCATGCGCAGAGGCGCTTCGGTCAGCCAGCTCTTGGCAGTGAGCTTGTTACCGCGGGCGGCGCGGATTTCAACGTCACGGTATTTTGTAGGCTTGGTCACAACTCAGACTCCTCGGCGATCGATGCGCGAACAGGGATGGTGCGAAGCAGGGTCTTACACACACATCTTTACTTGTACATACAAGCATATGCAATCAAGCGGCCAACTTTCTGTGCAGGGGATTTGGTTTTTTTTGCAAAGACCGCACGAGCCTTGGAAATTGAGGCTTCGAGGGATGATGAAATTTCTTACGAAGGAGTTTTATAGCGAGGAAGATTTGTCACGACAGCGCGGTTTTGCGCCACGCTGGGGCGTTCGGTAACAAATTGGTGCGAGACCTGGAAACACATCGTAAGAACAGTGAGAAAAAAATGTGGGAGGGGGCAAGCCCTCCCACTTTTTTTAACCGCGCGTAGTGAGTTCGATGATGCAACTGCGACCGGCGATAGCGATATCCAGCAAGCCGTTGTTACCGTCTACCTGCAGGCAATCATGCTGACCCAATATGTGGTCCATCACCTTCACTTCATCCGCAACACTGAACACCAGCACGGTTTGCGCAGTGCTGAAGAACCGCTGCACACCATCCACCCATTGCAACCGCGCGTGGTAACGCTGAGGGGAATAGATCAGGTTGAAATCGCGGATCGGCCCGGTGATCAAGCGACATGACACCTGGCTGTCGCCTTTGAAGGCAAACGGTTGCAGCGGTAACAACCCGCGCTGCTCCTCGCCATCCACCGTCAACACCATGCCTGCGCCTTTGATCACAGTGATCACGCGCTGGTAGCCGGCAAAGGTGGAAAACCCGCCCGATTCGGCGATGTCGGCAATCGACAGGCGCCAGCCGAAGCCTTCCAGGCCCTCGCCGGCATCGCGGGTGACTTCTTCGGTGCTGCCGCCGCCGTTCTTCCACGGCATGCGCACGTATTCAGTGGCGCGCCAGACTTTTACTGCACTCATTTACTGAAACGTCCTTCCAGACTGTGACGGGAACCGGGGTGGATCAAACGCGCGGCGGTCACCGGCTGACGGCCGGACCAGGTGCGGCGACGGATCAACAGGCACGGCTCGCCGGGTTCTATCTGCAACAACTGGCATTCGGCGGCGTCCGCAAGGATCGCTTCCACCACGTGCTCGCCTTCGGTCAGCGGCGCCACTTGATTGAGATACGCGTAGGGGGTTTGCAGGGTGAAGTCCTGCTGCAGGTATTCCGGCGCGACCAGGGCGTTGACGAAACGGTCTTCGATTTGCACGGGAATATCGTTTTCGTAATGCACGATCAACGAGTGGAATACCCGCCCGCCTTCGCGCATCTCCAGGGCGACGGCGCGTTCGGAGCCCGCCGCTTCCTCGCCCAGGGTGATGACCTGGCAGGTATGCCGGTGGCCACGGGAGGCGATTTCATCGGCGATATTGTGCACTTCGAACAGCGCCGACTGGCTTTTCGGCTCGGCGACGAAGGTGCCGACGCCCTGCATGCGCACCAGCAAACCTTCAGCGGTGAGCTCGCGCAGGGCGCGGTTGATGGTCATGCGACTGAAGCCCAATTGGCTGACCAGCTCGCTCTCCGACGGTACGCGGTAATGAGGCGGCCAGTTACCGTTGAGAATCTGCTGGCTGATCATGTGTTTGACGCGGGCGTACAAGGGCGCCGGACTTTCGTCCATGTGGGCAGCCAGCGAAGAGTTGGCGGGCGGAGTCGGCACGGGGGATCCTTGCAGTAGGAAAAGATGCATAGATTGCCGGAGTTTACCGAGCAGGCAAACGTCTGTATATGTATATACAAATAAACACACGACCGGGGTGCTCTAATCATGTCCGCTTTCTTCGCCGAACGCGCGCTGCTGCCTAGTGGATGGGCCAACGATGTACGCTTTGAAGTCAGCGCCGATGGCCTGCTGGCCCACGTTGAACCCCACGCGAGCGCAGATGGCGCCGAACGGCTCAGAGGCCCGGTGCTGGCGGGCATGCCGAACCTGCACTCCCACGCATTCCAACGCGCCATGGCGGGCCTGGCCGAAGTGGCCGGCAACCCGAATGACAGTTTCTGGACCTGGCGCGACCTGATGTACCGCATGGTGGGCAAGATCAACCCGGACCAACTGCAGGTGATCGCGCGTCAGCTGTATATCGAGATGCTCAAGGCGGGCTACACCTCGGTGGCCGAATTTCACTACGTGCACCACGACATCAATGGTCAGCCTTATGCCGACCCTGCGGAACTGTCGCGACAGATCAGCCAGGCGGCGAGTGCCAGCGGCATCGGCCTGACCCTGCTACCGGTGCTCTACAGCCACTCCGGGTTTGGTGGCCAGGCGCCAAATGACGGCCAGCGGCGCTTTATCAACAGCACGGAAAGCTACCTGGATCTGCGAGCACGCCTGCAACCGATCCTGGCAGCACAACCGGCACAGCATCTGGGCGTGTGCTTCCACTCCTTGCGCGCTGTGACGCCCCAACAGATCAATGACGTCCTGGCAGCCAGCGACAAGGCGTGCCCGGTGCATATCCATATCGCCGAGCAACAAAAAGAAGTCGACGACTGCCTGGCCTGGAGCGGCAAGCGTCCGCTGCAATGGCTGTATGACAACGTCGAAGTCGACGAGCGCTGGTGCCTGGTGCACGCCACGCATGCCGACGCGGCAGAGGTCGCGCGCATGGCCAGAAGCCGGGCGATTGCCGGTCTGTGCCTGACCACTGAAGCCAATTTGGGCGATGGGATTTTCCCGGCGGTGGATTTTCTTGCTCAAGGGGGGCGCCTGGGCATCGGCTCCGACAGCCATGTGTCCCTGAGCGTGGTCGAAGAACTGCGCTGGCTGGAATACGGCCAACGCTTGCGCGATCAGCGCCGCAATCGCTTGTATCGCAGCGATCAACCGATGGTCGGGCGCACTTTATTCGATGCCGCACTGGACGGCGGCGCCCAGGCGCTGGGGCAGCCGATAGGCCGATTGGAAGTGGGCAAACGCGCGGACTGGATCGTGCTGGACGGTAACGACCCGTACCTGGCCACCGCCACGCAGGACGGCATTCTCAATCGCTGGTTATTTGCCGGCGGTGATCGGCAGGTGCGCGATGTGCTGGTCAACGGCCAGTGGGTCGTGCGCGATGTGCAGCATGCTGGAGAGGAAGACAGTCGCCGGGCATTCACACAAGTGCTGAAGGATTTGTTGGGCTGACAGACGACCCATCACTAATGTGGGAGGGGCTTACCACCTCCCACATGTAGCCTTGTGGTGATCCAGGGTTACTGCGAACTCTTGGCCATCTGCTTGTCCGGCGTACGCCAGATCAACCGGGTGGTGTCATACCCCTGCTGACGCGCCCTGCTGAGCAGGTCTTCGCGGGTGTCGGCATTCACGGTCGGCGTGCGCGACAGAATCCACATATAGCGACGGCTCGGGCTGCCGACGATGGCGGTCTTGTAGTCATCGCTGACATACAACACCCAGTAATCGCCCTTGGCGACGCCCGGCAACAGTGCAGTGAACCAGTTATTGAATTCGACCCAGAGCTTGTCGGTCTTGCCCGGCACCTGCGGTGTGGCCGTGCCCCTGGCTTCTTCCCACTTCCACTGGTTCGTCAGGCAGCGGTTGAACACCGACATATCGCCGTCGGGCATCAGTGTGTAGCGGGCTTCGGATTGCGCGCAGTTGCGCTGGAAGTACATCGGCAAGCGAGCCAGCTCATACCAGGTGCCCTGGTAGCGATGCAGGTTGACGTTGCTCGCGGTCTTGGGTTGCAGATCATCGCCAGAATGACTGGCGCAGCCCGCCAAAAACAGGCTGGCACAAAGAAACAAAACAAAACGCATCATTCTTCTTCTCCCGTAGGCTCTCGCCCCGGTTTACTTCAGGCCTTGCCCGGAAAACATCAGAACCTTGTCACCGGCATATTGAACGCTGATAAAGCTGTTTTTATCGCCCCAGGTGCAGCTGGACATACCCAGTGCGCCGGAACAGTCCGTCGGCTTACCCAGCAGCGACTCCACCTCGGCCTTGGGCATCCCGGCCGACAACTTTGCGTAGTTCTCTTGGTTGACCTTGCTGCAAGCGGCCAACACAACACAAAAAGTCAGCAGGGCGAGACGACGTAACGACATGGGAAAACTCCTGGAGGGGCGAAGCAGCTTGGGTATCTGCCAGAAGCTTAGAAGGGAAAAGAGGTGTCTGGTTCCCGACGGGCGAAAACAAAAAAGCCCCGAAAACGCTGAAACGTTTCGGGGCTTCCTTAACGGTGAACCGGCTCACAACCACACCGATTACCGGTCGCGGCAGCTTACTGCTTGTGATAGGCCGTGACGCGCTCAACCTCTTCCTTCGAACCCAGGAACACCGCCACGCGCTGGTGCAGGCCTTCAGGCTGGATGTCGAGAATGCGCTGGTGGCCGTCGGTGGACGCACCGCCCGCCTGCTCGACCAGGAACGACATCGGGTTGGCTTCGTACATCAGGCGCAGCTTGCCCGGCTTGGACGGCTCGCGGCTGTCGCGTGGGTACATGAACAGGCCGCCACGGGTGAGGATACGGTGCACGTCGGCCACCATTGCCGCCACCCAGCGCATGTTGAAGTTCTTCTTCAACGGGCCTTCTTCGCCTTCCATCAACTCATTGACGTAGCGCTGTACCGGCGCTTCCCAGTGACGCTGGTTGGACATGTTGATCGCAAATTCCTGGGTGGAAGCAGGAATCGAGATGTCTTCGTGGGTCAACACGAAGCTGCCCATCTCGCGGTCCAGGGTGAAGCCCTTGACGCCGTCGCCCAGGGTCAGTACCAGCATGGTCTGTGGACCATAGATCGCGTAACCGGCGGCGACCTGCTCGGTGCCTGGCTGCAGGAAGGCCTTTTCGTTCAGGGCTTCGTTCTGGCTCAGGTATTCGTTCGGGCAACGCAGTACCGAGAAGATCGTGCCCACCGGTGCGTTGATGTCGATGTTGGAAGAACCGTCCAGAGGGTCGAATACCAGCAGGTAGGCGCCTTTAGGGTATTTGCCCGGGATCTGGTAGGCATTGTCCATTTCTTCGGACGCCATGCCGGCCAGGTGACCGCCCCATTCGTTGGCTTCAAGCAGGATCTCGTTGGACAGCACGTCGAGCTTCTTCTGCACTTCGCCCTGCACGTTTTCAGTGCCCATGCTGCCCAGGACACCGCCCAGTGCACCTTTGGACACGGCGTGGCTGATTTCCTTGCAGGCACGCGCCACCACTTCGATAAGGAAGCGCAGATCGGCAGGCGTGTTGTTGCTGCGGGTCTGCTCGATCAAATAGCGACTCAAGGTAACGCGGGACATGGAAGGCTCCGATGAATGGGGGGGCTTGAAAACCCGCGCAGTTTAGCGCGAGTCGGGGCTGATTTCCTCTCATCAGAGGATTTAACCCCAATAGAGTTCACGGCTGGCCCTGCGGTTTGCGCAACAAACTGTAGGCCATGGCTCCCAGCACGGCCACGCCCAGCAGCAGCACGGCCCATAGACCCAGCTTCTTCCAGTCGCGACCCACCTCGGGGGCTACGACAACGACAGCCGGTTTGACCACTGCCTCGCCCGCTACCCTGGCCTGCCCCAGGGCGTTCAGACGCTCGGCACTGTAGTCAGGGATCAGCGTGGACAGCGGCAGGCTTGCGGCCTTCACCGTGATATTGCCCAGCGCCAGCGTGAACGGCGGTTCGCCCCGCGCCAGGAACACCACCTGCGTGGCGCGCACCGCATAACGCAACGCCGGCGCCTGGGCACCCAGGCCACCGCCGCGCTCGTCCACCTGCAAGCGGATCTGGTTGAGCACCTGGCCCGGCAACGGCAACTCATCCTGCACCACGTCGTGGCCGTTCTGAGTCAGGCGATAAAGCAGGCCCGAGCTCAACGGCTGCCAACTCTGCTGGCTGTCGCGCCGCCCGGACACATTGACCGGCGCCAGGGTGTTGGGCTGCGATAATTCGATGCGCATGCGCTCGGCACTCAGGCCCGCGGGCAGTTGCCAGCTGTATTCACCGGCCCCCAATCGCTCGCCCGCCAGCGGCGGCGACCACACCAGCGGCTGCGGCAGGCTGCTGCGAGTAGCGCTTACCAGCTTGGCCGATGTCAGCACTGGCGCTGCCTGGCCCTGCCACAGCAGGCGCAGGTAACGCGCGGACTGACCGGGCAGGCTGACATCATGCTGTTCAACCCGTTGGTCGGCGAACGACAATCGCGCCACTTGCCCATCGCCCCAGGATTCCCAGTGCTGCAGGTCATCGCTGGCTTCGATAGTGAAACGCTGGAAGCCTTCCTGTTCAAGGCTCCAGTCGAGGCTCAACTGCTGCAACGGCGCCTTGATCGCACTGGCATCCAGCACCCAACCGCGCAGCACCTGCCCGCCGGGCTTGGCGGCAGTGGACGGCTTGATCTCTACCAGAGTGCCTTCGGTGGTGGTTTTCATCACCACGCCGGGTAACGTTTCGCGGGTGTCGGCGGCGTACAGCGGGAACCACTTCACGTCGGTCAGCACACGGCTTTCCGAGCTTGACGATGCCTGGCGCGACAACGCATACGCCTGCGGCTCGCCGGCGGCATTGAACACCCGCAGGTCGCTCAGATCGGCCTGGCGCGCATTCAGTTGTACGGCCAAGGGCAGTTCCAGGCGATACCAGGGGCCGTTGCCGCTGACGCTCAGCGGCACCTGCGTGGTGAAATCAGCCGGACCTTCCTGGGCCCCCACAGACAGCGCCACACACATGCCCGCCACGGCCACGCTCAACTTACCGATCAAGAGGTTGCTCCTTCAGTTTCCAATACGGGTTCGGCACGCTTGGGCGGCAGCGGTGCGAAATAGCCCACCACCAGCAACAACGCGCCCACGCCGATGAACGATACGATCCGCGCCAGGCCACCACGGTTGCTCAGCTCGACAAAGAACAGCTTGGCGACCACCACTGCGATCAGCGCCGCACCGATCAGCCATACATCGCGACGATGACGCAAATGGCCGCCGATCATCAGGCCGAGGGCGATCAGCGTCCACACGATCGACAGGCTGGCCTGCACCAGCATCGACGCCAGCAGCGCATCCAGCTGGAATGGCACGCCGCCCCAATGGTGCGCGGTGCGCATCACCAGCGCGGTGAAGAACGCAAACAGCGAAACACCCGCCACACCTTGTGCGATCAGCTGCGCCCGTGGTCCACGTTGCGGCGCCACACTGCGCGACAACAGGTACACACCCAGCAAGGCGAACAGCAGGCCCAGGTCCAGCGGGTTGAGCAGCGGCACATACGGCAGCGGCTTGGCCGTGCCGTCACTGAAGGTGTTGGCCAGCCAGAACCAGCCGAGCATCAACACCGCCAGGGGCAGCGCGGCGAGCACACGGTACTCACGCGGATACACCGCCACCGGCCACGGCCATTGGCGCGGCGCGGCGGCCAGCACCAGGTACAGACTCGGCAGAATCGCCCAGCCCAGCCAACGCCAGGCGTTGTATTCGCTGGACAGGCTCAACAGGCCGTAACGCAGTTCCAGGGCCAGCACACCGATCAGCATCCAGCAGCCCAACACGTGGGCAATACTCAGCACTTTGCCAGGCACCACCGCCGCCAACCGCCGCAGCGAGACGAAATGCACGGCAAACACTGCCAACCAGGCCAGCCAGCCGTAGTGCGCCGCCGGGTGGTAATAGGTATGGGCGGACACCAGCAACACCATGCCCGCCGCCGGCATCAGCAGGGTGCAAAGCATGCCCAGGGAGGCCCAGCGCAAGCGCGTCGCGCAGACACTCCAGATCGCCACGCTGAGCGCCGCAGTCCCCAGCAAGACGGAGCCTTGCAGCTCGTCGGGAATAAACCGCAGCACTTCGCCGCTCACCGCCAGGGTCCACCAGGCCGCGCCCCACACCAGCAGCAGGTCGGACAGACGCTGCAGCTTCAGCGCGGTAAACAGCGGCGCATGAGGCTGACGTTGCAGGCGCCAGGCGCCGACCAGCGCGGCCAGGCCCAGCACCATCGGTGTCCAGAAGCCGCTGTGCGCCAGGGGCCGCAGAGCCTCGCCGGACAACGGCCCGAGCAGCGCCGACACCGACAGCAGGAACGAACCGCCGCCGATCAGTTGCAGCAACAACCCAAACACAAAGCTCACGCGCTGTTGCAGGTACAGGCTCAGCCAGATAATCAACAAACCACTGAGTGCCCATACGCCACTGGCGCTGGCCCATGGCAGCACGAACAGCACCGCGAGGTTGATCAGCACCAGGCCGGCGAGCAATACCACCGATAACCCACGCAACAGCCGCACATCGCCGCGCACCCGGTCGTCACGCGCCGCCAGCAACATGCCGCCGATCAAGGCCAGGCCGATGAGTGACGCGGTCAACAAACCACTCCAGCCGGCGTCGAACACCGCTTCGCCTTCACCGCCCTTCAGGCGCAGCAGGAACAGCGCTCCGCCCAATAGTTGTACGGCGAATGCGGTAAACAGGAACGTCCTGGAGCCGATGCGCAGGCCGATCAACAGTGTCACCAGGCCGGCGACGGCCCAGCTGATCGCGGTACCTTGGGTCAGCAGCAGCAACGGTGCCAGCAGGTACAGGCAGCTCAAGCCAAGGCTGGCCAGTACCGGCAGGCCTTTACGCTCCCACTCTGCGGCCTGCTCGGTCGAAGCTTTGCGTAATTGATCGAAGCTGAACAGCAACGCCGCGCCCAGCAGCAGCGCGCCCAATGGCGCGCCTTCGAGTAGGGTGTGCTCGCCCCGATGCAGTTCGCTGAGGAACGCCAACGCAGAGCCCAGTTGCAGCAACAGGCCGAATGCCCGGGCCAATGGCCGCTGCTGACGCAAGCCGAGCCAGAAGATGCCGGCACCTTCCACCGCCCAGGCGGCAGCGGTCCAGCGTGCGTCCAGCCCCAGTGGAATAGCCAGGCTGGCGAATATGACGCCCAGAGCCAGGCAGGTTTCCGCCAGCAGCAACGCGCGCCCGCCGCTGAGTATTCGGGCCAGGCCCATATAGATGATGCCCAGGCCCAACGCGCTGAACGCCGCCGCGAATTCCAGGTGCTGCACCAGCGCGAACTGCAGGCCAAAGCCCACCAGCGGCGGGCCGAACAGCATGCTGCCGTCGACGTAATCGCCCTTGGCCGCCGACCAGCGCAACAGTGCGCCACGGCTGTCGTCTTCCGGCGCGTCGCGCATCTCCAACAATTTGCGGCGCGCAAACAACAGGCCGATGGCCAGGTACATCAGGAAGAACAACACCAGGAACGGCTCGGTGCTCCACAGCAGTTCCGGGGTGTAGGAACGCAGGCCCCAGGCAAAGCCGATACCGAAGGTGCCGACGAAACCGATCAGGTTGAGCAAGCGCCAGGCCTTGAACCAGGCGATGGCGAGGATGCCGGTATTGAGCAAGGCGAAGTAACTGAACAACGCCACATGATTACCTGAACCGGTAGACGTCAGGATCGGCGCGGCAAACCCGCCAAGCGCCGCCGCGCAGGCCAGCCCCAGCGCGTCCTGGGTAATCGCCAGGATGGCCGAAAACACCGTCACCGCCACCAAAAGCCCAAGCGCCGCGCTCGGATCGATCAGCGGGTGCAGACGCATCGCGGCGAACACCGTGAGGTACAACACCGCAATCCCGGTGCCTTGCAGCATCAACCCATAGTGACTGTTGCGCAGTCGCAACCACCAGCCCAGGCCCAGCAGGCCGACGGCCGCCGCCGCCACCCCGGCGTAACGCACCTCGATCGGCACCACCATGCCTTCGGTGGCATAGCGCAGCAGGAACGCCAGGCCGAGAAATAACAGCACCACACCGACGCGCAGCACGGTATTGCCGCCAAACAGCCAGTTACGCGCGCCGCCGAGGGCACGCTCAATCAGGTTGGGGCCACGGGGTACGGCAGGTTCTTTAGCACGCGGTGCAGGTGCAGGTACTGGAGCCGATGCCCACACATCGTCGGGCAATGGTTGGCTGGCTTGTTTGGCGACGGCCACGGGTGCGAGGTCAGGCGGCAATTCCCAGACGAGTTCGGGCGCCTTGGTTTGCGGTGTGGGTGGGGTTTTGGCGGATTCGGCGACAGGCGCCTCGACAAACACCGCGCGTGCAGCCGGCGCAGGCGTGGGATCGGGTTGTCGTGCGGGTTTCTCCAATTGCGCCAGACGCTGCTCGACAGCGCTCAGGGCTTTTTGCGCGATCTCCAGCTGGCGCGCCTGTTGGTCCGCCTTGGACGACAGCATCGACAGGCGAATGGCCTGGCCAATGCCCAGCCCCAGCAGCGCAGCCATGCCTGCATCATAGAACGACTCATCGAGCGTCCAGCCGAGCACGAGGCCAACCAGCATGAAAATCCATTGCATCGACGATATTCCCTAAGCGAACCGGCGCTCAGTATATCGACGCGCAACCAATGTGGGAGGGGACTTGCTCCCGATAGCGGTGTACCAGTCCACATATCTGCAAACTGACACCCTGCCATCGGAGGCAAGCCCCCTCCCGTACTTTCGATTTGCCAGGTTTAGTCGAGCGCTTTCCAGATCTCGGTGGCGTATTCGCGAATGGTCCGGTCCGAAGAGAACCAACCCATCCGCGCGGTGTTGAGCACCGCCGAACGCCACCACGCCTTGGAGTCATGCCAATGCGCTTCGACCCGCGCCTGGGCATCCCAGTAGGAATCGAAGTCGGCACACACCAGGAAACGGTCGTAATCGATCAGACCGTCGATCAAACCGACGTAGCGGCCCGGATCGTCCGGCGAGAACACCCCGCCACGGATCGCCTGCAGCACATCGTTGAGACGATGGGACACGGCAATGTCCGGCCCGGCGTGGAATTCACCGGCGTGTTTGCGCGCTTCCACCTGCTGGGCGCTGAGGCCGAAGATAAACATGTGATCGGCGCCCACGCGCTCGTGCATCTCCACGTTGGCGCCGTCCATGGTGCCGATGGTCAGCGCACCGTTGAGGCCGAATTTCATGTTGCTGGTGCCCGAAGCTTCGAAGCCCGCCGTGGAGATCTGCTCCGACAAGTCCGCCGCCGGGATGATGCTTTCCGCCAGGCTGACGTTGTAGTTAGGCAGGAACACCACTTTGAGCAGTCCGCGCACGGTCGGGTCGTTGTTGACGGTGCGGGCGATGTCGTTGGTCAACTTGATGATCAGCTTGGCCTGGTGATAACTCGCCGCGGCCTTGCCGGCGAAGATCTTCACGCGCGGCACCCAGTCGGTGCCCGGCTCGGCACGGATCGCCTGGTACAACGCCACGGTGTGCAGCAGGTTGAGCAACTGGCGCTTGTATTCGTGGATGCGCTTGACCTGCACGTCGAACATCGCCGCCGGGTTCACCGAAATGCCCAGGCGCTCGTGGATGATCTCGGCCAGGGCGCGTTTGCTGTGCAGACGCTGCTCGGCGAAAGCTTTACGGAAGGCCTGCTTCTCGGCGAAGGTTTCCAGCTCGCCCAGGCGCGTCTCCATGTTGTCGAGAATATCCGGGCCCAACGCGTCTACCAGCATCTGGGTGAGCTTGGGGTTGGCCTGGTACAGCCAGCGGCGGAAGGTGATGCCGTTGGTTTTGTTGTTGATACGTTCCGGGTACAGCTTGTGCAGCTCGGAGAACACCGTGCTGCGCATCAGTTGGGTGTGCAGGCCGGATACGCCGTTGACGCTGTGGGAACCCAGGAACGCCAGGTTGCCCATGCGCACGCGGCGGCCGTTGTCTTCTTCGATCAGCGACACGGCGCGCAATACGTCGAAATCGTGGATGCCCTTGGCGCGCAGCGAGTCGATGTGCTGGGCGTTGATCAGGTAGATGATCTGCATGTGCCGCGGCAACATGCGCTCCATCAGGCCGACCGGCCAGGTTTCCAGTGCTTCGGGCAGCAGGGTGTGGTTGGTGTACGACAGGGTTTCGACAGTCACGTCCCACGCGGCTTCCCACGGAATATCGTGCAGGTCGACCAACTGGCGCATCAATTCGGCCACGGCGATGGAGGGGTGGGTGTCGTTGAGCTGGATCGCGGCATGCTCGCCGAGGCTCAGCACCGAGCCGTGCATGTTCTTGTGGCGGCGCAGCAGGTCTTGCAAAGAGGCTGCGACGAAGAAATATTCCTGGCGCAGGCGCAGTTCCTGACCGGCTTCGGTGCTGTCGGCCGGGTAAAGCACACGGGAGATGCTTTCGGCGCGGGCCACCTCGGCGACGGCGCCCAAATGGTCACCGGCGTTGAAGCGCTCCAGGTGCAAGTCTTCGACCGCCCGGGCACGCCACAGACGCAGGGTGTTGACGCTGGCACCGCGCCAGCCCACCACAGGCGTGTCGTAGGCTACTGCGCGTACGGTCTCGGCCGGCGTCCATACCTGAATCATTTTGCCGGAAGCGTCGGGCAGGGTTTCCACCGCACCGCCAAAACCGACCGGGTAAATCACTTCGGCCCGCTCAAACTCCCACGGGTTGCCGAAGTCCAGCCAGCGTTCGGTCTGCTCCTGCTGCCAGCCATCGACAATCGCCTGGCGGAACAGGCCGTGCTCATAACGAATGCCATAACCGTGACCGGCAATCCCCAAGGTCGACATGCTTTCCATAAAGCATGCAGCCAGGCGTCCGAGGCCACCGTTGCCTAACGCCGCATCGGGTTCGAGCAGGCGGATGCGTTCCAGGTCGACGCCCAGTTCGGCCAGCGCATCGCGGGCGATCTCCAGCACGCCGAGGTTGCTCAGACTGTCGTAGAGCAGGCGACCGATCAGGAATTCCAGCGAGAGGTAATACACCCGCTTCTGGCCCTTACGGTAGATGCGCCGGGTATGGTCCATCCAGTGTTCGACCATCTGGTCGCGGGCGGCAAGCGCAATGGCCTCGAACCAGTCGTGGTCGAAGGCATGATCGGGGTCCTTGCCCACCGCGTAGGTGAGTTTGGTCAAGACGGCATCGCGGAACGCGGCTACCTCTGCTTCTCGTGCAAGTGGTTCCTGAGACATCAAATGCGACCTCGGGCGAGATAGAAGGAGTTGCTAGAGCCTAGACGCTCTGACACGCGGTTGCAGGCTCTGGTTCGTCAATTTTTTAACTCATTTACTGTTGACGGGATTAGATGCAGGGGGCGTGCCCAATCCCTGCCGCAAAGGAAAAAGCTGAAAATATTGTTCAAAAAATCATCAATCCCGGTATGATCGCGCGCCCTGCTACCGCCCCATCCTGGAACCCTGATGAAGCCTCAACTGATCGCCGCCGCGGAACTCGACCGTCTCGAAACCTGGCAGAAATATTCCAGCCATATGTGCGGTGGCTGCGTGTCCAGCTGCTGCACGCTGCCGGTTGAGGTGAAGATCAAGGACCTGATCCGCATTGGCATCGTTGATGAGTTCGAACGCGGCGACCCGCCGAAGAACATCGCCAAGCGCTTGCAGAAGGAAGGCATCGTCGAGCGCTACAACAACAAATCCGAGATTTTTACCCTGCAGCGCATGAGCAACAACGATTGCCTGTACCTGGACCGCAAGACGCGCTTCTGCACCATCTACGACAAGCGCCCGGACACCTGCCGTAACCACCCGAAGATCGGGCCGCGGCCGGGGTATTGCGCGTATAAGCCTAAAGAAGTGGTGCGCGAGACTAACTTCAAGACCCTCGATAAGTTCTGATCTGATCGTTCCCACGCTCTGCGTGGGAACGCCTTCCCGGACGCTCCGCGTCCCGACAAGCACGCAAGACCCGAGCCTTGTGCACCTTGCGACGCAGAGCGTCACGGGCTGCATTCCCACGCAGAGCGCGGGAACGATCAGGCATAAAAAAACGCCCCCGGCCTTTCGACCGGGGGCGTTTTTCATTCAGCCTGAGTTAACTCAGTTCTTGGCTTTCTTGGCAGCGCGGGTACGCTCGCCTTCGTCCAGGATCTTCTTACGCAGGCGGATCGACTTCGGCGTGACTTCGCACAGCTCGTCGTCCTGGATGAATTCCAGGGCCTGTTCCAGGGTGAAGCGAACAGGTGGAACCAGGGCGATGGTTTCGTCTTTACCCGAAGCACGCATGTTGTCGAGCTTCTTACCCTTGGTTGGGTTGACGCCCATGTCGTTGTCACGGCTGTTCAGACCAACGATCTGACCGTTGTAGATCTCTTGACCGTGTTCAACGAACAGCTTGCCACGCGCCTGCAGGGTTTCCAGGGAGTAGGTCAGCGCCTTGCCGGTTTCAACCGAAACCAGAACACCGTTCTGACGGCCGGACATGTCGCCGGACTTCATGGTGTCGTAGCGATCGAAGATCGAGGTCAGGATGCCAGCACCGTTGGTCAGGGTCAGGAACTGGTTACGGAAACCGATCAGACCGCGAGCAGGGATGTTGTATTCCAGACGTACACGGCCCTTGCCATCCGGCACCATGTTGGTCAGGTCGCCCTTACGCAGGCCCATCTCTTCCATGACCTTGCCCTGGGATTCTTCAGGGGTGTCGATGGTGACGTTTTCGAACGGTTCCTGCTTCACGCCGTCAACTTGACGGATGATCACTTCCGGACGACCAACACCCATTTCGAAGCCTTCGCGACGCATGGTTTCGATCAGTACCGAGAGGTGCAGCTCACCGCGGCCGGATACCTTGAACTTGTCGGCCGAGTCGCCTTCTTCAACGCGCAGTGCAACGTTGTACAGCAGCTCTTTGTCCAGACGCTCCTTGATGTTACGGGAGGTCACGAACTTGCCTTCTTTACCGCAGAACGGCGAGTCGTTTACCTGGAAGGTCATGGAAACGGTTGGCTCGTCAACGGTCAGAGGCTTCATCGCCTCGACGTTGTCCGGCTGGCACAGGGTGTCGGAGATGAACAGCGAGTCCATACCGCTCACGCATACGATGTCGCCGGCGAAAGCTTCTTCAACGTCGATACGGTGCAGACCGTGGTGACCCATCAGCTTCAGGATACGGCCGTTGCGTTTCTTGCCATCGGCGCCGATAGCCACAACCGGGGTGTTCGGCTTGACGCTGCCGCGGGCAATACGGCCAACGCCGATAACACCCAGGAAGCTGTTGTAGTCCAGTGCCGAGATTTGCATCTGGAACGGACCGTCACGGTCGACTTTCGGCGCAGGTACGTTGTCGACGATCGACTGGTACAGCGGGGTCATGTCTTCGGCCATGTCGTTGTGGTCCAGACCGGCGATGCCGTTCAGGGCCGAGGCGTAGACGACTTTGAAGTCCAGCTGTTCTTCGGTGGCGCCCAGGTTGTCGAACAGGTCGAAGATCTGGTCCAGAACCCAGTCCGGACGCGCGCCTGGACGGTCAACCTTGTTGATGCACACGATCGGACGCAGGCCGGCTTCGAAAGCCTTCTTGGTCACGAAACGGGTTTGCGGCATAGGGCCGTCTTGAGCGTCAACCAGCAGCAGCACGGAGTCGACCATCGACATTACGCGTTCTACTTCGCCGCCGAAGTCGGCGTGGCCCGGGGTGTCCACGATGTTGATGTGGTAGCCGTTCCAGTTGATGGCGGTGTTTTTCGCCAGGATGGTAATACCGCGCTCTTTTTCCTGGTCGTTGGAGTCCATCACGCGCTCGTCGTTGAGCTCGTTGCGCTCCAGGGTGCCGGATTGACGCAGGAGTTTGTCTACCAGGGTGGTCTTACCATGGTCAACGTGAGCAATGATGGCGATGTTACGTAGATTTTCGATCACTTGTGTATCTCGATCAGAGGATTCGGTGTGCTGTCAGGTCGTGGCAGCGATTAACAGTAGAGTCAGGCCTTGCCGTTACAGCTTGACGGCAGAGTCGGGGGGCCGGTGACGCAGGCCACAGGCAAACAGCCCCGGGCTCTTAGCTCGGTCGATAAACGCGCACATTGGCATACCCCTCACTGAGCAAATGGTGAGCATGCAGGCGACTCATGACGCCTTTGTCGCAATACAGCAGGTACTGACGGCTGTTATCCAGTTCCTTGAAACGCGCGTTCAATGCATAGAACGGCAGCGTTTGTACGTCGATGCCAGGAATTTCCAGCGGCTCATCTTCAGCGGCATCCGGATGACGGATGTCGATGACGATCTGGCCGGCAAGGGCTTCGCTGACTTCTTCGATCTGCACATCCTGGCCCAGCTCGTCGATCACGCGATCGATCGGGACCAGCTTGGCGTTCTCGAGCGCACGCTCCAGAATCGCCATGTCGAATTCTTTCTCTTCATGCTCCACGCGGTGACGCTTGGCGTGGGTCTTGGGGTTCACCGAAATGACCCCGCAGTACTCCGGCATATGCTTGGCAAAGGCGGCGGTGCCGATCTGCTCTGCCAGGTCGATGATGTCCTGCTTGTGGCTGGCGATCAGTGGGCGCAGCACCAGTTTCTCGGTAACGCAGTCGATGATCGACAGGTTGGGCAGCGTCTGGCTGGAGACCTGGGAAATCGCTTCGCCGGTCACCAGCGCGTCGATCTGCAATTGATCGGCGATTCGGGACGCAGCGCGCAACATCATACGCTTCAATACTACGCCCATATGACTGTTATCGACTTTGCCGAGAATTTCCCCAAGCACTTCCTCGAACGGCACGCTCACAAATAGCACACGCTGGGAGCTGCCGTACTTCTTCCAGATGTAGTGCGCGACTTCCATCACGCCCAATTCGTGTGCACGCCCGCCCAGATTGAAGAAGCAGAAATGGCTCATCAGGCCGCGGCGCATGATCTGGTAGGCCGCCACCGTGGAATCGAAACCGCCGGACATCAGCACCAGGGTCTGTTCCAAAGCGCCCAGCGGGTAGCCGCCGATGCTGTTGTGCTGGCTATGGATCACGAACAACCGTTGGTCGCGAATTTCCATGCGCACTTCAATTTGCGGCGCTTTCAGGGAAATTCCGGCTGCGCCGCACTCGCGACGCAGCTTGCTGCCGACGTATTTTTCGACATCCATCGAGCTGAACGAATGCCTGCCGGCACGCTTGCAGCGCACCGAAAAAATCTTGCCTTCCAGCGCGCCGCCGTAGTGCCGCTTGCACTTCTCGGTGATGTCGTCGAAGTCGCCCAGCGGGTATTCGTCCACCTGCAGGAAATGCGCGATACCCGGCATGCAGCTCAGGCGCTCGGTCATGTCCTTCAAGGCTTTGGGGTCGGTGACACGGGTTTCCAGCTCGAGGTTGTCCCACACGCCATTCACCACCACAGCCGGGTCCAGATCGCGGAGCACGGCACGGATGTTCTTGGCCAACTGACGGATGAAACGCGTCCGTACCGGTCGGCTCTTGATGGTGATCTCGGGGAAGACTTTAACGATTAATTTCATGGAAACAGCGCGCGCAGGGCCTGCCGAAAAAGGGGGGCGCGGATTATAGCGGAAATCGCTCAAGGTTTAACCAGTTAATATGCACATCAGCTGTCACGCACCAAAGAAGTGCATTTGATGCAGATGATGCGACATTGCAGTGCGCTGTTTTTGCGGTTTTGTCGCAATGCACCTTTATAGGGGCGTTTTTGGAACAGAAAACCCATGTTGGCGCACTGGCATGCAATTTGCTCTCTTGTGAGGCAGGTTGCCATGGCGGACTATCCGCGCCGGCATCACCCACATTCTAAGGGCTAACTCCACTACCCCAGCCCGAAGCCACCCGGAGGACACTATGTCGAAGTCGGTTCAACTCATCAAAGATCATGACGTCAAATGGATTGATCTGCGCTTCACGGACACCAAAGGCACTCAGCACCACGTGACCATGCCGGCTCGCGATGCGCTGGATGATGCGTTCTTCGAAGAAGGCAAAATGTTCGACGGTTCCTCCATCGCCGGCTGGAAAGGCATCGAAGCCTCCGACATGATCCTGATGCCGGACGACAGCACTGCCGTCCTCGACCCGTTCACCGAAGACCCAACCCTGATCATCGTCTGCGACGTGATCGAACCTTCGACCATGCAAGGCTACGACCGCGACCCACGTGCGATCGCCAAGCGCGCCGAGGAATACCTGAAGTCCACCGGTATCGGCGACACCGTATTCGTAGGCCCGGAGCCAGAGTTCTTCATCTTTGATTCGGTCAAATTCAAATCCGACATCTCCGGCTCGATGTTCAAGATCTTCTCCGAACAGGGTTCCTGGATGTCCGACCAGGACGTGGAAGGCGGCAACAAAGGCCACCGTCCAGGCGTCAAAGGTGGCTACTTCCCGGTCCCGCCGTTCGACCACGACCACGAAATCCGTACATCCATGTGCAACGCCATGGAAGAAATGGGCCTGGTTATCGAAGTTCACCACCACGAAGTGGCGACTGCCGGCCAGAACGAAATCGGTGTGAAGTTCAACACCCTGGTCGCCAAGGCTGACGAAGTCCAGACCCTGAAGTACTGCGTACACAACGTGGCTGATGCCTACGGCCGTACCGCGACCTTCATGCCTAAGCCGCTGTACGGCGATAACGGTTCGGGTATGCACGTTCACCTGTCCATCGCCAAAGAAGGCAAGAACACCTTCGCCGGCGAAGGTTATGCCGGCCTGTCCGACACCGCCCTGTACTTCATCGGCGGCATCATCAAGCACGGTAAGGCCCTGAACGGCTTCACCAACCCGTCGACCAACTCCTACAAGCGTCTGGTCCCAGGTTTCGAAGCACCGGTCATGCTGGCCTACTCGGCTCGCAACCGTTCCGCCTCGATCCGTATTCCTTACGTGTCCAGCCCACGCGCTCGCCGTATCGAAGCGCGCTTCCCGGACCCGGCAGCCAACCCGTACCTGGCTTTCGCGGCCCTGGTCATGGCCGGCCTGGACGGCATCCAGAACAAGATCCACCCTGGCGACGCCGCCGACAAAAACTTGTACGACCTGCCGCCTGAAGAGGCCAAAGAGATCCCACAAGTGTGCGGCAGCCTGAAAGAAGCCCTGGAAGAGCTGGACAAGGGCCGTGCGTTCCTGACCAAAGGCGGCGTATTCAGTGACGACTTCATCGATGCCTACATCGAGCTGAAAAGCGAAGAAGAAATCAAAGTTCGCACCTTCGTACACCCACTGGAATACGAGCTGTACTACAGCTGCTGATCCGGTAGCGCTGCTTGACGCAGCGTGATGAAAAAGGCCTCCTTCGGGAGGTCTTTTTTTGCCCGCGGATTACACAGCTCCGTATCTGCAAACCCAATCAGGTGGGAGGGCGCTTGCTCCCGATAGCGGTGGATCAGCTGATACAGGTGCTGACTGACACGCTGCTATCGGGGTTTAGCCCCCTGCCACAAGGAGAACAGCCTTGAAACGTCGACTTGTGTTCGCTTTGTTATTTGTCAGCGCCAGTGCATTCGCTGCACCGCCCAGCCTGGAACCTTTACTCAACAGCATCACCGAACGCCTGACCATCGCCGACCAGGTCGCCCTGAGCAAATGGGACAGCAAAAAGCCGGTTGAGGATAAACAGCGTGAACAGGACGTGCTCGCCAGCGTCGCAGCCCAGGCACCCAGCTACAAACTCGACCCCGCCGTTGCCGAGCAGTTTTTCGCCGCGCAGATCGAGGCCAACAAACTCGTGCAATACACGCGCCTGTCCGACTGGCAGTTCATGGGCAAGGCCCCGGACCTGCCACGCCCGGACTTGGTGGGTAAAATCCGCCCGCAGTTGGATCAGCTGCAAAAACGCCTCTTGCAGCAATTAGCCGACTTCGCCCCAGAGCGCCACAACCCGCAATGCCCTCAATGGGTGGCCATGGCAATTCACGAGCCGCTGCACGAGCCCTTGATGCAGATAGCGGGAGCCCGCGCCACTGGCGAGCTTTGCCTCCAGGCACCCGTCAGCAAATAAATACGTGGACTACCTCATCCTAGGCAGTTTCCGGCATCTTCCGACTGGAGGCTCACCCTAGCCTGACGGGTCATTCACCACACAGGATGGCCCCATGAAATCCCTCCACGGCTTGATCGCTGCAGCCGCGTGCCTGTCCGCGCTCGGCTGCACCACTTCACAACCGAATACGACCCCCATCAAAACCGAGTTACTGCTGCAAAGCAGCGAGTCATGGGATGGCACGCCTTACACGGCTTACCCTTCGGGCGTCCCACAGCTGACCCTGATACGCCTCAAAATCCCGGCCAATACCCAATTGCCGTGGCACACCCATCCCATTCCCAACGCGGCGTATATCCTCTCCGGCGAATTGCTGGTCGAAGCCCGTAAGAGCGGTGCCACCCGCACATTGCGCCAAGGCGATACGCTGGCCGAAATGGTGGGCATCGAGCATCGCGGCAATACCGGCGACACGCCGGTCGAACTGCTGGTGTTCTATGCCGGCAGCCCCGGTATACCGCTTTCTCGAACCCACTGACCGTTGTACGCAGCGCAGGATCGTTTGCCCTAAACGACCCTGCCCTCACGCTTGCTGAACAAACGTCATCAATTCGCACTATATTGGTGCAACAAGCTGCACCCTACTCAACCCATCAGCCCAATTTGGTTCGAAACTTCACGGCAAAGCTGGCAGAACGCCATAGTTGCGCGCTAAAAACCCCTATTTCAGGGCCTGCGCGCTTCTTTTCGGAGCCTTGGTTTGGTTTTTGCATTTTCTTGGTATCAGCGTGTGCCTCAAGCCCGCGCCTTGCTCCAAAAGAGGTCCTGATGACCATCAGCGATGCACTGCACCGTTTGCTACTCGACAACCTGACCACCGCGACCATCCTGCTCAACGACGATCTGCGTCTTGAGTACATGAACCCGGCGGCGGAGATGCTCCTGGCCATCAGCGGCCAGCGCAGCCATGGCCAGTTCATCAGCGAGTTGTTCACCGAGTCGGCCGAGGCCTTGAGTTCGTTGCGCCAGGCGGTTGAACAGGCGCATCCCTTCACCAAGCGCGAAGCGATGCTCACCGCCCTTACCGGCCAGACCCTCACCGTCGACTACGCCGTAACCCCGATCCTGAGCAACGGCGCCACCCTGCTGCTGCTTGAAGTACACCCCCGCGATCGCCTGCTGCGCATTACCAAAGAGGAAGCTCAGCTGTCCAAGCAGGAAACCAGCAAGATGCTGGTGCGCGGCCTGGCCCACGAGATCAAGAACCCCCTCGGCGGTATCCGTGGCGCGGCACAGCTGCTGGCCCGCGAGTTGCCGGACGAGAACCTCAAGGACTACACCAACGTCATCATCGAAGAAGCCGACCGCCTGCGTAACCTGGTGGATCGCATGCTCGGCTCCAACAAGTTGCCGTCGCTGGCGCTGACCAACGTGCACGAGGTGCTCGAACGCGTCTGCCAACTCGTGGAGGCCGAAAGCCAAGGCTGCATTACCTTGGTGCGCGACTACGACCCCAGCATCCCCGACGTGTTGATCGACCGCGAGCAGATGATCCAGGCGGTGCTCAATATCGTGCGCAACGCCATGCAGGCCATCAGCAGCCAGAACGAGCTGCGCCTGGGTCGCATCAGCCTGCGCACCCGCGCCCTGCGCCAGTTCACCATCGGCCATGTGCGCCACCGCCTGGTGACCAAGGTCGAGATCATCGACAACGGCCCGGGCATTCCTGCGGAACTGCAGGAAACAATCTTCTTTCCCATGGTCAGCGGCCGCCCGGACGGTACCGGGCTGGGCCTGGCCATTACCCAGAACATCATCAGCCAGCATCAGGGCTTGATCGAATGTGAGAGCCATCCCGGCCACACCACGTTCTCGATCTTTCTGCCACTGGAACAAGGAGCCCCATCGACATGAGCCGTAGTGAAACTGTGTGGATCGTCGATGACGACCGTTCTATCCGCTGGGTCCTGGAGAAAGCCTTGCAACAGGAAGGCATGACCACCCAGAGTTTCGACAGCGCCGACGGCGTGATGAGCCGCCTGGCACGCCAGCAGCCGGACGTGATCATCTCCGACATCCGCATGCCCGGCGCCAGTGGCCTGGACCTGCTGGCGCGGATTCGCGAGCAGCATCCGCGCCTGCCGGTGATCATCATGACCGCGCACTCGGACCTGGACAGCGCTGTCGCCTCCTATCAGGGCGGCGCCTTTGAGTACCTGCCCAAGCCTTTCGATGTGGACGAGGCCGTGGCGCTGGTCAAGCGCGCCAACCAGCACGCCCAGGAGCAGCAGAATCAGGAAGCGCCACCGACTCTGACCCGCACCCCGGAAATCATCGGCGAAGCGCCGGCGATGCAGGAAGTGTTTCGCGCTATCGGGCGTCTGAGCCATTCCAACATCACCGTGTTGATCAACGGCGAGTCGGGTACCGGTAAAGAGTTGGTGGCCCACGCCCTGCACCGCCACAGCCCGCGGGCGGCATCGCCGTTTATCGCGCTGAACATGGCGGCGATCCCCAAGGATCTGATGGAGTCCGAGCTGTTCGGCCATGAGAAAGGCGCCTTCACCGGCGCGGCCAACCTGCGTCGCGGGCGCTTTGAACAGGCCGACGGCGGCACGCTGTTCCTCGACGAAATCGGCGACATGCCGGCCGACACTCAGACCCGCTTGCTGCGCGTACTGGCCGATGGCGAGTTTTACCGCGTCGGCGGGCACACCCCAGTCAAGGTCGATGTGCGCATCATCGCCGCCACCCACCAGAACCTGGAAACCCTGGTGCACGCGGGCAAATTCCGTGAAGACTTGTTCCACCGTCTCAACGTGATCCGCATCCATATCCCACGCATGTCGGACCGCCGCGAAGATATCCCGACCCTCGCCCGCCACTTCCTCAGCCGCGCCGCCCTGGAACTGGCCGTCGAGCCGAAGGTGCTCAAAAGCGAAACCGAGGAATACCTGAAGAACCTGCCATGGCCGGGTAACGTACGCCAGCTGGAGAACACCTGCCGCTGGATCACGGTGATGGCGTCCGGGCGCGAAGTGCACATCAGCGACTTGCCGCCGGAGCTGCTGAGCCTGCCGCAGGATTCGGCACCAGTGACCAACTGGGAACAGGCCTTGCGCCAATGGGCCGACCAGGCCCTGGCACGCGGTCAGTCGAACCTGCTGGACAGCGCTGTACCGGCATTCGAGCGGATCATGATCGAGACCGCACTGAAGCACACCGCCGGCCGCCGTCGCGATGCCGCTGTGTTGCTGGGTTGGGGTCGTAATACCCTGACGCGCAAGATCAAGGAACTGGGCATGAAGGTGGATGGTGGGGATGACGATGAGGGCGACGACGCCTGATCTCCAATCTACCTAGGTTTAATGTGGGAAGGGCTCCCACATTTGGACCTTCATAAAGCTTCAAGAGCATGCACCGCTTCAATGCACCATGAACCGGCATCGAGCATGGATCCAAGGCCTGAAACCTCAGAGCCGCGGAGTAAAAATTGAACACCGAAAACATCAAGGCCCCGTATCCCGGGGCCTTGCGCGTTCTGAAGAAGTTTTTTGGCACAACTTAGCCACTCTGGCACGCGCCCTGCAATAACTCTTGTATTACCCAGTTTCGGGGACCTTGGTACAGGCAGGCCGAGAATCCCCTCTTTAATATCGAAGCCTTCGCGGCTTCACCCCGTTTTGGGAGCCCTGGTACAGGCAGGCCGGGAACTCCCTCTTTTATTGCCCTTGGAGATGGACCTCCAGCCGCCAGCGGTCATCGACCTCCTCGCCTTTCCACTCCCCACGCAACGGCCGCGCCGCGACCAGGTTCAGCAGCAAGCCGCCGTCGGTCTTGCGGATGCGCCAATTCACATCCCTGTCGTTGACCTTGACTTGCCCACTGGCAGACTTTCCCTGGGCGTCAAACAACAACGCCAGCGTACCGTCGATGTGTTCGCCATGCAGTTTGGGTTCACTGTTGAACCACAGTACAACGCCGTCCGCCGCCGTCTCTACCTGCTGCAATTCAACCGGGCCGGGAATGGTCAAGCGGCCGATCATCAGGCCCACCATCAGGCCGACAATCGCCAGCGAGCCCATGACCTTCGGCAATAGCTTCGGTCTTGGGTCCTCTTCGAGGGTAGAATGCAGCCCATCTTTGCCTTCGGAGCCGTGCATGTTTCACGTCATCCTTTTTCAACCAGAAATTCCGCCGAACACCGGCAACGTTATCAGGCTGTGCGCCAACAGTGGCTGCCACCTGCACCTGATCGAGCCGCTGGGCTTCGACATGGACGACAAACGCCTGCGCCGCGCCGGCCTCGATTATCACGAGTACGCAACCCTCAAGCGTCATGCCGACCTCGCCAGCTGCCTGGAGAGCCTAGGCCAGCCGCGCTTGTTCGCGTTCACCACCAAAGGCTCGCGGCCGTTCCACGATGCCAGCTTTGCCGAAGGCGATGCCTTCCTGTTCGGCCCTGAAAGCCGGGGACTGCCCGCCGACGTACTTGACGCACTGCCCGATGGCCATCGCCTGCGCCTGCCGATGCGCGAGGGTTGCCGCAGCCTGAACCTGTCGAACACCGTCGCCGTAGCCGTCTACGAGGGCTGGCGCCAGCTCGGTTTCAAGTAATACACAAACAAATATGGGAGGGGGCTTGCCCCCCGATAGCGGTAGGTCAGTCACCTGGATGACGACTGAAACTCCGCTATCGAGGGCAAGCCCCCTCCCACATTGGGTTCGCGCTTACTGAACCGTCGACGAACCTTCCTGTTGCATACGCTGCAGCTCTTGAGCGTACAGGGCATCGAAGTTCACCGGAGCCAGCATCAGCGCAGGGAACGAGCCACGGGTGACCAGGCTGTCCAGGGTCTCGCGGGCATACGGGAACAGGATGTTCGGGCAGAACGCGCCGAGGGTGTGGCTCATGGACGCTTCGTCCAGGCCCTGGATCAGGAAGATGCCGGCCTGTTGAACTTCAGCGATAAAGGCCACTTCTTCGCCGTTCTTGACGGTAACCGACAGGGTCAGCACCACTTCGTGGAAGTCGCCTTCCAGGGATTTCTGGCGGGTGTTGAGGTCCAGTGCAACGCTGGGGGACCATTCCTGGCGGAAGATTGCCGGGCTTTTCGGCGCTTCGAACGACAGGTCGCGCACATAGATGCGTTGCAGCGAGAATTGCGGGCCTTGGGCTTCTGCTGCTTCAGTGTTCTGTTGATCAGTCATCGCAGATCCTTCTTTATCTTGGGGTCTTTAAGGGTTGGGAGTCAGGCGTCCAGCAACGCATCGAGCTTACCGGCGCGCTCCAGGGCAAACAGATCATCGCAGCCACCAACATGCCGGCTACCGATCCAGATCTGCGGCACGGACGTACGCCCCGCTTTCTGGGCCATCTCGGCACGCACCTGGGGTTTGCCGTCGACCTTGATCTCTTCGAAAGCAACGCCCTTCTTCTCGAGCAAGGCCTTGGCCCGCATGCAGTAAGGGCACCAATCGCTGGAATACACGATGACCTGGCTCATATCACTTCACCAGCGGCAGATTATCGGCGCGCCAGCTGCTGATACCGCCCGACAGCTTGGCAGCGGTGAAACCAGTCTTGAGCATCTCGCGGGCGTGGGTGCCGGCGTGCTGGCCCTGGGCATCGACCAGAATGATGGTCTTGGCCTTGTGCTTTTCCAGCTCGGGCAGGCGTGCGATCAGCTTGTCCTGCGGAATGTTCAGGGCGCCGACGATATGGCCGGTGGCGAAATCCTTGGCGGGGCGGATATCCACCACGATGGCTTCATCCTTGTTGACCAGCGCGGTCAGTTCCGATGTGCTCAGGCTGCGGCCACCACGGCTCATTTCATGAGCGATCAGCAGCGCCAGCAGAATGACAAAGGCACCCACGAGCAGATAGTGGGCAGTGGCAAATGCAATCAGGTGATCAACCATCAAGGAGGTTCCAGGGCGTTAAAATGGCGGTAAGTATACACAGCCGCCAGGGGGGGCCAACCCCCGTAAAGCGGTGACGTGGTCTGAACTTCGCTTTAAACTGCCACTCCCTTTTCTATTGTCTTCCTTATTAACGCCGCGAGAGGATCTATGACTACTACGCCTAAACCTTTGGTCCTGATAATTCTCGATGGCTTCGGACACAGTGAAAGCCACCACGACAACGCCGTATACGCGGCCGACAAGCCCGTACTGGATCGCCTGAGCGCCACTGTGCCCAACGGCCTGATCTCCGGCTCGGGCATGGACGTGGGCCTGCCGGACGGCCAGATGGGCAACTCGGAAGTCGGCCATATGAATCTGGGCGCCGGACGAGTGGTCTATCAGGACTTTACCCGCGTGACCAAAGCGATCCGCGATGGCGAGTTCTTCGAAAACCCAACCATCTGCGCGGCGGTAGATAAAGCAGTCGCTGCGGGCAAGGCCGTGCACTTCATGGGCCTGCTGTCCGATGGCGGCGTGCACAGCCACCAGGACCATCTGGTCGCCATGGCAGAACTGGCGTTCAAGCGCGGCGCCGACAAGATTTACCTGCATGCCTTCCTTGATGGCCGCGACACGCCGCCCAAAAGCGCACAATCGTCTATCGAGCTGTTGGATGCCACCTTTGCCGCCTTGGGCAAGGGCCGCATCGCCAGCCTGGTGGGCCGCTACTTCGCCATGGACCGCGACAATCGCTGGGATCGCGTGTCCCAGGCCTACAACCTGATTGTCGACGGCCAGGCCGAATTCCACGCCGCCACCGCCCAGGAAGGCCTGGAAGCTGCCTATGCGCGGGGCGAGAGCGATGAGTTCGTCAAAGCCACCACCATCGGCGAGCCGGTGAAAGTCGAAGACGGCGACGCCGTGGTGTTCATGAACTTCCGCGCCGACCGCGCCCGCGAGCTGAGCCACGTATTCGTCGACGCCGGCTTCAAAGACTTCGAGCGCGCGCGCCAGCCGAAAGTCGAGTTCGTGATGCTCACCCAATACGCCGCGAACATCCCGGCGCCGTCGGCTTTCGCCCCCGGCAGCCTGGAAAACGTACTGGGTGATTACCTGGCGAAAAACGGCAAGACCCAGCTGCGTATCGCTGAAACCGAGAAATACGCCCACGTGACCTTCTTCTTCTCCGGCGGCCGCGAAGAGCCGTTTCCCGGCGAAGAACGTATCCTGATCCCATCGCCGAAAGTCGCCACCTACGACCTGCAGCCGGAAATGAGCGCGCCGGAAGTCACCGACAAAATCGTCGACGCCATCGAACACCAGCGCTACGACGTGATCGTGGTCAACTACGCCAACGGCGACATGGTCGGCCACAGCGGCAATCTCAAGGCCGCCACCCAGGCCGTCGAATGCCTGGACCGGTGCGTCGGCCGCATTGTCGACGCCCTGGAAAACGTCGGCGGCGAAGCGCTGATCACGGCCGACCACGGCAACTGCGAGCAGATGTCCGACGAATCCACCGGTCAGGCCCACACGGCCCACACCACCGAGCCGGTGCCGTTCATCTATGTGGGCAAGCGCGATTTCAAAGTGCGTGAGGGCGGCGTGCTGGCGGACGTGGCACCGACCATGTTGATGCTGATGGGGTTGGAGAAGCCCAAAGAGATGACTGGCACCTCAATCCTGGTTTGATCTAAACAACCGTGTGGGAGGGGCTTGCCCTCTCCCACATTGGATCTGCGGTGTTTGGTAGATATCTTTTTGCCATACCACCGCCACTCGGCGCCTAACTTGTCCGCGAGCCCGAATTGGGCGTTTTTTTTGCAGCGCTTGGCGGGCATACTAGGCCGTCCCTTTCCCCCTGGTGTCGCCCGCCTCTATGCTTCGCGCCTTGATTACCCTTGCTCTTGTCTGCCTGCTCCAACCGGCGTTTGCCGACGAGCGCGCACAAACCCAACAACAGTTGGACGCTACGCGTCAGGACATTGCCGAGTTGAAGAAACTGCTCGGCAAGCTCCAGGAAGAAAAATCCGGAGTGCAGAAAGACCTGCGCGGTACGGAAACCGAAATGGGCAAGCTGGAGAAGCAAGTCCAAGAGTTGCAAAAAGAACTAAAGAAGAGCGAGTCGGAACTGGAGCGACTCGACGCTGAGAAAAAAAAACTCCAGAGCGCACGCGTTGAACAGCAACGCCTGATCGCGATCCAGGCCCGCGCCGCCTACCAGAGCGGCCGCCAGGAATACTTAAAACTGCTGCTCAACCAGCAGAACCCGGAAAAATTCGCGCGCACCCTGACCTACTACGATTACCTGAGCAAGGCCCGCCTGGAGCAATTGAAAAGCTTCAACGAGACCCTGCGCCAGTTGGCCAATGTGGAACAGGAGATCACTAACCAGCAGTCGCAGCTGGAAGACCAGAAGAGCAGCCTGGACGCCCAGCGCAACGAACTGGACAAGGTTCGCAAGGAACGCCAGTTGGCCTTGGCCAAGCTCAATGACGATGTAAAGGCACGCGACGCCAAGCTGCAGGCCCGTGAACAGGACCAGGCCGACCTGGCGAAAGTACTCAAGACCATCGAAGAAACCCTGGCCCGCCAGGCGCGTGAGGCCGAAGAAGCACGGCAAAAAGCGCTGATCGCCCAGCAGGAAGCGGAAAAAAAGCGCCAGCGCGAGGCCGAGCTGGCCGCCACCTCGGATGCGCCGGCGCCGCGTAAACCGGCGCACGCGGCTCCCGGCCCGCTGGTTTCCAGCGCCGGGGAATCCTTCGGCGGGCCATTTGCTTCGGCACGCGGCAAACTTCCATGGCCGGTTGATGGTCGATTACTGGCACGCTTCGGAGAAACCCGCGGCGACGACACCCGCGCCAAGTGGGATGGTGTAATGATCAGCGCCGCTGCCGGCAGCCAGGTCCACGCCGTCCACGGTGGCCGCGTAGTGTTTGCCGATTGGCTGCGCGGGGCCGGTTTATTGGTGATTCTCGACCACGGGAATGGCTATTTGAGCCTTTACGGCCACAATCAGACATTACTCAAGTCGGCAGGTGATGTTGTAAAAGCCGGTGAATCCATCTCCACTGTCGGTAACAGTGGCGGCCAGGACACCCCGGCGTTGTACTTCGCTATTCGTCAGCAGGGTCGCCCAAGCGATCCCGCACAATGGTGCAGAACCCAAGGATAAGGGTCGCATCTACATTAGGAGTTCGTTCGACATGCTGCATTTGTCCCGCCTCACTTCGCTGGCCCTGACGATCGCCCTGGTGATCGGCGCGCCTCTGGCTTTTGCCGACCAGGCCGCTCCGGCTGCACCCGCCGCCACGGCCGCGACCACCAAGGCGCCGTTGCCGCTGGAAGAGCTGCGCACCTTTGCCGAGGTCATGGACCGCATCAAGGCAGCCTATGTCGAACCCGTAGACGACAAGACCCTGCTGGAAAATGCCATCAAGGGCATGCTCAGCAACCTCGACCCGCACTCCGCGTACCTCGGGCCGGAAGATTTCGCCGAGCTGCAGGAAAGCACCAGCGGTGAGTTCGGCGGCCTGGGCATTGAAGTCGGCGCCGAAGACGGCAACATCAAGGTCGTCTCGCCGATCGACGACACCCCGGCCTCCAAGGCCGGTATCCAGGCCGGCGACTTTATCGTCAAGATCAACGGCCAGCCGACCCGCGGCCAGACCATGACCGAAGCCGTCGACAAGATGCGCGGCAAGATCGGCCAGAAAATCACCCTGACCCTGGTGCGCGACGGCGGCAACCCGTTCGACGTGACGCTGACCCGCGCAACCATCACGGTCAAGAGCGTGAAGAGCCAGTTGCTGGAGTCGGGCTACGGCTATATCCGCATCACGCAGTTCCAGGTCAAGACCGGCGACGAAGTGGCCAAGGCCCTGGCCAAGCTGCGCAAGGACAACGGCAAGAAGCTCAGCGGTATTGTGCTCGACCTGCGCAACAACCCGGGCGGCGTGCTGCAGTCGGCGGTGGAAGTGGTCGACCATTTCATCACCAAGGGCCTGATCGTCTACACCAAGGGCCGCATCGCCAATTCCGAGCTGCGCTTCTCGGCCACCGGCAACGACCTCAGCGAGAACGTGCCGTTGGCCGTGCTGATCAACGGCGGCAGCGCCTCGGCCTCGGAAATCGTCGCCGGTGCCCTGCAGGACCAGAAGCGTGGCGTGCTGATGGGCACCACCAGTTTCGGCAAAGGTTCGGTACAGACCGTGTTGCCGCTGAACAACGAGCGCGCTCTGAAGATCACCACGGCGCTGTACTACACGCCGAACGGGCGTTCGATCCAGGCTCAGGGCATCGTGCCGGACATCGAAGTACGCAAGGCCAGGATCACCAACGAGATCGACAGCGAGTACTACAAAGAGGCCGACCTGCAAGGTCACCTGGGCAATGGCAACGGCGGCGCCGACCAGCCGACCGGCAGCGGCGCCAAAGCCAAGCCGATGCCGCAGGACGACGATTACCAACTGGCCCAGGCGTTGAGCCTGCTCAAGGGCTTGAGCATCACGCGCAGCCGTTGATATGCGTTTTGCCCTGATCATCGCTGTGCTGTGCAGCCTGGCAGGTGTCGCCCACGCGGCCCCTGCCGGCGAGCCCCGCAAAGCCTATCTCACCCTGATCATCGACGACCTTGGGCAAAACCTGCCCAGGGATCGTCGCGTGCTGGCCCTGCCGGGGCCGGTCACCACGGCGATCATGCCCGACACGCCCCATGCCGCCGAATTCGCCCGCGAGGCACACAAGGCCGGCAAGATCGTGATCCTGCACATGCCCATGGACCCAGCCACCGGCCCATTCGCCTGGCACCCCGAACTCCCCATCGAAGAACTCGGCAAACGCCTGGATGCGGCTTTCAATGCGGTGCCCTATACGGCCGGCATCAATAATCATATGGGCAGCCGCATGACCGCCCAGCCACAAGCCATGGCCTGGCTGATGGCAGAGCTGCAACGGCGCAACAAGTTTTTCGTCGACAGCCGCACCAGCGCACAGACCGTGGCCGCCGCCGAGGCGCAGAAAATTGGCCTGGCCCATGTTTCGCGGGATGTATTCCTGGACGACGAACGCACGGAAGCGGCGATTACCACGCAACTGCAAACCGCGATCAAGCTGGCGCACAAACAGGGCTCGGCAGTAATGATCGGGCATCCTTACCCGCAAACCCTCGCGGTGCTGGAGCGCGAGTTGCCCAAGCTCAAGGCCCAAGGCGTTGAGTGGATCGATATCAAATTGATGATCAGCGTGCGCAGCAACCTGGCCATGGCCGGGCATGGCAGGGACGGCACTTACCGCCCGGCCCCTAGATAACTACAGCGTTTCGCGCCCCTCAGTCCTGAATAGTGAGCCTTCGACTCATTCTGTAAGGACACTCTATGAACATCACACACAGGGTTGTTTCAGGGCTGCTGCTCGGCAGTCTCTGCGCCACGCTGCATGCCGCGCCCAAGGATTTCGGCGAAGGCCTGGCCAACGCCAGCCCTGCCCGCCTTCTAACCAACGCCCAGCATCAGCACGACCACTGGAACGGTATCGGCCGAATCAGAAACGAAACCCAGACGCTCTGTACCGCCAGCCTGCTGGACACGCGCACCGAGGACGGCACGTCCGGTCCGGCCTATGTGCTGACCAGCAGTCACTGCCTGCACCGCCTGAACGGCGCGGTGCAACGCGACTTGCCGATCAAGGGCAGCATCAGCTTCAACTACTTCGACGACACCCTCGAAGCCCTCAAGACCTACCCGCTGAAAACCCTGAAATGGGGAAGCAGCCAAGGGGTCGACCTGGCGATTGTCGAGTTGCAGGCTTCACTGGCCGACCTGATCAAGGCCGGCATCCAGCCATTGAAACTGGCGGAAGAAGTGCCTGCCAGTGGCAGTGATATTCTCACCCTGATCGCTCCGGAATGGGACACCCTGCACCTGTCCGCCTGCACGCAACAAACGTCACGCGAACTGGTGGAGCAGCCGTTTGTGTGGCGGGTCACCATGAAGAACCAGTGCCAGGGCGTCGGCGTGGGCAGCTTCGGCGCGCCTTTGCTGGACCGGACGACCAACCAGCTGTTCGGCATCCTCAGCACCAGCACCACAGGCCAGCCAGAGGAGCGCAAATGCCAGCGCGATGCACCGTGTGAAATCCATGGCGGTACAGCTGTCTGGCACCCCGAGACGAACTACGGCAGCCCGGTGAGCTTCCTCAATCAGTGTTTCGTCGACGGCATGCTGCAGGCCGACAGCGAACACTGCGATCTCTACCCGACCACATCCATCACCTTTCAGAACCCGGAGCCCATCCAGCAGTACTTCATCAAGCCCGCAGATGGCAAAGGCAAAGACATCGTGCCGCGCTGGAACCTGACCTTCACCACCAATACTCCGTTCTATCGCTACAAGACCACCCGCCGCGCCATCGACTGCGAAAATCCGGCGCTCTACAGCGTGCCGATCAAAGCGCAAGGCGCCTACGTGAACGACGCCATCGGCCCGCAAACGGGGATGCACATGCTGTGTATTGTCGGGGTCGAGTCCGCAGAACAGCGCGTAACCAACGGCATGATGAGAAACGCCCTGACCCTTGCGGTCGAGCTCGCCGAGCCAGGGCCGGCACGTACGCCGAATGTGACCATCAACCTGGATAAACAAGGCTCGGCGGCCTATACCGTCATCTGGAACCTGGCGCCGCCATTCATGCACCGCTATACCTACAAGTACGGCCCTGCGGCGACCACCGATTGCCTGCGCCCCGTGGGCTATCAGCCCATCCCGCCGGCGCCTGCGGCGGCGGATGAAGAGGACGAGATCATCGACCTGGTCTACCCACTCAATGATCACCCCGGCATGGTGCTGGAAAAGTATGCCCAGGTGATCAGCGTCAGAAACACACCGTACAAAATCTGTACCTATGCCTTCGACCAGGCGGACCAGCCGTCTACCCTGCGTGTGGACCTGCTCAAGCCGCGCTGAGGCTAGAGGTAACGCGCCATGATCTCGTCGATCACGCCTTCTTTGCGCAGCTGATCCAGCGCCGCCTGCAGTTTGCTCACCTGCTCGTCCGGTACGTTCTTGTTCAGCGCGAGGTAGAGCTGGGCGCTATTGAAGCGCAAAACCGTCTTGAAGCCGGTGATGCCGACTTGCCGCGCCAGGTATCGCCCGGCCGGGTCGCCGGTGGCCCATAGGTCAATCCGGCCATCCATGAGCTTTTGCGCGTTGTCTTGATCACGCAGCACGACCACAGGCTTGAGCCCCTGTTTTTCGAGGCTTTCAGCGATGGCGTCACCTTTGTAGGCGCCGATCTTGTAGCGCCGTGCGTGCTCCAGGTCGTCCAGCTGGATAGTGCTGTCGGCCTTGGCCAGCAATACCCAGTCATCCGGACCGATGGGGCCGACCCATTTGAACAGCGCTTCGCGGTCCGGCAGGCGCGCCATGACGAACACACCATAACCGGGCTTTTCCAGGGCGAGCTTGTAGATTCGTTCCCAAGGGAAACGCAAGGTGAGGTCGTAAGAGATCCCGGCGCGCTTAAAGGTTTCGCGCACGATGTCCACGGCGATGCCTTCGATGTTCTCGTCCTTGGCGAAGTTCTTGCCGTTTTTGGCCATGTTATAGGGCGGGAAATTTTCCGTGAGCAGCACCAGAGGGCTGCCGGATGCGTCGTCGGCGCGGGCCGAGCCGGCCAACAGGAGGGAGGTGCCGGCGAGGGCGAGCAGCAGGTGTTTGAACATGAAGGTTACCGAAATCCATGGCAAGCGCAGAGAGTGCCGCGCGCCTGCCATGGTGTCCAGCAACGTTTAGCGAACGACGATACCGCGAGCTGCCATGTAGGCCTTGGCCTCAGGAACGGTGTACTCGCCAAAGTGGAAAATACTCGCCGCCAGCACCGCGCTGGCGTGGCCTTCGATGACACCGTCAGCCAAGTGCTGCAGGGTGCCGACGCCGCCGGAAGCGATCACCGGAATGCCCAAAGCATCGCTGATGGCGCGCGTCACACCCAGGTCGAAGCCGTTTTTCATGCCGTCCTGGTCCATGCTGGTCAGCAGGATTTCACCGGCGCCCAGGCCTTCCATTTTCATCGCCCATTCCACCGCGTCCAGGCCGGTAGGTTTGCGGCCGCCGTGGGTGAAGATCTCCCAGCGCGGGGTTTCGCCGGGGCCGGAGACCTTCTTGGCGTCAATGGCCACCACGATGCATTGCGAGCCGAAGTGCTGTGCCGCTTCGCCGACAAACTCGGGATTGAACACTGCCGCCGTGTTGATCGAAACCTTGTCGGCGCCGGCATTGAGCAGGTTGCGGATGTCTTGCACGGTGCGCACGCCACCGCCGACGGTCAGCGGGATAAACACCTGGCTGGCCATGCGCTCAACGGTGTGCAGGGTGGTGTCGCGGCCGTCGACGCTGGCGGTAATGTCGAGAAAGGTAATCTCGTCGGCACCCTGCTCATCGTAGCGACGGGCGATTTCCACCGGGTCGCCGGCGTCGCGGATGTTCTCGAACTTGACGCCCTTGACCACGCGACCGTTGTCGACGTCCAGGCAAGGGATGATGCGTCTGGCTAAAGCCATGGGCTTATCTCCGATAAGAGTTGCAAGCTTTGAGCTATAGGCTGCAAGTAGAAGCAGATCTGCTTTTACTTGCAGCTTGCAGCCTACGACTTGGAGCTGGCCGCGTAGCCATCACAAAAAGCTTGAGCTTCAGCCACGTCCAGCGTGCCCTCATAGATCGCACGGCCGGTGATGGCGCCAATGATGCCGGGGGCCTTGGCGTCCAGCAGTGACTTGATGTCACCCAGGTTGTGGATACCGCCGGAAGCGATCACCGGAATCTTCGTCGCCGCCGCCAGTGCCGCGGTGAACGGCACGTTGCAGCCCTGCATCATGCCGTCTTTGGCGATGTCGGTATAAACGATGGCGGACACGCCATCGGCTTCGAACTGCCTGGCAAGGTCGATCACCTGCACGGTGCTGATCTCAGCCCAGCCGTCGGTGGCGACGAAACCGTCCTTGGCATCCAGGCCCACGATCACTTTGCCGGGAAACGCGCGACAGGCTTGGGCGACAAACGCCGGGTCTTTGACCGCCTTGGTGCCGATGATCACGTAGCTCACGCCTGCCTTGACGTAATGCTCGATGGTTTCCAGGGAGCGGATACCGCCGCCGATCTGGATCGGCAGGTTCGGGTAGCGCTTGGCGATGGCGGTGACGACTTCACCATTGACCGGCTGGCCTTCGAAGGCGCCGTTCAAGTCCACCAGATGCAGACGACGGCAGCCCCCTTCCACCCATTTGGCAGCCATGCTCACCGGGTCATCGGAGAACACGGTGGAATCTTCCATGCGGCCTTGGCGCAGACGTACGCAGGCGCCGTCCTTGAGATCGATAGCGGGGATAATTAGCATGCTTTTCCTTCGTCAAAGAGCTGCAAGCTGCAAGCTATAAGCTGCAAGCAAGCACGCGTATCAATTCTTGCAGCCTGGGCTTGAAGCTTTCAGCTGCTCTTTTCAAGCGACCAAAGGTCGCTTTCTATGCTTTCGAACCGTTCTTTAAGGAGCGTCTGCGTATCGAAAATCGCCCTGTTGTAATAGTGCGGAGCCACTTCGGTGGTGAACAGCTCAAGAATCTCGGCGACCTCGAACGAGCCCAATTTGAGCTCGAAGCGGTCCTCCATGAATCGCTTGATCTTGACGGTCGCCTCACTCTCCTGTTCGGGCGTGAGGGTCAGGATCGGCGGTTTCGGCTTCCTGGCCACTTACCAGCGCCCGTCCCACGCGGCGAAGTTCTGCAGCAATTGCAGGCCATGGGTATGGCTTTTCTCCGGGTGGAACTGCACGGCAAACCGCGAACCGTCGGCCAGCGCCGCGGCAAAGTCGACGCCGTAGTGCCCGCCACCCACCACCTGGCCGGGCTTGGCGGCGGCGATGTAGTAGCTGTGCACGAAGTAGAAACGCGCCATGTCCGGCACTTCGTGCCACAGCGGGTGATCCACGGTCTGGCGGACTTCGTTCCAGCCCATGTGCGGGACCTTCAGGTGTTCACCGTCTTCATGCAGGTCTTTGCCGAAAAACTTCACCTGGCCTGGGAACAGGCCGATGCAGTCGACGCCTTCGTTCTCTTCACTGCTGTCGAGCAAGGCTTGCATGCCCACGCAGATGCCGAGGAACGGGCGGTCCTGGCTGACTTCACGCACCAGGCTGTCAAAGCCCAGGCGGCGGATCTCGGCCATGCAATCGCGAATCGCGCCAACGCCTGGGAACACCACACGGTCGGCTTCGCGAATCACCTTGGCATCGCTGGTGATCAGCACCTTGCCGGCGCCTACGTGCTCGAGGGCCTTGGCCACCGAGTGCAGGTTACCCATGCCGTAATCGATAACCGCGACCGTCTGCATTACAGCACGCCCTTGGTCGAGGGCATTTGCCCGGCCATGCGCTCATCCAGCTCCACGGCCATGCGCAGCGCGCGGCCGAAAGCCTTGAACACGGTTTCGATCTGGTGGTGGGTATTGGTGCCGCGCAGGTTGTCGATGTGCAGGCTGACCAGGGCGTGGTTAACGAAGCCCTGGAAGAATTCCTGGAACAGGTCGACATCGAAGCCGCCCACGGTGGCGCGGGTGTATGGCACGTGCATCTGCAGGCCAGGGCGGCCGGAGAAGTCGATCACCACGCGCGACAGCGCTTCGTCCAGCGGCACATAGGCGTGACCGTAGCGACGGATGCCTTTTTTGTCGCCGATGGCTTTGGCAAACGCCTGCCCGAGCGTGATGCCGACGTCTTCCACGGTGTGGTGGTCATCGATATGCAGGTCGCCCTTGCAGACGATATCCAGGTCGATCAACCCGTGACGGGCGATCTGGTCCAGCATGTGCTCAAGAAAAGGGACGCCGATATCGAATCGGGCCTTTCCGGTGCCATCCAGGTTGATCGAGGCTTTGATCTGGGTTTCCAGAGTGTCGCGCTCGACGGACGCCATACGTTCGACCATTACCAGCTCCGCAAAATCGTTGGGCGAAAAAGGCAGCCATTATAGGGGCGCGGGCGCTAAACAGAAACATCGGAGGGGATAAGACTGACGAGTTGAGGCGGGCAATGTCGGGGATAGACATGTGCATACAAGCGGGCGCTCCAGGATGGTGCGCCCGCCTGCGATCAACTTAGTGGAACAGGACAGCCGTCTTCTGCAGGGTTACCCACACACCCCACGCCAACGGTATACCCACCACCAGCCAGGCGGCGATCGCCATTGGCTTGCTGGCGGCGGATGCTTTCCACTCCAGCACGGTGCTGGCATCGGCACCCTTGTCATGGCCCAGCGCCTGCTCGGCGGCCAGTTCCGCGTCGGTCATGAAGTACTTGTCGGCCACCGGGCGCACCAGCAGGTTGCAGATGAAACCCAGCACCAGCAGGCCGGCGAGGATGTACAAGGTGATGTCATAGGCCGCAGCGCGTTCAACGCCGATGCTCAGTTGATATTCACGCAAGTAGTTCACCAGCACCGGGCCCAATACGCCCGCCGCCGCCCAGGCCGTCAGCAGTCGACCGTGGATCGCACCGACCATCTGGGTACCGAACAGGTCGGCCAGGTACGCCGGCACGGTCGCAAAACCACCGCCGTACATCGACAGGATGATGCAGAACGCGGCCACGAACAGCGCCACATTGCCCAGGTGCCCCAGGTTCGGGATCAACGCGTACAGGGCAAAGCCCAGGGCGAAGAACACGAAGTAGGTATTTTTACGCCCCAGGTAGTCGGAGAACGACGCCCAGAAGAACCGGCCACCGATGTTGAACAGACTCAACAGACCGGTGAAGCCTGCGGCAATCGCTGCGATCGAGGCCAGTTGCCCGGCATCCAGCTGGCCGAACGGTACGTCCACGCCCAGCAGCTTGCCGCCGAACACTTCCTGCAACAGCGGCGACGCCATGCCCAGAATGCCGATACCGGCCGAGACGTTCAGGCACAGCACCAGCCATACCAGACGGAATTGCGGGGTTTTCCACGCCACGTTCACGTGTACGTGACGGTGGGTGATCATCGCATTGCTGGCTTTTTTCGCCGGTGCGGTCCAGCCCTCAGGCTTCCAGCCGGTCGGCGGAACGCGATAGGACAGCGCGCCACCGATCATGAACACGAAGTAGATCGCAGCCATCACCAGAAAGCTCTGCCACACGCCGACGCTGGTCGGCGAGGCGAAATGGCCCATCAGCGCCGCGGCCAGCGGTGCACCCACCATCGCGCCGCCGCCGAAACCCATGATCGCCATGCCGGTGGCCATGCCGCGCTTGTCCGGGAACCACTTGATCAGGGTCGACACGGGCGAGATGTACCCCAAGCCCAAGCCGATACCGCCGATCACGCCGGAGCCGATCCACATCAGCCAGATCTGGTGGGTATAGATCCCCAGCGCCGAGATCAGCAGGCCGCCGCACCAGCACAATGCCGATACAACGCCGGCCTTGCGCGGCCCGGCGTGTTCCAGCCAGCCGCCCCAGATCGCCGCCGAGCAGCCCAGGAAGATGAAGAACAGGGTGTAGATCCAGCCCAGCATCGAGATAGGCCAGTCACATTGGGACGAGAAAACTTGTGCGATGAAGCTCATGTCCGGCGCGCAGGCAACCGGAGCGGTGATCCCCAGCGCCTTGGACAACGGCAACCAGAACACCGAGAAGCCATAGGCCATACCGATGCACAAGTGGATGGCCAGGGCGGCCGGTGGGACCAGCCAGCGGTTGAACCCGGGCTTGGCGATGATGCGTTCCTTGGACAGGAACGCTGGCTGTGCGGCTGTAGAAGCGGCCGCCGTGCGAGTGCTCATTGGTGTTTCCCCCAGTTATTGGTATGCGTCCGTCAGGCGCGCTTCCCCCCGGCCTTGCACGCAAAGCGTGGCCGTTTTATTGAGCGAAACTCCATTTTGGCGCGACGATAGGTCGCAGAAGGCGGACGAACGCGCAGAGATTAGCATCTACAAACGCGAAAAAAACCAAAATGCCATCACCTTTTTAAGGAATTTCAGTTTGTTTGACGCCAAAAACCTGTTCTCGCCCCCATGGATACAATGTAACGATCGGTGAACTGACGCAGGCCGTCGGGCGTTATACTCTGCGGCTAATTTTTGAAATCGACATACAAGGACTCGCCCATGAAAGCGTTCGGCAAAATCCTGGGTCTGGTACTTCTCGGGCTGTTGCTGATCATTGTGGCTCTCGGCTTTGCCTTGACCCACCTCTTCGATCCCAACGACTACAAAGATGAGATCCGCCAGATTGCCCGCGACAAGGCCCACATCGAGCTGACGCTCAATGGCGACATCGGCTGGAGCCTGTTCCCCTGGCTGGGCCTGGAACTGCACGAAGCCAGCGTGGCGACCCTGACCAATCCGACCCAACCGTTCGCCGACCTGCAGATGCTCGGCCTGTCGGTACGCGTGCTGCCGCTGCTGCGCCGTGAAGTGCAAATGAGCGATGTGCGTGTCGAAGGCCTGAACCTGCGCCTGAACCGCGACAAGCAGGGTCACGGCAACTGGGAAGACATCGGCAAGAACGTCCCTGACGCCTCCGAAGCGACCGCCAGCGCGCCCACACCGGCGCAGCCAGCCGCCGAGGTCAAACCGGAGAAACCGGCCCAGCCCATCCGCCTGGACATCGACAGCCTGACCATCAACAACGCGCGCGTCGAATACAACGACGAACAGACCGGCAAGCAGTTCAGCGCCGAAAGCATTCAGTTGAGCGCCGGCGCCATTCATGAAGGCGCGAGCATTCCGGTCAAGCTCACTGCGTTCTTCGGCAGTAACCAGCCGGTGATGCGCCTCAAGACCGAACTGACCGGCAATCTGCGCATCCAGCGTGCGCTCAAGCGCTACCAGTTCGAAGACATGCGCATCAGCGGCGAAGCCACGGGCGAACCGCTGCAAGGCAAGACCGTAAGCTTTTCCACCCAAGGCCAGTTGCTGGTGGACCAGGCGGCCAACATCGCCGAATGGACCAACCTGAAGCTCTCGGCCAACCAATTGCGTGCCCTGGGCGAGCTGAAGATCAACGACCTGGACAAGACCCCGCAACTCAACGGCGCTTTGTCGATCGCTCAGTTCGACCTGGCCAAGTTCCTCGACAGCGTGGGCAACCCGCTGCCGCCGATGGCCGAGGGCAGCCTGAGCAAAGTCGAACTGGTCAGCCGTATCAAAGGCACGCCGACCAGCCTCGCCCTGGAAGATTTGAACCTGAAACTCGACGGCAGCACCTTCACCGGTCGCGTGGCGGTGGATGACTTCGCCAGGCAGTCGCTGCGCGTTCAACTCAAGGGCGACACGTTCAACGCCGACAATTACCTACCCGCCAAGTCCGAATCTGCCAAGGGTGCCAGCGCCGCACGCCAGGCCGAAGTCCAGAACAGCGAGGCCGGCGCGATGGCCGCCGGCGGCACCACGCCGCTGCCGGAGGCGCCGACCAAAGGCGCCTGGAGCACCGACAAGCTGCTGCCGCTGACGCGCCTGCGCACGCTCGACGTGAATGCAGACCTCGCGTTCGGCCAATTGACCTTGAGCAAACTGCCGATCCAGAACGCGGTGCTCAAAGCATCCGGCGTCGATGGCCAGCTCAAGCTCGACACCCTGAGCGGCGGGCTCTACAACGGCACCTTCCAGGCAAACGGCAATCTGGATGTGCGCCAGGACATCCCGGTGCTCGCGCTGCAAACCCGCATCAAACAAGTCCCCGTCGAACGCATCCTGCAGGCCCAGGGGCAGACGCCGCCGGTCAAAGGCCAGGTGACGCTGGACAGCAACCTCAGCGGCCGTGGCAACAGCCAGAAAGCCCTGATCGACAGCCTTAACGGCACCGCCAGCTTCGTAATCAACAATGGCGTGCTGCTCAACGCCAACCTTGAACAGCAACTGTGCACCGGCATCGCCCTGCTCAACCGCAAAACCTTGAGCGGCGAGCAACGCGGCAAGGACACGCCATTCCAGGAGCTGAGGGGCAACTTGACGTTCCGTAACGGCGTGGCCAACAACCCGGACCTGAAAGTGCGCATCCCCGGCCTGACGGTCAACGGCAACGGTGACGTGGACCTGCGCGTGCTGGGCATGGATTACCGGGTTGGCATCATTGTCGAGGGCGACCAGCGCGAAGTGCCCGACCCGGCCTGCGAAGTGGGTGCCAACTTCCAGGGTATCGAAGTGCCATTGCGTTGCCGCGGCCCGCTGGAGCTGGGCGCCAAAGCCTGCCGCCTGGACAAGGACGGCCTCGGCCAGGTTGCCGTCAAGGCCGCCGGCAACCGCCTCAACGAGAAGCTCGAAGAGAAACTCGACAAGGTCAACCCGCAACTCAAAGACGCGCTCAAAGGCCTGTTCAAACGATGAGAAACGAGCAGTTTTCAACGGCGGTGCTGGATTGGTACGACCGCCACGGTCGCCATGACCTGCCCTGGCAACAGGGCATCACACCCTACCGGGTGTGGGTTTCGGAGATCATGTTGCAGCAGACCCAGGTGAGCACCGTGCTCAACTACTTCGACCGGTTCATGGCCTCGCTGCCGACGGTCCAAGCCCTGGCCGCCGCACCGGAAGACGAAGTGCTGCACCTGTGGACGGGCCTGGGTTACTACACCCGCGCACGCAACCTGCAAAAGACCGCGAAGATTGTGGTCGCCGAGTACGGCGGCGAGTTTCCGCGGGATGTGGAAAAACTCACCGAGCTGCCCGGTATCGGCCTGTCCACCGCCGGCGCGATCGCCAGCCTGAGCATGGGCCTGCGCGCACCGATCCTCGACGGTAACGTCAAGCGCGTACTGGCACGATTTACCGCTCAGGAAGGCTATCCAGGCGAGCCCAAGGTAGCCAAGCAACTGTGGGCCACCGCCGAGCGATTTACACCTCATGACCGAGTCAACGCCTATACCCAGGCGATGATGGACATGGGCGCAACCCTGTGCACCCGCAGCAGACCCAGTTGCCTGTTGTGCCCGCTGGAAACGAGCTGCGAGGCCCATAGGCTAGGCCTGGAAACGCGCTACCCGATTCCCAAGCCACGCAAGAGCATTCCGCAGAAGCGCACGCTCATGCCGATGCTGGCCAATGCCGAGGGCGCGATTCTGCTTTACCGCCGCCCGTCCACCGGTTTGTGGGGCGGCCTGTGGAGCCTGCCGGAACTGGACGACCTGCAGGACCTGGAACACCTCGCCCACCAGCATGCGCTCAAGCTGGGCAGGCAACAGGCACTGCCGGGGCTGACCCACACCTTCAGCCACTTCCAGTTGGCCATCGAACCGCTGCTGGTCCGTGTGCAGGAATCGGCCCATCACGTGGCCGAGGCCGACTGGCTCTGGTATAACCTCGCCACCCCGCCGCGCCTGGGCCTTGCCGCCCCGGTGAAAGAACTGCTCAAACGCGCGGCCGATGTATTGAACGCAGGAGAGTCGTCATGACCCGCACCATCATGTGCCGCAAGTACCACGAAGAATTGCCTGCCCTGGAACGCGCGCCGTTTCCCGGCGCCAAGGGCCAGGACATTTTCGACAACGTCTCCGCCAAAGCCTGGGCCGACTGGCAAAAACACCAGACCCTGCTGATCAACGAAAAACGCCTGAACATGATGAACGCCGAAGACCGCAAATACCTGCAGGGCGAAATGGACAAGTTCTTTTCCGGCGAGGATTACGCCAAGGCCGACGGCTACGTACCACCTGCTCAATAACTGATCAAAAACCGGGGTCGGAACGTAAGCGACGGTAATAATTAAATATTTTTTGAAAACTTGCTTGACGACCCCCTGAAAAACCCGTTTAATGCGCCCCGTTGCCCAGATAGCTCAGTCGGTAGAGCAGGGGATTGAAAATCCCCGTGTCGGCGGTTCGATTCCGTCTCTGGGCACCACTCATTAGTTTCAGGTGGTGCACATATCATCTGAAACGCATAAGAAACCCGCCTGGTGCGGGTTTTTTATTGCCTGGGATTTGACGCCCCCAGGCCTGTTCTCGAAGCAATGAACCGCTCTATTAGCCCCATTCCTTCGAGGCTTTCCCGCAAGACAAAAAACTCACCTCACTCCAGCAAAAACACCATCAGCGGATTGTCATTCAATCGCCCATTGAACGCCGGAGCCAGATGCTCCAACGGCGTCTGCTTCAACAACGCGGTTTCCTTGCGCGCGACGATCACCCATACCGGGCGCGGTAACGCTGCCAGGCGCTGCACTTGATCACGACCGACGAACAGCGGCTGTTCATCGTGATTCAGGTTCATCATGTAGCGCACCGCCCAGGTGTCCCGCGCCAGATTGACAAACACCAACGGCCCCGGCTGCGTGGCACGCAGGGCCTCGACCTGGCCGACAAACTGCCGCGTATCGAATTGCAGGTCCTTGGCCGGCTCCACCACGCTTACCAGCATCAGCCATTGCCCCAGCAGCGCTATCAAACTGAGCCACACCAAGCGCAGCGGCCGACGCCAGGCGATCAGCGCGGCCACCTGCAGCACCAGCAGCGAACCAATCAACAGCGGCAACGAGATGTCAGGCCAGTAACCGTGTTTCTCCCATGCATGCCGACACACAAACACCGCGACCACGCACAACGACGGCAAAGCCGCGACAAGCACTTCGTAGCAGCGGCGCACGCCAGTCAGCCAGCCTTGCGCCTGGAGCAGCCCATAGGCGGCGACAGCGGCGAACATCGGCACCATGGGCAGGATGTAATAAGCCCGCTTGAAATGCGGCACCGACAACCCGATCAGGATCATCAAACCGCAGGCTCCCAGTCGCACCATGAGCTGCATGTCATCATTTACCCAACGCTCAGACCAGCGATGACGCAACGCAAACAACGCTGCCAGCGCCAGGGGCACTACCGGAAAGTAGCGGTACAAACTCAGTTGGAAGTAGAAATAGAACGGCTCGCCGCTTTCATCCAGGCGCCCGCCCACTTGCATCCTGAATACCTCGGCGGCAAACCCCTCGCCCCCGCTGAACCGCGCGAGCCTCATCAGCAGCAGCCAGCACGCCGCCAGCAAAATCAGTCCGATGATGCCGTGGATCAGTACCTGCCTGACCCGCTCGCCCGGTTTGCCCAGCGCCCAATACACGCACACCACACCGCACACCTCGATCAACCCCAGCGGCCCGCGTATGGCAAAGCCCAGCACGAATAGCGGGAAGACCGCCAGGTGCCTGCATCGAGAACCCAAGCGCTCCCCCGTGTGCAGCAGATAGAAACTACCTACACAGAGCAACGCCACCATCTGATCCAGACACACCGAACGGGACTTTTCGAGCAATTGCGTGGTGAGCAGTGTCAACAGCACGCTGAGCAGCGCCCACTGACGACTCGAAGGGGCCAGCAAGCGATACATCAGCGCTACCACACCGGCGGAAGCCAGCGCCGTGGGCAGCACGTTGGCCAGATGATTGGGCGCACCGAACAGGCGGGCAAACAGGTAACTGAAGAAGGTCGCGGTGCCGGGGTAGTCCGCGTAGGGCTGGCCGTACGTGGTGGGAAAAAGACTGGCGCCATGGCGATACATTTCTTGCAGGAACAGCGCCCAGCGCCCGTCAAATCCCTGCGGCTGCTGGTCCCAGATGCCCAGCGTAAACAGCATCAGGGCGAACAGAAAAATGCCCAGGGACTCCAGGCGAAAGCGGTTGCGGTGATCCATCGATTGACCTGCCAGGTAGAAAGCGCCGACCTATGGTGCCGGTCGCCCTGCTGAATAACGCCTGAACAACCCTCAATCTTTCACCCTTCAGCGCCCGCCACGCCATACCAGTGCGGGTACCAGGCGCACGTAGATTAATTCGCCGACCAGCTCCACCAGGGTTTGCAGGATGACAGCCGTAGCGGCCAGCCCACGCACCTCCTCGGGTAATGCCAACGCCAGCGGCAGCACCACCAGCGAATTGCGCGTCGACGCGCTGAACGTCACCGCCCGCGCGGGCGCACTCGGCAACGCGAACAGCCGCGCGGCCAAGGCGCCCGTCAGCGGCGCCAGCAACAGGAAACCTACATAGACCGGAATGACCGGCAGCAACAGGCTGAAATCGCGCACTACCGACGTGATCTGCGAACCGATCACCACAAACAGCACCAGCGCCATCGCTGGCACCGGCAGCCAGGCCCAAGCCGCGCTCCAAGCGCCGACCTGCGCCGACCTGCGCGCCACAAACGTGGTCGCCACCGCCGCCACCATCGGCACCACAATCAGCAGCACAAACGCCTGCACAAACGGCTGCGCGTCAATCACCACGCCGGATTGCGCCCCCAGCATCAGCCCCAAGTACAGCGGCAACAGCAGCAACTGCAGCAAAAGCAGCACCGGCGTCGCCGCGAGCATCAACCGCGAATCGCCCTTACCGATATGGGTAAACACCACCACGTAATCAATGCACGGCGTCAGCAACACCAGCAACGCCCCCACCAGCAGCGCCGGACGCTCCGCCAAGCCAAGGGTCAGCCCCCACACCAGCAAGGGCACCAGGATGAAATTAGCCAGCAGCAAGGCCGCCATGAAGCGCTTGCGGCTCAAGCCTTCGCGCAGGTCCAGAAACGGAATTTGCAGGAACATCGCGTACATCAGCACCGCGATGGCCGGTGTGATCCACACACCCAGGCCGTGCCCCCACGAAGGCGCAAGCAGGCCGAAGCCGACAGCCAGCAGGACGGTGACGAAGTAGATAGGGATTTGGTGATGTTCGAGGGTGTCGCGGGTCATGGAAACGCCCTGGTGGAACGCAAAGGCGCAAGCCTAAGCATCTACTGGCGTGATTACCAGGCGAGCGGCTGGAACGGCGAGAACATGCCAGCCAATTAATGGCAGATACCCTTGGGATTTGCGCCAACCTGCGCTTCAATACCTGACCCAGATCCTGACCCCAAGGACGTGAGCCCATGGCCTCGCCGAACAAGCAGCAAAAACGTGCCCACCGGGCCAAGGCCAAGGCCAAACAGAACCGCACCCAGCGCGCGGTCGCGACTAAGCCGGATGCGTTCGCCGGCGATGACAGCCGTATCGATTTGGAGTCGGTGGATTTAACAGAGCTGTTCGTGGAGATGCGCGTTGCCGGCGAGATCAGTCAGCAAGCGCTATGCGCGGCATTCCTGGCCCACCCGCTGCTCGCGCTGGTACTTGAGCAGGAAGGCGAAGAAGAAGCTACCGACTTTATCCTGGCGGCACTGATCGAGTACCGGCAGTGGGCCACGGACAGCGATGATGAAGCCGCCGCACTGGCGTGGATCGAATCGCCGCAGTTTCAAGCGGACTACATTGCCGCCTCCCAAGCCCTTACCAACTCGCAAGACTGACAAAAAATGGGAGGGGCTTGCCCCCTCCCACATTGGAATGGCGGTCAGTTAAGCACCGCAGCCCCTACTCTCTGAGCCTTGCGCCGGCTCGACACCATCAACCCCGCCGCCACTACCAGCAGGCTCAGGATGCCCGTCGCGATGATCTCCACGCGATGCGCTTCCTGGAACAGCATGATGGTCAACGTGCCCACGATGAACACCATCACCGCGTAGGTCAGGCCGGGGAACAGCCACATCTTGAAGACAATCTTCTCGCCTGCCGCCGTGCGTTTCTGGCGCATGCGCAGTTGCGACACTGCGATTACCAGATACACCAGCAAGGCGATAGCGCCGGAGCTGGCCAGCAGGAATTCGAACACCGCGGCCGGAGCCACGTAGTTGGCGAACACGGCAAGGAATGCCGCGCCGGTGGACAGCATCACCGCCCAGTAAGGCGTACCGCTCTTGTTGGTGCGTTTGGCCACGGCCGGGGCGTCACCACGACGGCCCAGGGAGAACAGCATGCGCGATGCGGTATACAGCGCCGAGTTCAGGCAACTGGTCACCGCCACCAGCACTACCAGGTCAACGATCAGCTTGGCATTCGGAATGCCCATGCGTTCAAGCACGGTCTGGTAGGAACCTACCGCAGCCAGAGTCGGATCGTTCCAAGGCACCAGGGAGACAACAATGAAGATCGACAACAGGTAGAACAGGCCGATACGCCAGATGACCGAGTTGGTCGCCTTGGTGATCTGTTGGCCCGGGTTCTTCGACTCGGCCGCGGCGATGGTGACGATCTCAGTGCCCATGAACGAGAACATGGTGGTCAGGATGGCAGCCAGCACCGCGCCCATTCCGTTAGGCATAAAGCCCTGAGTGTCGAACAGGTGCGAGACGCCGCTGACCTGGCTGGTCGGCAGGAAACCGAAAATCGCCGCCAGGCCGAGGATCACGAAACCCACGATGGCCACGACCTTGATCAGCGCGAACCAGAACTCGAACTCACCGTAGTTCTTCACACTGAACAGGTTGGTGGCCGTCAACAGCAGGGTAATCACCAGCGTGAACGCCCAGATCGCCACGTCAGGGAACCAGGCATGCAGGATCGTGGCGGCCGCGTTGGCTTCCAATGGAATCACCAGCACCCAGAACCACCAGTACAACCAACCGATGGTAAAACCGGCCCAATGGCCGATCGCACGGTCGGCATACGTGGAAAACGAACCGGTGTCGGGCGACGCCACGGCCATTTCGGCCAGCATGCGCATCACCAGCACCACCAACGTGCCCGCGGCGGCATAGGCCAGCAGCACCGCTGGGCCGGCAGCGGCAATCGCGTGGCCGGAGCCGACAAACAGACCGGCACCGATGACGCCGGCAATCGACAGCATCGTGACGTGGCGCGGCTTGAGCCCCTGTTCGAGGTCATTGGAGCTTTGCGTACTACTCATTGACACACCTTTGCGAGGAATTGCGAAAACGGTCCGCCCGACCTGGGATCCTCCTCGTGAAAAGAAACCAACAGGGCGTTCTTTATTTTTTACGCAAGATTTGCGCCAAAATGTTACAAAGCCGCGATTGACGCGGGCTGTAGGACTTTTCCACAGCGCACGCAAGTCATTGAGAACAATGGCATTCCGCTATAGCGTTACCGAGCGACTCACTATTCAGGCCGATACGCGCACCAAAAACACACACAAAAAATAAGTAGCGCCCCATAAAAGCGCCGATAGCGACCGTTTGCCCCTTTAACCCTTCCAACACCTTGCCAAAGCTGGCACCATCGCGCCCTTTTTGACGCGAAGCCTGCGGCGTTGCGGGTTCAAACGCTTGTTCGGTTGTTGACGGCGCGACACGCCGCTGTGCCGATGCGACACCCTGCCGCACGCCGTCTGTTTACCGCCCGCCACGCTGTTGGCTGCCATCCGGACGCTATGCTAGCTTGGCGCCTCGCCATGAAGGCGGCCCTGCAGCAGGCACGCAGAACACAATGAGGACCCCACATGGCCGAGGCCACGCCCGCGCTTGAAATCCGCAACTTGCATAAACGTTATGGTGAGCTGGAGGTACTCAAAGGTATCTCGCTGACCGCTCGCGACGGCGACGTGATCTCGATCCTGGGTTCTTCCGGTTCCGGCAAGTCCACATTCCTGCGCTGCATCAACCTGCTGGAGAACCCACACCAGGGCCAGATCCTGGTGGCCGGCGAAGAACTCAAGCTCAAGGCTGCCAAGAACGGCGAGCTGATGGCTGCCGACGGCAGGCAGATCAACCGCCTGCGCAGCGAAATCGGTTTTGTGTTTCAAAACTTTAACCTGTGGCCGCACATGAGCATCCTCGACAACATCATAGAGGCGCCCCGCCGTGTGCTCGGGCAGAGCAAGGCCGAAGCCATCGAAGTGGCCGAAGCCCTGCTGGCCAAGGTCGGCATTGCCGACAAGCGCCATGCCTACCCGGCGCAATTGTCCGGCGGCCAGCAGCAACGCGCCGCCATTGCCCGCACCCTGGCGATGCAGCCCAAGGTCATCCTGTTCGACGAGCCCACTTCCGCGCTTGACCCGGAAATGGTTCAGGAAGTACTTAGTGTGATCCGCGCGCTGGCCGAAGAAGGCCGCACCATGTTGCTGGTTACCCACGAAATGGGCTTTGCCCGCCAGGTGTCCAGTGAGGTGGTGTTCCTTCATCAGGGCTTGATCGAGGAACAAGGATCGCCACAGCAGGTGTTTGAAAACCCGCTTTCGGCGCGCTGCAAACAATTCATGTCCAGCAACCGCTAACGGAGCAACATGCATGCAGAACTATAAAAAATTCCTTCTGGCCGCAGCCGTTTCGATGGCGTTCAGCGCCACGGCCATGGCAGAAACCTTGAAAATGGGGATCGAGGCGGCCTACCCGCCGTTCAACAATAAAGACGCCAGTGGCCAAGTGGTCGGCTTCGACAAAGACATCGGCGACGCCCTGTGCGCCAAGATGAAAGTCGAGAAGTGCGAAGTGTATGTGTCCGACTGGGACGGCATCATCCCGGCCCTGAACGCCAAGAAATTCGACTTCCTGGTGTCCTCGCTGTCGATCACCGACGAACGCAAGCAGGCCGTCGACTTCACCGAACCGTACTACTCCAACAAGCTGCAGTTCATCGCGCCCAAGGCCACCGACTTCAAGACAGACAAGGCTTATCTCAGCGGCAAGACCATCGGTGCCCAACGCGCAACACTCGCCGGCACCTGGCTGGACGACCGCAACATGGAAGATGACTACAACGTCAAGGTCAGCCTTTATGACACTCAGGAAAACGCCTACCTCGACCTGATCTCCGGGCGTGTCGATGGCATTCTGGCGGATAAGTACGTGCAGTATGAGTGGCTCAAAAGCAAAGACGGCTCCAACTTTGAATTCAAAGGTGAGCCTGTCGTGGAGAGCGACAAGATCGGTATCGCCGTACGCAAAGGCGACCCGCTGCGCGAGCGCCTGAACAAAGCCCTGGCAGAGATCAAGGCAGACGGCACCTACAAGAAAATCAACGACAAGTACTTCCCGTTCAGCATCGAATGACCTGAACGGCCTGCCCGGCGCGCTCGTTTGCGCGCGTCGGCTTTTAGCAATGCCTGCCGCGATATGAAAACACCATGAATTTCGACCTTTACGGATTCGGCCCGGCGCTCGCCGCCGGCGCGCTGATGACCGTCAAACTGGCACTCACGGCCCTGTGCCTGGGGCTGGTGCTCGGCCTGGCCGGCGCCCTGGCCAAGACATCCCCGTACAAGCCGCTGCAGTGGCTTGGCGGTGCGTACTCGACCCTTGTTCGCGGCATTCCCGAGCTGCTATGGGTGCTGCTGATTTACTTTGGCACCGTCAACCTGATGCGCGCGCTCGGGGAGTTCTTCGGCAATCCCGACCTGTCCCTCAGCGCCTTTGCCGCAGGCGTCATCGCCCTCGGCCTGTGCTTCGGCGCCTACGCCACCGAAGTATTCCGTGGCGCGATCCTCGCCATCCCCAAGGGCCACCGCGAAGCGGGCGTCGCACTGGGGCTGTCGAAGCTGCGGATCTTCACCCGCCTGATCATGCCGCAGATGTGGCGCATCGCCCTGCCGGGCCTGGGCAACCTGTTCATGATCCTGATGAAAGACACTGCACTGGTGTCGGTGATCGGCCTGGAAGAAATCATGCGTCACGCACAGATCGGCGTTACGGTGACCAAGCAACCGTTCACGTTCTTCATGGTCGCGGCGCTCATGTATCTGGGGCTCACCGTACTGGCCATGACCACCCTGCACTTCCTGGAAAAACGCGCCGCCCGCGGCTTTGCAAGGAGCACCCAATGAGCGGCGACTACAGCTGGCTGGCGCATTTCGACCTGGGCCTGAACTGGGCCGTGATCATCAAATGGCTGCCCAAATTGGCACAGGGCGCCGTCCTCACCCTGGAGCTGGTGGCCATCGCGGTCATCGCCGGGCTGCTGCTGGCAATCCCCCTGGGCATCGCCCGCTCGTCGCGCCGCTGGTATGTGAGCGCCCTGCCTTACGCTTACATTTTCTTCTTTCGGGGTACGCCACTGCTGGTGCAGCTGTTCCTGGTCTACTACGGGCTGGCACAGTTCGATGCGGTGCGTAACAGCTTCATGTGGCCCTACCTGCGCGATCCGTTCTGGTGCGCCACCGCCACCATGACCCTGCATACCGCCGCCTATATCGCCGAGATCCTGCGCGGGGCGATCCAGGCCATCCCACCGGGTGAAATCGAAGCCGCCCGCGCCCTGGGCATGTCCAGGCCCAAGACGCTGTTCTATATCATCCTGCCCCGCGCCTCGCGCATTGGCCTGCCGGCCTACAGCAACGAAGTGATCCTGATGCTCAAGGCCAGCGCCCTGGCCAGTACCGTGACGCTGCTGGAACTGACCGGCATGGCGCGAACCATCATTGCCCGGACCTACCTGCCGGTGGAGATCTTCTTTGCCGCCGGTTTGTTCTACCTGTTGATGGCGTACATCCTGGTACGCGGTTTCAAACTGCTGGAACGCTGGCTGCGCGTCGATGCCTGCCAGGGACGTTGAGGCGCGCTTCCAGGCACTCGATGCCTTCCTGATCGAGCATCAAGGGCTGTGGAAACCACGGCCCTTTACCCATCGCCAACTGGCCTGGGAATCCCGACACCCCGAGCTTGCGCGCTGGCTGCGTCAACGCTCGCTGGACGACGCCGAAGCCAGCCACAACAACCCCTACGATCTTGCGGCGCCCGCGCCGTTTCCACAGCTCGCTGCGCAGGCTCGCCAGCTCAGTGCTGTGGATAAGTTGCCGACCCGCCCCCTGCCCGCCGCGCATCACCGCCTGAATGTCGATGTGCCGGGCCGCAAGTGGCAGCAGATCGAAGCCTTCGGCGCCGCCCTGCAGTTCGCGCAAGCCCCCAAGCACTGGCTGGACTGGTGCGCCGGCAAAGGCCACCTGGGCCGCCGCTTGCTGCAAACCGGGCAACAGCTGACTTGCCTTGAATATGACCCGGCGTTGGTCGCCGCCGGGCAGGCACTGAGCGATCACCATGGCCTGCCCGCGACCCATCGCCTGCAAGACGTCATGGCCCCCGTAACCATCAGCGCCGAACACACACCCGTCGCCCTGCACGCCTGCGGTGACCTGCATGTGCGCCTGCTGCAACTGGCCAGCGCACAGGGCTGCAAACAGCTGGCCCTGGCACCCTGCTGCTACAACCGCATCAGCGCACGGACCTATCAACCATTGTCCGAGGCGGGCCGCGCATCAACTTTGCGACTGTCGATCGAAGATCTCGGCCTGCCGCTCAGCGAAACCGTCACCGCCGGCAAGCGTGTACGCCAGCAGCGGGACACGTCCATGGCCCGCCGCCTGGGCTTCGATCAACTGCAACGTCAATTACGCGGTTGCGACGAGTACCTACCCACCCCGCCTCTGCCCCCTGCGTGGTTGAACGTGCCGTTCGCCGACTACTGCGAGGCGCTGGCGAGTCGCAAAGGTTTATCCACAGGCCAGCAGGATTGGGCCGCGCTGGAGGCATACGGCTGGACTCGCTTGGCCGAGGTGAGAAACCTGGAATTGGTACGCGGGCTGTTTCGACGACCGCTGGAAATATGGCTGGTGCTGGATCGCGCGCTGTTTCTGAAGGAACAAGGCTACCGCGTTGAACTGGGCAGCTTCTGCGATGCCGCTCTGACACCGCGCAACTTGATGGTGCTTGCCGAGCGCGATCAAGGGGCAAATTGACGCAGCCCAGCCTGTGGATAACTCTGTTGATGGTTTATTTGCGAGGCCTCTGAACGCCTGGGTCATAGACAAAAAGCCGTACTGGTCATTTTTTGTTCACATCATAAAGTGCACTTAAAACAGGCAGTTAAACCCAGATGAGAAACGCTCCACAAAAAGAGTGTTTCTTAATGACGCATCCAACCGATTGTGCATAAGCGTCTGGCTTAAGCGAATAAACCGCGCTCTACGCGGCTCTTTTGAGCGCGATCAATAACCGGCACAACTCATTGATATCGGCAGCTGCCGGGCTGGACGCTGCGTTATCCAGCGGGTCGGTGGCAAAGGCCAGGGCTTGGCTGATGAGCGCGTCGCCGCGCACGACCACCGAGGGGCTCGTCCTGCGACGCAGCTTGAAGGCTTCGAGCATCTCTCGGTTAAACGCCGAGTGCTCATCCAGTTGATTGATCACGAAGTGGCAACGTGGCGCGCGCGCCCGCTCAAGGTAGGGCGTCAACAGGGCGTCCAACTGATCCTGAGTACCCAGGCAAGCGGCATTCGGCTGGGCGATCACCAACACGATGTCGGCCACGCTCAGGGCTTGATGCACATATACATTGTTACCGGCAGGCGTATCGATGATCACCGTGTGGCCTGCGCTCAGCCCCATGGCCGAGAGGTGCTCGGCCAACCAGGCCGGCTCGCGCGTGAGCCAGCGCTGCAGGCCTTCTTTCTGGCGACTGTCGGTGTCGCCGAAAGGGATCACCTGGCAACCGGCGAACCCCGCTTGCAAGGCGGTGGTCCACGGCGCGTTGAGCAGGCTGCTGCGCCCCACACCGGGCCGCAGGTGATCAACGCCGAAGTGCTGGCGCAACGCGTTTTGCGGGTCCAGGTCCACTGCCACGACCGACTCACCCAGGCGTTGCAAGCCGCTGCTCAATGCCGTGACCAGTGTGCTACGACCCACGCCGCCATTAACCGAGACCACAGCCACCACGGTGGCGCGCAACGGGGCGGCTTCGACATGCGAGGATGACGGATTACCGTGAGTCCCATGAGGGTGGATGCGCGAGCCATCTTCACGGTTCACGCGGGTGCCGTCATCAAATGGAATACTGCCGAAAAAGTGCAGCCGCGCATTTTTGCCCTTCGGGTCACGGGAAACGCTGTTGCCGAACAAGGCAAATAAATCATCGGTGCGGCTCATGGCCGGGGGCTCCTTCGCAGCGCCGTTCGAAGACGTGAAAGGTCGGCCAATCAGGTCTGCCCGTACGTATTCTTGTCAGCATGTTATGGGCTGCATTCTGGGTCAGGCCCAATGAAGTGTCATTATTTTGATCAAAAAACCATCAGCCTTTCAGACGAGCGGAAAACTGCCAATTTACTGACGAAAAATACCGTCATTTGCTGGGCGGTGATTTCATCGTGCCATTGTTTTTTACCCGCCATCCCCGCACCATTGCGACACCTTCCAGGCTGCACGTTTTGGGTAAGCGCAGTGGCGATACGCTTCAAACTCTCGCGGTTCCTCTACAGCCTCGCCATCACGGTGGTGTTGGGCGGTGGGCTGCTGGGCGACTTACTCGCCGACTGGGATTTCAGCCAGATCAGCCGCAAAGCCGAAGCGCTGTACGGACCATTGGGCGCGGGGCGGCAGCGCATCGATGCCTGGCAACAGCTGCTGGCCACGCAGAAGCAGGTCAGCGAGAGCGAACAACTCAAAGTGGTCAACTTGTTCTTCAACCGTCAGTTGCACTACGAAGAAGATATCGATCTGTGGCACGAGGTGGATTATTGGGCGACGCCCATTCAGTCCTTGTGGAAAGGCGCCGGCGATTGTGAAGACTATGCCATCGCCAAATACTTCAGCCTGCGTCATCTGGGCGTACCGGCCGAGAAGCTGCGCATTACCTACGTCAAGGCCTTGCGCCAGAATCGTGCGCATATGGTACTGACCTACTATTCAAGCCCCGAGGCCATGCCTTTGGTGCTGGACAGCCTGATGGACCCGATTCTGCCGGCCAGCCAACGTCCTGACCTGCTGCCGGTGTATGCCTTCAACGGCGAAGGGCTGTGGCTGACCGGCGCAACGGGCAACAAGAAAGTCGGTGACACCAAGCGTCTGTCGCGTTGGCAGGATGTGTTGAAGAAAATGACCGCCGAAGGGTTTCCGACCGGTTCGGATAATTAACAGGAGCTACGATGTCACTGTTCAAACAATTGCTGATCGCTATCTGCGTGTTCCTGGTGGTCGCGTTCAGCGGTAGCTTCTTCGTCAGCCTGGAAAGTTCGCGTACCCAGTACGTCAATCAGCTGCGCTCCCACGCCCAGGACGCCGCCACCGCGCTGGCGCTGTCGTTGACACCGAATATCGATGACCCGGCAATGACCGAACTGATGGTCAGTTCGATCTTCGACAGCGGCTATTACGCCAGCATCCGCGTGGTGGACCTGAGCACCAACCAGGTACTGGTGGAGCGCGCCGCCGAGCCGGACGCCAGCAGCGTCCCGGCGTGGTTCGTGAAGATGATCGGCCTGGCCCCGGCCGGCGGCGATGCCATCGTCAGCCGTGGCTGGCAGCAGGCGGCGCGGGTGGAGGTGGTCAGCCACCCAATGTTCGCCCTGGCCAAGCTGTGGCACAGCGCGTTGGGGAGCCTCGGCTGGCTGCTGCTCTGCGGCGCGGTGAGCGCGGTCCTGGGCGCGCTGTTGCTGCGGCGTCAATTGAAGCCGCTGGATTATATGGTCGAGCAGTCCCATGCCATCGCCCGTCGTGAGTTCCTGAGCTTGCCCGACCTGCCCCGCACCCCTGAGCTGCGCCGAGTGGTGCAGGCCATGAACCAGATGGTGGAGAAGCTCAAGGCGCTGTTCCATGAACAGACCGAGCGCAGCGAGAAGCTGCGGGTAGAGTCCTATCAGGACAGCCTTACGGGCCTGGCCAACCGTCGCTATTTCGAGATGCAGTTGCAGTCCCGCGTCAGCAACCTTGAGGATGCAAGCTCGGGCTACCTGCTGATGTTGCGAGTCAACGACTTGAGCGGCCTCAACCAGCGCCTGGGCGGGCAACGCACCGACCAACTGCTGCAGGCCGTCAGCCAGCAACTGGTGCGCACGTGCGCCAAGTACCCCGAAACCCAGAACCTGATTACCCGCAGCCGTGGCGGCGAGTTCGCCGTGCTCGCCCCTGGCCTGGTGCGCGATGAAGCGCAGCAACTGGCCCAGGCGCTGGAAAACACCCTGCAAAGCCTCTATGAAACGGGCGCCACCGATACGCCGACCGTGGCCTACATCGGGCTGGCACCGTACAAACCGGGCGATGCCTCGGCCGACTTGTTGATGCTGGCCGACCAGGCACTGGCCCAGGCCGAAGCCGGTACCGGCCAGACATGGGTCTGCCTGGAACACCAGACCCAAGGCACCGTCGGCGACGATCACCACAGCTGGCACACCTTGCTCGACAACGCCCTGACCCAAGGGCGCTTCCGGTTGTTTTTCCAACCGGTGGTGAGCAGCAGTGATACCCGGCAGGTGCTGCATTACAAAGTGCTGTCACGCTTGCTCGACCCACAGGGCCAGACCATCGCGGCGGGCCACTTTTTGCCGTGGCTGGAGCGCTTCGGCTGGACCGCGCGCCTTGATCAGCTGATGCTCGACCTGGTGATCAAGCACCTGACCCAACACAGCCCATCGGTGGCCTTGAACCTGTCGGCCGCCACCTTGAACGACCCTCAGGCGCTGGAGCGTGTTTTCGAACGCCTGGCGCAGCATCCCGCGCTGGGACCGCGCCTGACGCTGGAGATCGGTGAGGAGCAAGTGCCCGAGCAATCACAACTGGAGCGCCTGACCCGACGCATGCGCAGCCTGGGCTTCAGCCTTGGCCTGCAACGTTTCGGCGGGCGTTTCAGCATGATCGGCAACCTGGCGAACCTGGGCCTGGCGTACTTGAAAATCGACGGCAGCTACATCCGTACCATCGATCAGGAAAGCCACAAGCGGTTTTTTATCGAAGCGATCCAGCGTGCCGCTCACAGCATCGATTTACCGCTGATTGCCGAGCGCGTGGAAACCGAAGGTGAATTGCGCGTGATTCGCGAGATGGGCATTGAAGGGGTGCAAGGCCAACTGGTCGGTGAACCGGCGCCCTGGAAGTAGCGGCGAAGCCTTCTTGACGGCCGCGCCGTGAAGCAGGCGTACGCGGCTCAGATCAAACCGGTTTCATCGTCATTGATCAGTTCGCTCAACCCGCCCAGGGCCGCCCGGGCCTGGGTACGCTCAAGGAACTTGACCTGCGCGGCGGGTGGCAGGTCAGTGATGCTCATCACGTTTTTGGTGATCAAGACCTGGATCAAGTCATCGAGCACTCGAATCATCTCAAGGTCACTTTGCTTGAGCTGCTTGAGGCTGTTGTCGACCGCATCGTCGGCGAACCACGCCTGAATCTCGTGATGGTCGGCCGGTAGCGTCTCGGTGGCTTCGGCGTAAGCCTGCGCCTCGACGCGCACCAAAGCGTTGTTCTGATCGCGTTGCACGTAGAACATTAACGTTCTCCCAATAAAAAAATCCCTGCAGGTGCCGCGCGCGGCCTCTGCAGAGATTACACACATTTTCCCGACGCTGATGCCCAAGGGGCGCCAATCCCGAAAGATTGGCGCCGCCGCAGGATCAGTCGTGATGCTTGACGGTCAGGTCGCCACCGGCGATCAGGCTGTTGATCGCGGCGCTGCCACTGCCCCAGCTCGCGCCATCGACCTTGATCGTGACATCGGCCGTGCCACCACCTGAAGCGGTGAATGCGCCCGTGCTGCTGACACTCAGCGTCGAGTTGCCCGAAGCATCGGTTGATAGCTTCAGATAGTTAGCCAGGTTGGTGTCGTTATTACCTTGCAGCAAATCGGACAGGTCCAGCTTGTCGCCTTCGCCGTGCTTGAAGTCGGTGATGCGATCGAAACCGCCGTTGGTGTTGGTGTCGCCCTTGAGCCACACGAAGGTATCGGCACCCGCACCGCCGCTGAGCACATCATTACCTTTGCCGCCCACCAGGATGTCGTTGCCGACGCCGCCGGAGAGAGCGTCGTTGCCGCCCTGGCCGAACAGGATGTCGTTACCGGCGTTACCGATCAGGGTATCGCCGCCGTCATTGGTGCCATAGATGTTCGACGCGTTGGCCAGAGCACCGATGTCCTGCACGTGTTCAGTGATGTACTGATGCAAGCTGCGGTCATCGATCTGGTCGACGGTGGTGGACAGCTTCTCGGCGGCGAACGCCTTGAGCGCGGCGCCGCCCTCCTGGCCTTTGTAGCTGATCAGGTCACCGAAGATGATGTCGTTGCCCGAGCCGCCGAAGACGTTGTCGGCACCGGTATCGGCCGTGTGGCCAGTAATGGTATCGGCCAGCTTCGCGGTATCGATGGTGCTGACTGTCTTGTCGCTGTCGAAGTACTTCTGAAGCATGTCCTTATCGACGCTGTTGCCCAGGCCGATGGCTTGTACCTCAACCCCACCCGTGACAGAAGTCGTCAGCGCCGTGTAAGCGGCCTTGGCGTTTTCCAGCGCGTAATCATAACGGCCGGAGTTGCCGGTAGCGCCCGCGACATCGAAACCACCGCGGCCATCGGAGACAACATACCCTTCGAAGCTCTTGGTGCCGTACGAATCGTACGAGTAAACCTTGCCGTCTTTGTCGACAATGACCTGCGTCTGACCGTAGATCGTTGCAGTGACCGGAGTGGTCTGGCCCAGGGTGTAGGTGTAGGCGTTGACCTTGTTGTCAAAGGTAACGTTGGACCCCCACCAAGAGCTGGTATACCCCAGGCTGATGTTGTCGTACGTAGCGTTGTAGACATTCGGCTCACCGTCGGTAATGAAATACGTCAGGTTTTTTGCACCGGCGTTGCTGGTCGCGTCATTGCTCTTGAACCAGGCAGTTGCCGCGTTGAAGGCATCCTGGTAGTTGGTCGCGTCGCCCGAAGCCATGCTGTTCAACACTGTCTGCAGGGCGGCCTTGGCAGCAGCCTGGTCGGCCAGGTTGACTGACACCTGCGATTCAACCTTGGTATCGAAGTCGACCAACAGCACTTTCACCACGCCGGACCCCGTCAGCTTGGCGTTGGCGATCAGGGTATCGAAGATACTCGAGAGCTGGGTCTTGATCGACGTCATCGCGCTCGTCTCGATACTGCCCGAGGTGTCGACGATAAACGCGATGTTGTAGTTGGCACCTGGAGTGGTGATGCCACCCTTGTCGCCGACCACGATGTTGTTGGCCGAGCTGGAGCCCAGATCAATGGTATCCGCCGCCGCACCGCCTTCCGTGACCGGCGTGTAGACCTGAGGCTTGACCGTAATGGTGGTCGTCGCTACCGACGAACTCAGGCTGTTGCTACCTTCGTTGTCAGTCACGGCGATGTCGATGGTGCGTTCACCAATGGCTGGGTACTTGCTGGTGCTGGAGTACTGGAACGACTCAAGCAACGCTTTGTAGGTCGCCGCATCAGCCACACCCGACAGAGTCAGCACGATCTTGCCGCTGACATCCGTGCCGACGCTGGTCACGGTGACACCTTTGTAGGTACCGCCCACAGCCACCAGGTTGGAGCTGAGCACGTCACCCGAACTCGCGTTTTTCAGGGTGATGGTCGCGCTTTGCATCTGGGTGCTGTCGACGTCACTGATGGCCACGTTGCCGGTAATCGCAACGCCGCTGGTACCGCGCTCGGTGTATGAAGTGTTGAAGCCCGTGGCGACAGAACCGTCCGCGGTGCTGAGGTCCAGGGTAGGCGCGTCGTTGACGGCAGTGACCACGATGCTCACTTTGCCGGTTGTGACCGCTTCAACGCCGGTGCTCAATTCTTTGGCGGTCGCTTTCACGGTGATATCGAAGCTGGCGGTGGAATCCTTGAACGGCGTAACCGTCAGGGTCTTCAGGTTCCAGGTGCTGACATCGTACAGCGTGGATGCGCCGGTCGACGTGAAGCTGTGGCCCGTGGTGCCGTCAGTGATCACGGTGCCGACGGGCAGGCCGCTGATTTCCACCTTGTGGGATTCCGAGCCGTCGTTGTCGACAAACGTGGTAGTGATCGGCGCGACCTTGATGGCGGTGTCTTCCAGGCCACGGTTGTAGACGTAGCCGGTGTAATAGCCTTCGCCATTGACCACATGGCTGTCGCCCAGCACCGCGCCGGCCGCTTTCAAGGCGTCCACGCTGGTGTAGGTCTGCAGGCCGCTGTTGCCCAGCGACATCGACGGGCCGCTGTTGATCGACACATTGACGTCGTAGTTGCCGCCGCCGGCCTGGTTGTAGTGGTAGATGTCGAGGGTGTAGTAACCCGACTCCGCCGGAGTGAAGGCCGTGCCGGTAATCGCGCTGCCCTTGCTCCAGGTTTCGGTGGCGACCAACTTGCCGCCCACGGTAATGGCCAGGCTGTCGTCGGCGGTGCCGGTGAAGGTGTAGCTCTTACCGGCTTCCATATAGACCAGGCCGGACACTTTGGTCGCGGTCCCCTCAGCCACATTGCCGTTGCTGACGTTGCTGGTCACGCCGCTGGTGATCGCGCTGGCGGCGGTCTTGGCGTCGATCACGCGGATCAGATCGCTGGAATTGGCCACCCCGTTACCATTGGTGCCCAAATCAGCACGCAGGTTGCCGCCGCTCCAGGTTTGAATGATCAGGCCGGTCGGCACAGCGCTGAATGCGCCGACCGTCACGACAGGAACGTCCGTCACCGGGTGGATATCCACAGTGATGATCTTGGTATCGCTGTAGGCAGTGCCGTCGGTAGCCTGGAACTTCAGCTGGGTGTAATCGACTTGCATGTTGCCCACACCGGTGCCGCCGAAGCTGTTGTCACCCGACTCGTTGGCCGCCGGGGTGAAACGCACGTTGTGGTTATCGAAATCAGACTGGCTGAACGCCTTGCCCGCCGAGGTATCGGTCTTCAGGTCCGCCGACGTCAGTTTGACCCACGTGCCGTTGACGTTGTACTCGATGGAACCGGCGGGCAGGCTGGTGAACACCACCTTCGGATTGGACGAGTCCACATCCTTGACACCGAAAGTCGCCCAGGTCAGTTCGACCGAGGTGTCCTCATTGCTCGCGACAACACCATTGGCTGCCGTCGGCGCATCGTTGACCGCCACGATGTTCACATTGAGCGTGCTGCTGGAGCCGGTGTTGGTGGTGTAGCCGATCTGTGGGACGTCGCCGTTGAAGTCTTTGACCGGGGTGAAGGTGTACGCACCGTTCGCACCGATGGTGATCGAACCCACGCCTGTAATGAAGGCGGTTTGGCCGGCGGTGTAAGTGGTGCCACCGACGTTGAAGCTCGCCACAGTCAACACGTTGTCCACGTCGCTGTCGTTGGTCAGCACGTTGCCGGTGGCAACCGTATCTTCCTGCGCGCTGCCGGTATCAGCCTTAAGAACACTCGGATCATCTACCGCCA